>JARLGV010000060.1 GCA_031292555.1 Fimbriimonas sp.
GCTTCCTGTGCTTCCTCCAGCCGACCATGGGTGCACGCGATGTCGCCGGCGTCAAATAGGTCGAGCCCGTCATTAGCGGGGAGGTTCGATAGGAACTTCCTAATGAACGACGGGCCCTCAGCTGCACCGATGCGACCTTGGTTACGCCGCACTCCCTCGTCAGAGGCGAGCCCAAGGATCACTATTCCTTGGGGCGACTCTGCTGAATAGGGCCGGACGAGTTGGTGCCACCGAAGACCGCAATCGCCATCCTCCGAATCGTTCCGCCCCCCCCATCCTTTCACGCTCATTCCGAGGACCTCCAAGATGGAAGGATTGAGCGGACGAAGGGAGTCAGGCGGTCTTCGGCGATCAAGCGCTCAACCGTCTCGATGTCCGGCCCCATGATGCGGTCTTCGGTCATCGCTGGAACGCTTTCGCGAATGTTCGCGTGGACCTCTTCCAAGGCGTCTGAACTTCGCAACGGACGATGGAATTCGATGCCCTGTGCGGCTGCGAGGAGTTCGATGGCGATGATATGCCGTACATTGAGCGCCATGTCCGCCAGCTTCCGCGCGGCGAAGGTTGCCATGCTCACGTGGTCCTCCTGATTTGCAGATGTTGGGATTGAGTCGACGCTTGCCGGGTGGGCCAACGTTTTGTTCTCGCTTGCTAGGGCTGCCGCCGTCACGTGAGCAATCATGAATCCGGAGTTTACGCCCGGCTGTGATATCAGAAAGGGAGGAAGGCCTGATAGGCTAGCATCGATCAAAAGGGCGATCCGGCGTTCGGCAAGCGAGCCGACTTCTGCGATCGCGAGAGCCAACACGTCGGACGCAAAGGCAACCGGTTCAGCGTGGAAGTTACCTCCGGACAGCACTTGATCCGATTCGGCGAAGATCAACGGGTTGTCTGACACAGCGTTCGCCTCGATGAGGAGCGTTCGAGCCGAATTCACGATCAGTTCGAGACAGGCGCCCATTACCTGCGGCTGGCAGCGAAGCGAATAGGGATCCTGAACGCGGTCATCGCCGAATAGGTGAGACGCCCGAATCTCGCTACCGGTTAACAGTCGCCGATAGACGTTGGCTACCTCTGTCTGACACCTGTGGCCACGGACCTCGTGGATTCGCGGGTCGAATGGGTCGTCAGAGCCCCTGGCGGCATCTACGCTCATTGCGCCGGCGACGGTTGCCGCTGCGAAGACTTGTTCGGAGTGAAAGAGCCCCTTGAGGGCGATGGCGGTTGACACTTGCGTACCGTTGAGCAGAGCCAAGCCCTCTTTGGGCGCCAACCGGATCGGCTCAATGCCTGCTTCCAACATAGCGTCGATGGCTGGCATGCGCTCGCCGCGAACCCTGACCTCGCCCTCTCCAATCAAAGGAAGAGTCAGATGGGCCAGGGGCGCAAGGTCGCCGCTGGCGCCAACGGACCCTTGGCATGGAATGCATGGCCAGATCTGGGCGTTGTACAGGTCCACGAGCGACTTCAGGACAATGGGGCGTATCCCACTGAATCCACGGCCGAGGGATGCGATCTTTAGCGCCAGAATCAGGCGAACTATGTCATCTGATAGAAGCGGACCAACTCCGACAGCGTGGGACCGTACTAGATTGGTCTGAAGACGGGAGAGTTGGTCGTCGGCGACCCGGATCTTGGCGAGTTTCCCAAATCCGGTGTTGATCCCGTAGGCGGGCTCGCGCCGCTGGACAATTCGTTCCACGGCATCCGCGCTCGCCGCGACTTGGGCAAGACATGCCGGATCGACCTCGATTGGAACGAATGAAACGCCGAGTTCACGCAGGTCAGATAGTAGAAGATCACCCGGCCGAAGGATCAGGGGACTGGTCAAGCCAATACCTCCGGAATGTCGAGTCCCATCTTGGTTGCGGTGTCTCGGGCAAGGTCGTAGCCGGCATCGGCATGTCGAACGACGCCTATCGCGGGGTCGTTCCACAGAACGCGCCGGAGCCTAGCGTCCGCCTCCGGCGTGCCGTCGCAGACGATCACGAGGCCCGCGTGTTGGGAGTAACCCATCCCGACCCCGCCGCCGTGATGGAAGCTGACCCATGTCGCCCCTCCCGAAGCGGAAAGCAGGGCGTTCAGAACCGGCCAATCCGAAACCGCGTCCGACCCATCGAGCATCGCCTCGGTTTCCCGATTGGGACTGGCAACCGAACCGGTATCCAGATGGTCGCGGCCAATGACGATCGGAGCGCTGAGTTCTCCTGTACGCACCATCTCGTTGAATGCCAGCCCGGCAAGGTGCCGTTCGCCAAGCCCAAGCCAACAGATCCGCGCGGGCAGACCTTGGAACGCGATCCGCTCGCGTGCCTGGTCCAACCACCGGTGAACCTCCGTGCGGTCGGGGAATAGCTCCTTGATCTTGTCGTCGGTGCGGTAGATGTCCTCCGGATCACCGGACAGGGCGACCCAACGGAAAGGCCCCTTTCCCTCGCAGAAGAGGGGCCGGACACATGCCGGCACAAAGCCTGGATAGTCAAAGGCATCCGGTACGCCATGATCGAGCGCGGCCTGCCGAAGGTTGTTGCCGTAGTCGATAGTCGGAATTCCAATGCGATGGAATTCCAGCATTGCCTGAACGTGAACCGCGCACGATTTACCCGCTTCCAGCGCCAAGTGGTCGCGGTCTTCGCGGGATCCGCCGCGTTCCGCCTTCCATCTTTCGCAGGACCACCCGATGGGTAAGTAACCGTTGTACAGGTCGTGAGCCGATGTCTGATCTGTTACGGCGGATGGGCTAGGTCCGCCGTCTTTGGCGATTTCGACCAAGCGGGGCAAAACCTCGGCGGCATTTCCAAGCAAACCAACCGATGTCGGGCTTGATGCGTCTGCGATGATTGCGAGCGCCTCGTCGATGCTCCGTGCCTTGTGATCGACGTACCGGGTTCGGAGCCGGAAGTCGATTCGCGACTCCTGGCACTCCACGACCAAGCAGTGGGCACCCGCCATTACAGCCGCGAGCGGCTGTGCGCCACCCATTCCGCCCAAGCCGGCGGTGAGTATCCATTTCCCGGACCAGTCTCCGCGAAAGTGCTGCCTGCCCATTTCGACGAACGTTTCGTAGGTGCCCTGGACGATCCCCTGTGAGCCGATGTAGATCCATGAACCCGCCGTCATCTGGCCATACATCGCCAACCCCTTTCGGTCCAGTTCGTTGAAGTGCTCCCACGTGGCCCATTTCGGCACGAGGTTGGAGTTGGCTATGAGCACACGCGGGGCGTCCGGATGTGTTCTGAAGACGGCGACCGGCTTACCTGATTGCACTAGCAGACTCTCGTCCGGCTCGAGCTCCTTTAGCGACCGGAGAATCGCGTCGAAACATGGCCAGTTGCGCGCCGCTTTGCCGATTCCTCCATAGACGACCAAATCCTCAGGTCGTTCAGCGACCTCGGGATCGAGGTTGTTCTGGATCATACGGTAGGCCGCTTCGATCAGCCAGTTCTTGCACGTCAGATGGTTGCCTCTCGGCGCGCGGATGACTCGCGAGCCGCCGGTATAGAGATCTTGTTCGGCTGACATCGTATTTGGTCCTCGTCGACCCTTGCGACAAACCTAATCTACCAGCAGCAGAACTCCAGTCAGGAGTAGTCGAACCAGTAGTTTCGGGAATCACAGATCGGCTCGTATCCCATTTTGATGTAGATCGAGTTCGAGGTCGGGTTGTCCAGGTCGGTATACAGCGCGGTGAATCGCTTACCCATGTCGAGTCCCCGTTGGGTAACGTCGGCGACGACTGCCGATGCGTATCCCCTTCGGCGCTCCTCGGGCGGCGTATAGACCGCGTTTACCCAGATTCCGTTTGGGGTCGGGCGACTCAGGGCGGCCATGGAAACGACCCGCTGGCTAACGGTCCAAAGTACAAGTCGCCGCTCATCGATCATCCTTCGGGTCGTCGCAATCGCAGTGTCGGTCGAATAGGGTTCATGGGGGAGAGCTTCGACATGAAAGGCAGTCACCCACCCGACGACGAGCGGAACGTCTTTCTGTTCGGCCCATCGTGAAGCGCCTGAGGTATGCCTTGGTGGGATCAGGCGCTCAAGAACGTAGATTCGCTGGCGCACCACGCCGCGAACGCGGCATGATTGTTGTCGAATCCAACGTTCCGCGAAAGCGTCGCTGGTCTCGCCGTGGGCCACGATTCCAGGCAGGGTCGGGAACAAACGGGCGAGACCTGCGATCATCGTGTCGAGGGCATCCAGGTCGGCGCGAGTTGCGATAAGGGCATGTCCGGTATGAAATCCGAGCGAGTCAGTCTTGCCGTTTCGAACGACCCGCCCCAGAAAGAGCCTGGAAGCGTCGGCACGCGCCTGCATTGAGGTCAGAAGCCCATGGAACAGACCGTTTTCGGCCTCCCGCTCCAACAGGAACGGATCGACGTCCGCCTTGTATGCCGCCAGGTCGTCATAGACCCTCAATTCCAGTCCATGTGCCATAGGCGAAGGCTACCATGTCGGTCAAGTCCTATTCGAAGACAAACAGCCGCCCTGCAATCGGTTCGCTCGAACAACTTCGAGATATACATGCACACGAATTCGTGTGCACTGTATTTGTGAAGAATCTGACTATCAGTCTTCCCGACACTGTCCTTTACGCGCTGAGACTTCGCGCAAAGGCGGACCGTAAATCAGTGACTCAATGGTTGTCGAGGCTGCTTCAGCTGGACAATGCTCAGTCCTGTATACGGACGACCCTAACGATGGGCAGAGGATACGAGGCGTCACCGTTCGGGATCCATTTCGTTAGCCACAGCGACCAATTCCAGCGATTCGTTCCGGACGTCCGCTACGACGAAAATCCGAAGGCATAAAAACCTGAAATCACAAACAGGTGTATAATATGTTGGTTACGTTCTCCATAGTCTGGTCTTCGTTTTCGGAATGCTGCTTCGGCCGGTTCTCATCTCGATCTCTCTATCTGTAGGAACCGGAACAATCTCATAAGCAGGAGACCATTCAAATGGCAATCAAAACTCTTTACGTCGGCAACTTGCCGTATTCGGCCACCCAGGCTCAGATCACCGCTCATTTTAGCGCCTACGGCGCCAGCAACGCCCGGATCGTCGAAGGACGAGGCTTTGGATTCGTCGACATCGAAGCTGACCAGCTCGAAGCCGCGATTTCGGAGAAGAACAGCACCCAGCTCGACGGCCGGACTCTCACTGTCAACGAAGCGCGACCTCGTGAGGCTCGTAGCGGAAGCGGCGGCGGTGGCGGTGGCGGCAGCTATGGCGGCGGTCGCAGCTCCGGTGGCGGCGGTGGCCGTTCCGGCGGAAGCCGCTGGTAAGAGCTTAGGCTAGAATTGAACGGGGTCACTCGGAAACGAGGGGCCCCGTTCTTCTTTGTGGGTCCCAAAGAGCGTCCCGGGCCAATCTGGTATACCGTCTCACTATGCTCGCCCATCCACTGAAGGACTCGATGACGGTCGGAGAGGACTTCGTGTTGGCGGAGTGGACCCAACAAGGATCTCCTCCCGGCGAGCGCATGTTGGTCGCTCCCTATCACATCCACCGCCATTGCGACGAAGCTTGGTACATCCTCGAAGGAACCCTTTGTGTTCAGGTGGGCGACGACGTGGTTACAGCAACGGCAGGTGATTCTGTGTTGGTCCCAAGGGGCGTCAGGCACGCTTACTGGAACCCAAGCTCGGACCAGGTCCGCTACATGCTAGTCATGACCCGCAAGACCTATGAGCTGATTCAGGCGATCCACTCGGCTGAAGATCGGAGTTACGAAGCGATGGTTGCCCTCTTCGACCGATTCGACGCCGTTTATCTTGGGTTTCAGGCCCCTTCTTGACTCGCGTCGTTTGGGGAATCACGGTTAAGGGCCTCGATATCGACACGATTACCCGGTGCAGGCACTACGCCTCAGAACTCGACGTCATCTGCATAAGATTCGCTTGCTGCGACCGGTTCTATCCCTGCTTTGAATGCCATCTGGAGGTGGCCGATCATGCTCCGGTCGTCTGGCCAAGGTCACGATTCCACGAGAAGGTTATCCTCTGTGGCGTGTGCGGCGCCCTTATGACGGTCGACGAGTACTTGGAATCGAACGACCGGTGCCCGCATTGTTCCACCGGATTCAATCCTGGATGCGACCTTCACCGACATCTGTACTTTGAAGTCTAGCGTCGGTTAGGTTGATCAGTTTCGATCCGGTCCCCTATAATCCGGCATGCCTCCTCTACTCGCTGTCTTAGCCGGCGTGTTCGTGCTGGGTCGCGGCCCGGTCGATCTCGTGATCCGGCACGCCCACATTTGGAGCGACGGCAAAATCCTGGTCGGCGATAGCATCGCGGTAATTGGAGGACGCATCGCGTATGTCGGTCCCTACGAGAGTCGATGGATAGACCCGTCCACTAAGGTGATCGATGTGAAGGGCCGCTTCGTGATCCCTGGGTTAATCGACTGCCACACCCATTTCGGCGAATCAGGGAGCAATCTGCTGCTCCTGCAGTTGAGAGATGTCGGAGGCCGAAAGGAGTTCATTCGGAGAATCGCGAATGCGGTCGGCAAACTCGGCCCAGGCGAATGGCTCCAGGGCTCAGGCTGGTCGACCGAGAGTTGGCCCGACCCGGCTCAGCCACGCAAGGAGTGGGTTGACGGCATAAGCAGTGGGCATCCTATCTGCCTTGAGCGCATGGATGGACATTCAGTCTTCGTGAATTCTGAGGCGCTGCGTTTGGCCGGCATCACAAAGGACGGCCCTCCGGATCCTCCGGGCGGCGTAATCGAGCGCGACCCGGTTACCCACGAACCGACCGGTGTTCTTCGCGACACGGCGATCAGTTTTGTCGAGATGAAGCTGCCGTCAGGAACCCGGGTCCGGCAGGAAGAGGGGCTGAGACTCGCGATTAGAGAGGCCAACTCCCACGGCGTTACGACCGTATGCGACATCGGCAACGACCTAACTGTCTACGGCCGGGTCTACCGGAAGACGACCCCAACGCTCCGGTTCTTCCTCTACCTCGTTGCCGGCGACGGCTACTGGGACAATATGGTAGCCGCGCTGAAGAGATTCACCGGCGTACCTGGCTTTGTCGAGGCTCGGGGAGTCAAGGCGTTCATGGACGGTTCTATGGGATCCCGTACCGCCTTCATGCACGATCCGTTTGCCAACCCTGGGCCGAATCACCCGGCAGATTTCCGGGGTGTGGAGAGAAGCGGGGCGAAGAACGGCAACTACGCTCGCGGAATCGCGCTGGCCGCGAGATCAGGGCTTCAGGTTATTGTTCACGCAATAGGCGATCAAGCCAACCACGACATACTGGATCTCTTTGAAAACAATGCGCCGGGCCTTGCTGCGAAGCGCTTTCGAGTCGAGCATGCGCAGCATCTGCTTCCAGACGACGTGGCCCGCTTTGGCAATCTAGGCGTCATCCCGTCGATGCAGCCTTTGCACAAGGCGGACGACGGACGATATGCGGAGGAAGTTGTCGGGAAAGAGCGATGCCGCACCAGCTACGCCTATCGATCGCTGCTTCGTTCCGGCGCCAACCTCGTATTCGGAAGCGATTGGCCGGTCGTCAGTTGTGATCCCTTCCTGGGAATCGATGCGGCAGTGACTGGACGCACGATGAAGGGCGATGTCTGGTTTCCGGAGCAGAACATCAGCGTCGACGAGGCGCTAAAGAGCTACACAAGCCGGGCTGCCTATTCGTTCTTCATGGAGAACGAGCTTGGCCAAATCAAGCCCGGCTACCGGGCCGACTTGGTTGTGCTGAGTGAGTCCCCATTTGCGAACGGGGTGAAGCTTGGAAAGATCCACCCCGTTCGGGTGTTTGTGGAAGGTCGAGACGCTACGGTCTACGGTAAATAGTCGGTGTCTTTGGCGATCCTAAACGGGATACGAATGGCGCCTTGACTGGAATCGCCGACATAGGCGAAGTACTCACCCTTGGCTACGTGCCACCGATGGTCCGCCGTGTTCCAGTGGGCGAGAGCGGTGACCGGGATTTTCATCGTGACTACCGCCATGCCGCCTGCCCGAAGAGACAACTTGTGGAATGCTTTGAGTTCCTTTAGCGGAAAGCCATTTGCCACCACTCTAGGGCCGACGTAAGTCTGAACCACATCGGCTCCCTCACGGGCTCCGGTGTTTTGAATCGCGGCGGAGACGGACACGACGCTTGAGTTCACGGTCAATCGGGGCCGGCTGATTTTGAATGTCGTGTATGACAGCCCAAAGCCGAACGGAAAGAGTGGTTGGCTGCCCTTCGTATCGAACCACCGGTAGCCGATTAGCAGGTCCTCGCTGTAGGCGACATGCCCGTTCTTGGGAGGATATGCGTCCGCGTAGTAAGTGCCGGCAAGCGACTTAGGGAACGATGCCGCCAGCTTCCCACTCGGGTTGATCTTTCCTGTCAATATCTCGGCAAGGGCGGTTGCACCCTCCTCGCCGGCATACCAAGCCTGCACGATCGAGTCGACGTCGTGAGCAAATGGCGCAAGGTCGACGCCGGCACCTGAATTGACGACGAGAATAACCCGCTTCTTGAGCAAGATCGCGGCGCGAATCAGTTCCTGTTGGTCCTGCGGCAACTGGAACGGACGATCGGTCCCTTCCGACTCCAGATAGGGATTGAATCCAACGCCGATCACAACCTTGTCAGCTGCCTTGAGGGCAGCCAGGTTCTTGGGATCGGTCAATGGAGACGCCGCTGGAAGGATGCCGAACGCGATATGGATATCTCCAGATGTGTGGTTGAAACGAGCAGAAAGGTCGTAGTCCTTTCCTGCGGTCAAGAAGACCATCTGCTTAAGCACGGTAGGCTTTGCTATGTCGTCGTGAACCACCGAATGGCTCCAACCAATTCCAACCCGAACTCCACCCTGGCACTTGCTGACCAGCCAATAGGCGCCCGATGTCTTGGGTCGGAACATCGCGACGACTTGCCCCCTGAACGAACCCATTCCGACCGGACTTGGCGAGGAATCGGTCCAGTCTGCGGTCGTCGAGCCGCCTGGAATCCGCTTGAAGCTGCGCTTCCCATCAATGTTCGAGAAGTCGGTTTCCACTCGCGTGTAGCCGTTGAACGACAGGGCGGCGTTCACGTCCGGATCTTTCGATCGCAGGGCCGATAGCCGCAAGCCGGTCCGATTCATGGCGTCTAGGAGGCTCTCCTGGTGCAGCGGCACGATCTCCGCGCTTCCACCTGCAACGGGTACGGGCGACAGGGCATTGAACCCCATCACGGCAATCCTCTCTCCTTTGGCCGGGTTGATAGGAAGCGTCTTGCGGTTGTTTTGGAGGAGGACGATTCCTTCTTCCGCGATTCTCCGTGCCACCGCGGCATTACGTGGATCGTCGTGGATTGCCTTCGGCAGTGGACCGTCGAGATGGAACTCATAGATCGTGTGAAGGATGTGCCGAATCTTCCCGTCGATCACCGCTTCCGGGACCTTGCCGTCGGTGACAAGCGGACGGAGCATTTTAGGATCGAAGTTCCGGCCGGACGGCATTTCCAGATCCATTCCGTTGAGCGCAGCGCCCTCAGTACTGTGAACGGCTCCCCAGTCGCTCATCAAAATGCCATTAAATCCCCAATCGTGGCGCAACACGTCTTTGAGGAGCCAGGCGTTCTCGCTGGCATAGACCCCGTTCAGCTTGTTGTACGAGCACATGACGGCGCCGACGTGAGCCTCTTTGACCGACGCTTCGAACGCGCGGAGATAGAGTTCACGCATGGCGCGCTCGCTGACGTCCGAGGAATCGCGGAACCGGTCGTTTTCGTGGTTGTTGGCCGCATAGTGCTTAACCGTGGCCACGACCCCTTGGCCTTGGAGCCCTTCGATCATTCCGACTGCGCAGCGGGAAGCCACGAAAGGGTCCTCGCCCATGTACTCGAAGTTACGTCCGTTCTGGACGATTCGGGAGAGATTCACACCTGGTCCGAGCAGGATGCCGACCCCTCTGCCCAGTGCGTCCCGACCGACTGCGGTACCGAACTCGTGGAACAGGACGGGATTGAACGTGCTGGCAAGGCAGACGCCGGCCGGATAGGCCATCGCCGGGCGGGATTCGTTGTCGCCCCGCACCCCCAATGGACCGTCGTTCATCAGGATCTTGTGTAGACCCAACTCGGGTACCGGCATGATATCGAATCCCTCGTATCCACCGATCATTTCGAGCTTTCGCTCCAGCGAGAGCTTGCGAACAGCGGCTTCGACTCGATCGTCGAAAGCGTCCCGATAGCAAGAAATCGAAAGTAGAACCGCGGTTAGAAGCATATTGCCCTCGATGCGAACGCGTTAACGCGTCAGTAGCTAGAGTGGTTCTACACCATTAGGCGCCAGCAATGCCCGGAATATGCCGGGCCATTTGCTAAACGAGTCGAAGCCGACGGCCGATATCGGCCACGGCAAAGCTCCCGATCCAGCCGGTCACAGTGAGGAGGGCGACCAGACCGAACAGGTTCGCATGAATCGGATCGAAGAGGAGTGCCAAACCGACCAGGACGGGAGTGTGCAGAAGATAGACGCCGAATGAGCGGTCAGAGAGCCAACGCATCAGCCCGCGATCGGAATTGAACCTGAACGAACAGAGAGCCATCGCGCCAAGTGCCAAGCCGATACCAGTCGACTGTTCCCATGTGGCCAAGGCCAGGGCTTCCCAGTTCCATCCGCCGTACATTGGAGGGGGCGCCTTGCCCATGTCTTTCATCGCGATCAGGGCAAAGGCAATGAGCGCAGCGGGACCGCCAATCAAGGCGATCCAACCGGCGCGCTTAGCGATTTGACTCTGCGCCAATGCCTGCAAGCAGTCTCGCCTCGATACGACGATGCCAAGGACAAAAGCGACGATGTACTGCGTGAAGAAGCAGAGTTGAAAGTTTAGGATGCTGGTTCCGATCGGCTGAACCGTGCGAACGAGAAAGCTGCCGATCGAAAGTGCCATCGCCAATATGAGGAGCGTTATCGGTTGAAGGACAGCGCCTGTTTGAACTCTCGCGCAATCGCCAGCCTTGCCGAGCCAGGCAAACGGAATGCAGAACAGAAGGAGTGCGAATGCAAACCACATAGGGCCGCTTGAGCCAATGAATCGCCCCTTACCGATGAACTCAGTCAGGTACCAGGCCATGGACGGGCGATGATCGGCGGGAGCGAGCAGCACAAACACAACGAAGGGATGGATTACGAGCATGTAGAACAGCGTCGGTAGCCCGAGGCGGATCATTCGCTCCTTAAGGAATCCAGCCGGACTCTTGCGCTCAAGCGACCTATCGGCGAAATAGCCGCCGATGAAGAAAAGCAGACCCATGAAGAAAGATTGAAGGTGTCCTTGCCACAAGGCAAACGGGAGCTTCTCCATTAGGCTCGGCTCATGGGGCGAGTTGTAGTACCAACTGCCGACATGGCTATAGGTGACACCTGCATGCATGTTGACGACCAGCAGAATCGTCAGCATTCGGAGGTTGTCGACCCATGCGATTCGAGATGTCGGTTTCTTTGCGTCTTTGGCGGTAGATGGCCGGAAGTCGGAAGCGGGGACAGTTTTGGTCTGGATCATGGGAGGTACCCGTAACTCAATGGGAGGCGTAGGCATGGGTGAGGGCGTCGATGACGGTAGCCCGGGCGGCAACCGAGTCGAAGAAACGTCCGTCCGCATCGCCATGGCGATGAATGGCAAACCAGGCGATCGTCTCGAGAATCAGCCGAGCGGCCAAGGGCAGATCGGGGATAGGCCTGAGCAATCCGGCTTCGATCCCTTTGGCTAAGTAGCTTGTCAGGATCTGAATGAGTTGCGGACGAAGTTCGGCATAGAACAGAGCGGCGAGTTCTGGCCAATCCTGAGCGCACCTTTCAACAAGTCTGATCGCGGGCGCGACACGATCCACGGCGTCGTAAACCTCTTCGACGATCACTTCCAGGGGTGGTACGCCGTAACCGTCGCTCCTAGATGCCTGAAAGAGACTAGGTAACCCCTTCGACAGCGTCAGCTTAACCGAGATCGTTTCCAGGAGGTTCTGTTCATCTTCGAAGGCTTGGTCCGGCTGTTCTCCGAGGGCGATATGGAGAGCGGCGAGGAACAACGTCTCTTTGCTCGCAGTGTAGAGGTAGAGAGTGCCCGGGGCTACGCCCGCGAGTTTGGCGATCTCCGAAACCTGGGTGCGTCGAAATCCCGAAGCAGAGAATGCCTCGAGTGCCGCCTGTGCTATTTGTCTGCGCCGATCCGGTGAAGCCCTACGAGACATGACTCTATTATAACTGAATGAGTCAGTCAATTATGCAGCCTTCTACATCAACGGATTACAGGTCACGGGGATGTCGACCGTCTGAACGCTGCAGTTAGATTGCGCAATCGTCGGATTATCTGTTCCGAAAATCGCAAAAAGGGGAACTGATGTGAAGATCGAATGAATATTGCCGATTAAAGCTCCACAGGTCCTCCTCTCATGAACTCCTTGAAGCTCTACGCGTGGCTCGAAAGACTGCCGACTCGCCATAGCTACCCGGCGAAACTGATGGGCGTAACGATATGTGGCGCACTCATTCAGTGGCTCATGTTGGGGCTGTGGCTCGTCACTGGGAATGTTAGCCGGACACCGTCCGCGTCATTTCTCCTCGTTCTCGCCGTTGGACTAATTGTCACTGCATTGACGCTTTGGGCTATTTGGAACCTTGTGTGGCCGGTTTGCATGGTTGCTTCGTTCCTCGACAAGTACGCCAAAAGCGGAGAGATCTCGGATTTGCCTGCCGAATACGAAGATGAGATCGGAACGATCATGAGGCATACGAAGAACACGGTGGTGAGTCTGGATCGCTCCCGTAGGGAAGTCGAGCATGCATCGCAAATCGATGCACTGACCGGCTTGCTTAACCGTAGAGCCAGTTCCGAGAAGCTTCAACATGACCTCGCGCGCGCGGATCGTTCCCAAGTTCCTGTTTCGACGGTGGTCTTCGATATCGACAAATTCAAGGAGTTGAACGAACACTACGGAACTAAAGTCGGAGACGTCTGTCTGCAGCACTTCGCGAACATTGCGGCCGCGAGCATCCGCGACGGGGACTGGATCGGGCGCTGGGGAGGCGATGAATATATTGTCGTTCTTTGGGGAGCCGATTCAGAAATCGCAGAAGCGGTGATCTGGCGAATAAAGCGGAACATCGCGGCGTCGGAACTTGCCTTGGAGGCCGGCATCAAACTTACGGCAAGCTACGGCTACTCCACTCATATGCCGGGCCAACTAAACCACGAGTTCATTGCCAAGGCCGACAGTGCGTTGCTCCAAGCGAAGAAACAGGGCCGAAATCACGTCTGCGGCGCCCCTGCGCGCTGAGGCCATACGGTCGTTCGATCCGTTGCCGACGAGGATGGCTTTGACGGCTGAACCAACCGCCGACTCCGAACGAATACAATAATAGGATGCCTTCGACGCTGTTTGATAAGGTTTGGGATGAACATGTGGTGGCCGAACTACCTGGCGGCGGCGCGCTGCTCTTCATCGATCGACACCTGGTTCACGAGGTGACGTCCCCTCAGGCATTCGACGGATTGCGCGAGCACGGTCGAAAGGTGAGAAGGCCCGACCTCACTTTTGCAACGGCAGACCATAACGTGCCGACGGACGGTCGTGACATCGACGAGGCTTCGTTGAGCGGCAAGCAACTGGCGGCCCTTACTCGCAACTGCGCAGATTTCGATGTTCCACTATTCGCGTATGGTGCGCTGAAGCAGGGAATCGTACATGTCATCGGTCCGCAGCTTGGTATCACGCTCCCCGGGCTGACGATCGTATGCGGCGATAGCCATACGTCGACTCATGGCGCCTTCGGTGCGCTAGCATTCGGCATCGGAACGACCGAGGTCGAGCACGTACTGGCGACCCAAACACTGAGATCAAGCGGCAAGCCAAGGTCGCTTGGCGTCCAAATCGACGGCAATCCGGGGGCGGGGGTAGGAGCGAAGGACCTCATTCTGAATTTGATCCGCAAGCTTGGGGCCGGCGGCGGCACTGGTTACGTCGTCGAGTACTTCGGGTCCGCGATCAGGAATCTGAATATGAGCGGGCGTATGACCGTATGCAACATGTCGATCGAAATGGGCGCCCGGGCAGGAATGATCGCTCCGGACGAAATCACGCTCGAATATATCGATGCGGAAGACCGACCCTTTGCGCCGAAGGGCCCAGCACTCAAGCGCCTTGCCGCCTATGCTCAAACGCTCAAGACTGACGACATATCCGCGTTCGATCGGTTCGAATCGCTGCAAGTTGACCAACTAAAGCCGCAAGTTACGTGGGGGACGACGCCGGCTATGACGATCGACATCGATCAGGAAGTACCAGAACCCCGTGACGCAGGTGAGCGGAGGGCACAGTCGTATATGGGCCTGAAGCCAGGCGATTCAATGCGTGACCTCAAGGTAAACACAGTATTCATCGGCTCGTGCACAAACTCACGCATTGAGGATCTTCGTGAGGCGGCGACGATTGTGAGGGGGCGCCGAGTAGCGTCCGGAGTTCGCGCTCTGGTTGTGCCGGGAAGCGAAGAGGTGCGAATGCTTGCCGAGCATGAAGGTCTGCATGAGACGTTTTCGTCCGCCGGATTCGAGTGGCACCGGGCAGGGTGTTCGATGTGCCTCGGTATGAACGGCGACATCCTCCGTCCGGCCGAGCGAAGCGCATCGACGTCGAATCGCCCATACGAGGGACGGCAAGGGCCTGGTTCACGAACCCACCTTGTTTCGCCCATGACGGCGGCGGCCACCGCGATAAGGGGCGCTTTTGCCGATCCTCGGGAGTTCCTTCAATGAAATCGGCAGTTGTTGCCATGTTGGTGCTTTGTGGTGTGCTGAACGCGTGCGGACAGTCCGCGCCCAAACCTGCGATCAAAGATGACGGGAGCTTCATGGGTTGGGTGCATAGTGCATGGGAGAAAGTGCAAAGGGAGGGCCGACCGGCCGCCGAGAAAGTCGTCCGGCAGTGGCCCAAGCGATTCCAGGACGTCAAGTCGACGTGCACGGAACTCAACAAGCGCGCTCGTACGACGATCGACCGAATGGACCTCGAGCAGAAGAAGAACATGCTGGTCGAGATCTGGCGGGTTCGGAAGAGTCTTGACCTGATGACCTTGCTGAAGCCAGAGGTTTTGCAGTCCCTTACCGGCATGGATACGTCGGGTCTGAAGACCCTTGAAGATCAAGCTACCAGCCTTTGCGATTTCGTCACCCAAAAGGTCCACTCGCACTAGTCGACGAGGTGAAGCTGAGACGCCTGTCTCTTCACCCATTGGGTACACTCTGCTGTTCAAGATTTTGTTGACAGGGACCAGGTATGAAGCGCACTTTCCAACCCAATAACCGCAAACGCAGCAAGACGCACGGATTTCGCGTCCGCATGCGAACGACCGACGGACAGAACGTCCTCAAGCGACGCCGAAATCGAGGACGCGCGAAGATCTCCGCGTAGCGATCGAATCAAGGGTCCCTCGAAAGAGCGTTTCGAAGCGATCTTCACTCTCGGGAAGAGGGTGAAGGGCGATTACGCAAGATTGATCGCTTCACCGGGCACGGGCCTGATCGGCTTCGCCGTATCCAAGAAGGTCGGATCTCGACCTCGACGAAACAAGCTCAAAAGGAGGTTTCGGGAGGCGGTCTTCGACCTGAGGGAGGATCTCGACCGACGATTCGATTTTGTTTTGATGGTAAACGTTGAGGCAGTAGAGGCGCCCTATGAGCGGGTTCGAACCGAGGTTCGAGCGCTTTTCGCCAAAGCGGTGATGAGATGGGCCGAAGATTCGGAGTCTTCTTAATTCGGTGTTATCAGAGAGGGTTTGCATGGATGCCCCCTACCTGCCGATACACGCCGAGCTGCAGCCAGTACACGTTGGAAGCAGTGCAACGGTACGGGTTGATGAAGGGTAGTTGGATGGGTATGAAGCGTATTCTCCGATGCCATCCGTTTCATCCCGGCGGCCACGATCCGGTTCCTTGATCGCATCCAGTTTCGCATTGATTACGAATGAGCAAACCCACTCCTAAGCAGAATTTTCTTCAGACTGCGTTGCTGATGATCACCATTTTCCTGGGGATCCAGCTCTTTTTTGGTCCGAAGAACCAGAACACCGCCACGCGGACAGTCGACCAGGTATACGCGGAACTTCTTAGGGACAATTCTCTCCTGAAGGACCAATCCGTTCGCTCCACCGTCGGCGAATACAATCAGTTGCTTGACGAGGCGGTCAAGAAGCGGCAGCTTTCCAAAGCGGATGCGGAGACCAAGAAGATCGAGGCCACCGTACTGGAAGCGGACACTCAGCTGAAGGCGGGTCTGTGGTCAAACGATACCGGCCGCATCCGGGACGCGTATCAGACGCTGGTTCCCTACCAAAAGAAGCTTGTCGACACTCCAGCGTGGACTCATCTATATTCGGTCATGGCGAGCAAGATCGCCTCACCGGCGACGAACCGAGATGGGACGCCCCTGGCGGGTAGTACCACGAAATTCGATTGGAATGCGTGGTCCGGCCAGGCGCTTTATCACCGCGTCGTCGAGCTTCTGACCGACCGCAATCAGACCGATTACGTCTACGGCATCATCCCGGGTTTTCAACTGATGGACCTGCTAGTGCACCTTACGGGGGCACAGTCGGGTTTCAGCTATGCGTTCGCAGCGTTTTTGCTGGCACTTTGCGTTCGTGGAATCGTTTTTCCGCTCGCACAGAAGCAGTTGATGTTCTCGAGGCAGATGTCCCAACTCGGGCCTCTGACCGCCGAGATCAAGCAGAAGTACAAGAACGACCAGCAGACCCAGCAGCAAAAAGTGATGGAGCTGTACAAGGAGTACGGCATAAACCCGCTCGCGGGCTGTTTCCCTGCGCTGATACAAATGCCCCTCTTCCTCACCATCTACCAATGCATGGTGCGGTACCAATTTGCCTTCCAGAAAGGCACGTTTCTTTGGATTAACCCATCTACGAGCAAGCATACGAGCGGCTTCATAGCGCCGAACCTCGGCCAACAGGATTACTTACTGATCATCATTTACGGGATCACGATGGTGATCGCAACAATGCTCACGCCGGTCACCGACCCATCGCAGGCCAAACAGCAGAGGCTAATGGGAGTCGGCGTGAGCGTGATCTTCACGGTGTTCATGTTCCTTGGCGCCATTCCGGTCGTCTCCGGGTTTGTACTGTACTGGACATTCACCAACATCCTCGCCACCGCTCAGTCCTTGCGCGCCTATCGTCTGCCGCTGCCTCCGCTTGTGAAGCTAGCGGGCGCCGGAGGAGGAGCGATTCCGCGTTCCACCTCCAAGTGGCAGCAGATGATGGATAAAATGATGGAGGAGCAAAGGCGCCAAGCCGAGCGGAACGGCGCACCTTCCTTGGAGAAGCCGGACCGGAACGGAAGCGCAGCCAATACTCAAGAGATCTTTGGAGAGGCACCCAAGACCGGCGCTCCGGCGAAGCATAAGCCCAAGAAAAGGAAGTAGAATCCGCGTCCGAAACCCGATTGATGACCACACTAGACGTCGAGTTCGCCATTAGTCCACAGGAATGAAGTAAAGTGCAAGCATCCATGCAGACTGTCGAAATTACGGCCAAAACGGTCCAAGAGGCCACAAAAGCAGCCGCCACCAAGTTAGGCGTCGAACCGGAGGCGATAACGGTTACCGTCCTCGAGGAAACGAAGGGACTGTTCGGGAAGAGCAGCGTTCGTATTCGCGCCGAAGTCAAGCCTTCCGAAGCTGAGACCGCTAAACCCGAGCCCGCGCCTAAGAGCTCAAAGAAGTCTTCGAAAGCAGCCAAGCCCGTCGAACCGGTTGAAACCCCCGCTCCGGTCGTGGAAGAGGCCCCCGCTCCGGTCGAAGCCGCTCCCGCTCCTGCGAAGAAGGGGCGCGGAAGGACTAAGCCGGCTCCGAAGGCCGAGGAAGTAGACGGCGTTGCCGAAGCGGCGAGCCCGGCTGAAACTCCCAAAGAAGAGGAACCGGAGAAGGACATCGTCGCAACAGCCGAAGACGGCGAGCGATTGACCAGCCTTGTTCGTGAATTGCTTACTGCTGCCAACCTGCAAGTCAACGCCAAGACGGGCGAAATTGCCGGGCGCTACGTGAACATTCATCTCGATGGGAAGGATGCGGCGTTCTTGGTCGGCAAGCACGGCGAAGTGCTTAACGCGATGCAGTATCTCGTGAATATCATTGCGGGACGCCGCTTTGACAACGGAGTGCGGGCCACGCTTGACGGAAACGACTATCGTCGCCGACGTGAGGATGCGTTGACTCAGTTGGCAACCAAGATCGCCGATCAGGTCAAGCAGAGGGGAGAAGAAGCTGTCTTGGACGCTCTACCCGCATTCGAGCGTCGCATCGTCCACAAGGCGTTGTCGGGGTATGAAGGCATCTCAACCTACAGCGAAGGCGAGGAACCGAATCGTCGCGTCGTCATCGCACCGGCTGACTGATCAAGCTTCCGTTAAGAACCGGAGACGAGCGTAATTCCTCCAAGGAGAAGGAAGCGCACTTGTCTCCGGTTTCGTCTTAATATGAGCCGATGAAGCTCCATCCTCTCAAGCCGGGAGACACGATTCAGTGGGTAACCCCTGCCTCACCGATATCCGCCGAGAAGCTCGAGTTCGCCACCAACCTCTTGCATAGGCATGGCTACAAAACTAAAATAGCGCCGCATGCATTTGAGTGCGACGGCTATCTGGCCGGGTCCGATCGACAGCGTGCCGCCGACCTTCAGGCAGCATTCGACGATGAGGAGACGCAAGCTGTTTTCACTACTCGAGGAGGGTATGGGTGTGCCCGTCTCTTCCCCTATCTCGATCTTGACCGAATCGTAAAGTCGAGGAAAATGATGCTTGGCTTTAGTGATGTCACTACCCTTCACGTCGCCCTCAATCGGCGCGGTATGCCGACGGTCCATTCTCCCATGGCCCTCACCCTCCACTATCCTCGCCCTTCTTGGGTGTACGAATCCCTTTTACGCGTGATGGCGAACGACTTGGTGCCGCCAGCCGATGCCCCAAGGGCGACGACGATCGTGGGCGGTACGGCGGAGGGCCTTACGTGCGGTGGGTGCATGTGCCTGCTCGCGGATTCCATCGGCACGCCAGAGGAATTCGACACCGAGGGCAAAATCCTAGTGATCGAGGACGTCGACGAACACCCTCACCGGGTGGATGCCATGTTTAC
>JARLGV010000061.1 GCA_031292555.1 Fimbriimonas sp.
GGGTAGATCAAATACCCCCTTCCCAGAGCACTTGGCAGTTAGGTTGGCGAGAAGGGGCATGCAACTAGAGGCGATTTAGCCTGGATTTGAATCGAAATCACCTTCAAATTCTTGGCGGCCTCGGAGGGACTCGAACCCCCGGCGCCCTCCTTAGGACGGAGGCGCTCTATCCCCTGAGCTACGAGGCCGCGTGCTTGTGGCGCTTCATTTTACTCTCTCGCTTCGCATCGCGTTGTACTTCGAACCTCTCAGACGCAATCGAAGCATACGCGGACGGTGTGGCGAGGTCACGCCACACGGGTCCGACCTGTCTACAGCGGCTTCCAGAGCCGATAGTCGGTGACGCCTTCGGGGAAGTCGGGGAGTTCGCCGTAGATCTGGTAGCCGCGCCGAAGATAGAAACCGGGCGCTTGAAAGCTCCAGGTGCTCAATCTTGCACGGGTGCAACCGAGGCCGCGGCCAACCTGCTCGATCTCGTCGAGCAGCATGGACCCAAGGCCCTGCCCTCGATAGACCTCGTCGACCCATACGATCTCGACTTCCAGCCACTTCCAGGTGACCCACGCCTTCGCCAAAATGCCGCCGACGACGACACCGCGTACGTCCTTGGCGAAGACATGGAGCGGGGCCGGATCGTTTGGCTGGAGTCGCCGGGCTGCAATCAGGGGATGGTGAGAATCGTTGAACGCCTGGAGGTTCTCGATCAGACCCTCCGCTGCCGCATCGTCGACTCCTGAAACCACCGTTAAATCGTTCACGGCGGAATTATGCCAGGAAGCACAATTTCGATCGCCCCATGGGGGCCTACGGATGGCAAATTGACCAGCGAGGTCTCCACTTGACGACTCTCACGAAATCAATCACTTGCGCCAAAGCGACGTGGCACCGCTCCCCAAAGATCAATTTGCAGTGGCTCGCGCCCGGCTCAGTGTCGAGATCGCTGGTGAAGCCGACGAGATCTTCCACCAAGTGAGAGCACGAACGTGAAGAAACACTGGCCCGTCTTGGCACCCTCATTCTGCGGTACCGAAACGACGAGGCGCTATTTTTGGGAGTTGCGCGACGGTGCGGACGGTCGGTTTAAGGCCTTGGAGATTCCACCTACAGACAGCGAGACGAAGAGCACGAGGACGCCGATGCTAATCAGCAGGCTCATGTAGTCGATCTGGGGCGGAGTTCGCTTGTTCGACCTCACGATGCTCCACGTCAGAAACGAGAAGAAAAGGATCATCCCGGCGGCCATGCGCTCCATTTCAGAGCCAATCGCTTCACCCTTCCCTACCGAGAGCATCAATGCGGATATCGCAATCGGCAACAGGATACTGAACCGCGCGAAACCCTTACGAGACATCCACTGGCACGCTTGACCGGTCAGCCCAAACTTCGTTGCGACGCGTGGAGGGAGAAATTGGACGCACCATAGCGTCCACAGCGTGTTGAGAATTGCCGCTCCGATGATCCAGCCCATTGAATTCTGATACGAAATTGGATGGCATAGCGCCTCGCTTGGCTTCCGTCCGCGTCCTATGCACGAAGGAAGGTAGCTCGCGGGACAGGCCGTGGCGGCGGACTGAAGTCCACCGGACTTGGGCGGAATGAATTCCGCGCTCCTTGGGCGGAGGGATTGGCGTTTGTTAGGGGCTTAGGGTGAAGTAGAAGGTCGAGCCTTTGCCGGGGGCGCCGACGGCCCAGACGGCGCCTTTGTGTTTGGCCACGATTCGGGCGACGTTGGCGAGGCCCACCCCGGTGCCGGGGAACTCGACGTCGTTCACCAGGCGCTCGAACGGCTCGAAGATCTTGTTGACGAACTCCATATCGAAGCCGATGCCGTGGTCGCGCACGAAGAACGCCTCGCCGCAATCGGTTACCGCCTTGCCGACCTCGATCAGGCCGCCTTGAGGCGAGTACTGGATCGCGTTCGAAATCAGGTTGCCCAGCAGAAGCCGCAGCAGGCGTGGGTCGGCGACCGCGTACAAATCGTCCTGCACCTCGACACGGGCTGAGAAGCCGCCCTGCATCAGTTCGGTGACGACATCGCGCGCGATCGAAGACAGGTCAACCTCCTCGCACTGCGCCTGCATGCGCGAGAGCCGCGTCAGCTTGAGCAGTTCGTCGACGAGGACACCCAGTTTGTTCGCCGACTGCACTTGCCGATGGATCAGGTGGATCGCCTCATCAGGAAGAAACTGGCGGTAATCCTCCTCCAGAATGCGAGCCTTAGCCGTAATCGCTCGAAGCGGAGCACGCAGGTCATGTGCGACGTGGTAAGTAAAGGCCTCGAGCTCGGCGTTCGCCCGCTCCAATTCCGCGGTCCGCTCCAGTACCCGGCGGTCGAGATCGGCGTTCAAGCTCTCCATCTCTCGCTCGGCCTGAATGTCCACCGTCGTCTTCAAGTAGCGCAGGATCTTCCCAGTCTCGTCCCGCATAGGTTCGGAGGACGTGTGATGCCACCGGTACTCCCCGTCGAACCGGCGGAGCCGAAACTCGACTTCGTAAACGCACCCCGAGGCGTAGGCCGTCATGCGCTTTTCCATCGCCGCCTGAAAGTCGTCCGGATGGATCACGTCGACCAAATGGACCGGCTTCAATGGGCTCAAGCCAGTGTAGGCAAACCACTTGGTGTTGTAGTAGAGGGGGACGCCATCTGCGCTCACGGCCCATGCGATCAGGGGTAGCGAGTCCAACAGAACGCGTAGCGAGCATGCATCGCCAGCGATCGTGCTCTCCTTAGTGTTCATGACTTCAGGGCTTCCCATTGCGGGGCAGCCTCCACTACCAGTATAACTTATTGCGTGTTTCACAGCAAAACAATCTTTATCGGGGTTTTAGAGAACCGGATAAAGTGGTCGTGAACTAAGGTGGTCAACCCAACCGGGAATAAACCGGACTATCCGAAGGTCTGGTTTGACGTCACGCACCCCGCGGATCTCGCCTGGATGGAATCAATGATCGGCTTTCGCAGAAACTCAAAACAGAGTGGCAGCAACCCGCCGACTGTCCATGTGGGCGCCTTGGCAACGGGCGGCAGTCTGAGTCCCCATTCGATCGGCGATTCGGCGCCCGCCTATCCCTATGGTGGGAAGAATCGGGCAGAGGAACCAGACATATTGTCGAACCGGGAGCACCAAGAGCGCTTTGAACGGGAGGTCATGCGTCACTTCGACGCCGCCTATAACTTCGCCCTTTGGCTCGTGCGAAACCCTCAGGATGCCGAAGATGCCACTCAGGCCGCGCTCTACAAGGCGTTTCGTGCCTATAGGCGGATGCGTGGTTCGGACGCCAAGCCGTGGCTATTGGCGATCGTGCGGAACGAGTGCATGGACGTGATCCACTCGCGAACCGTCCGCTATCGATTCGAGTCGACTTCGGAGGATCACCTCGACCTAATGGAGTCCGGCGAGATCGACCCGGAGACCGCCTCAATGAGAGCGCTCGACAACCAAACCGTCCTTCAAGCGATTGAGCAGCTTTCGGCCGAGTTCAAGGAAGTAGTCATCCTCCGCGAGATCGAAGAGATGTCCTACCTGGAGATCGCCCAAGTCATCGACAAACCGGTCGGGACGGTCATGTCCCGCCTCGCCCGCGCCCGCGGACGCCTGCAAACGATTCTTTCCCTGGAGATGGCCCAATGAACCGCTGCGAATCGATGCGTCCGATCATCGACGCCTATCTTGACTCGGAGTTGTCGCCGACCTCGGCGGCCTCACTAGAGGCTCACCTTAGCCAATGCGAGAGCTGCCGTCGCGTCTTGGAGTCGCGAAAGCGGCTCAGCCGGGCGATCAAGAAGGCGGCCCCGAGGGTCGACGCGCCGGTCGGATTAGGCGCCCAGTACCGAAGCCGCCACCGGAGTCCGATCCGCCGGTACGGACCGTGGGGGCTCGCCCTTGCGTTCGCAATCTGCGGGGCTTCCACCGCCTGGTTCCTTGTACCTCGTCCCTCGGCCACCGACCGTCTGGTGGACGATTTGATCGCCAGTCATCAGGTTCCGGACGGGGCGACGTGCGAGCGGCTCGACACGTCGAGCCCGATGAAGATCGAGAAGTGGTTCCAATCGCGTGGCGTACGGTTTGAGCCCCAAGTATTGGATTTCGCCGGCGCCGGGTTCAAGCTCAAAGGCGGCAAGGTCAGCCAGTCGGAGGGCCGCAAGGTCGTCGCCCTAGTCTACGATCACGCCGGGATGCCTATCGACGTGTTCGTCACCCCGTCCGCCTATGCGGACGCCATTCCCGTCGATAAGGGTGGCGTACATGTCCGGACTTGGGGCAGTTGCGGCCTCAATTATTGGGCGGTTGCGTCCGCAGATCCGTCGGTTCTTGTGGATTTGCGCGACCAGTTTCCATCTCGGGATCGTTAGGTTTTGGTTTGCATAGGATCGACACGGAAGGGTGTCGCGGGCGTGGGTTCCACATCCAGGATGGTTCATGCACTGCGAGGGTTTCGTCCGCTTCGCGGGGGCCGCAGGCGGCCTCGGACTCTTGTCGCAATCGCGTCCCGACCCATGGTAGCGGCACGGAGCCGCAACCATGGGCTAGCGTACTGGACCCGCTTCGGGGTCCCCGGAACGGGCCCGATGGTCGCCATCCGTCCCCATGGTAGCGGCACGGAGCCGCAACCATGGGATCGCGTGCGGGACCCGCTTCGGGGGCCTCGGAACGAGCCCGATGGTCGCCATATGACCCAGCGTAGCGGCATGGAACCGCAACCATGGGATCGCGTGCGGGACCCGCTTCGGGGTTCCCGGAACGGGCCCGATGGTCGCCATCCGACCCCATGGTAGCGGCACGGAGCCGCAACCATGGGCCACGGTACGGGACCCGCTTCGGGGTCCCCGGGACGGGCCCTATGGTCGCCACCTGACCCCGGGTTGCGGCAGGGAGCCGCAACCATGGGATCGCGTGCGGGACCCGCTTCGGGGGCCCCGGAACGGCCGCCAGACGGCACGGGGCGTCCAGTTCCGCCTACAATGGGTGAGAACTGCCAATGAAGAAGCTACCGATTCTTGCTTTCTGCCTCTTCGGCCTGGCGTCCGTTTCGATGGCCGCCGACCACAACCCCCGTGAAAGGATCCGGCTGGATGCCGGTTGGAAGTTCCACCAAGGCGAGGTGCTTGGCCAAACGAGCGCGGTGATGACGGTTCCCATCAAGAACTGGCAGTACAGCGTCGAACAGAACGGCCCGGCCGGGGACCAGCAGACGGCAGGCTCGTTCATCGGGACTCCCGACGCCGGATGGATGGATGTGAAGACCGGCGAGGACGTATTCCACGGGCGGGTCGGGCATGTTTGGTACCGAACCACCCTTCCCCCCTTCTCCTCCAGGACCCCGCTTATCCACTTCGAGCGGATCGACGATAGCGGCACGATCTACCTGAACGGCAAACTCATCGCCACCCACAACGGCTGGGACGAGCCGTTCGACGTCGACCTGCGGCCGGCATGGCATGCAGATGGCCCCAACATTCTCATGGTTCTCGTGGAGAACACCGCCGGCGAAGGGGGGATCACCCGACCGGCGACCCTCCAGAACGGACCGATCATCTACTCATCCGGTCCCATGCTCAGCAAGTACGACGACCGGTCGTGGTCCACGGTTCACCTACCGCACGACTACGTCGTCGCCGGTCGCTTCACGTCCGAGGGCGATGCCGGACACGGATCGCTCCCCACTCCGACCGCTTGGTACCGCAAGAAGTTCGACCTGCCCTCACGCTACGCCGGCAAGTCTATCTGGATCGACTTCGACGGGGTCTACCGGGACAGCATGGTTTGGTTCAACGGGCATTACCTCGGCAAGCACCCAAGCGGCTACACCAGTTTCCGATATGATGTCGCGAAGTTCGCCCGCTTCGGCGGAGCGAACGTGCTCTCCGTCCATGTCGACCCGAGCCGATTCGAGGGCTGGTGGTACGAGGGGGGTGGAATCTACCGGCATGTGTGGCTGAACGTCGCCGACCCGGTCCACGCCACTCCGTGGGGCGCGTACGTCAAGAGCGACCTGCCCGAGCCCGGCCCCGGGCATCCGGCGAAGAGCGCCCTCGTCACCGCGCGAGTCGCCGTCACCAACGAGTCCGGACACTCCGCACCGATCGCCGCGACCGCGACGATCGTAGACGACACCGGCAAACCGGCCGGATCGGCCACCGCCAAGACGACGATTCCCGCCAACGGCGGCGCGGAGTTGGTCTATCTTTTCGAAGTTGCGAACCCGCGCCTTTGGTCGCTAGAGTCGCCTCACCTCTACCGGTTGGTCACCCAGATCAAGCAGCGCTCTCACACCATCGACTCGACCGCGACCACGTTCGGCATCCGCACGATCCGGTACGACAAAGACGGCGGATTCTTCCTGAACGGCAAGCACGTCAAGATGCAGGGCACATGCAACCACCAAGACTTCATCGGTGTGGGCATCGGAGTCTCCGACCAGCTTGAGGCGTGGCGCGTCAAGAAGCTAAAGGGGATGGGCAGCAATGCATGGCGCATGTCGCACAACCCGCCCACCCCTGAACTGCTCGACGCATGCGACCGGCTCGGCATGCTCGTCATGGACGAAAACCGTCACCTAGGCGATTCGAAGGACAACCTGGCCGAGGTCGCCTCGATGGTTTTGCGCGACCGAAACCACCCGAGCATCGTCATGTGGTCGATGTGCAACGAGCAATCTGAAGCGGGCTATCCGAACGGCCGCCGGATGTTCAAGGCGATGCAAGCCACCGTCCTCCAGTACGACCGAACGCGTCCCGTGTCGTCCGCGATGAACAGCGGCTGGTTCGGAAACGGATTTACCGGCGTCGAGGACCTGATGGGGGTCAACTACAACATCGACGTGTACGACAAGTTCCACTCGCTGCACCCCGACATCCCCATGTTTGGGAGCGAAACGGCCAGCACCGTGACAACGCGGGGAGAGTATAGCGACGACCGATCGAGGGTGGTGGTCAGCTCCTACAACATGACGGACGAAACCTGGAGCTCGATCGCGTCCCGTCCTTTCATGGCGGGCAGCTTCGTATGGACCGGCTTCGACTACAAGGGCGAACCGTCTCCCTACGGTTGGCCCTGCATCAACAGCCACTTCGGCATCATGGACATGTGCGGCTTCCCGAAGGATAACTACTACTACTATCAGTCCTGGTGGAAGGCGGACCCGATCGTTCACCTGCTTCCCCACTGGAATTGGTCCGGACGCGAGGGGAAGGAGATCAAGGTCGTGGCATTCAGCAACGCGGCGGTCGTGGAGCTTTACTTGAACGGCAAGAGCCTCGGCGCCAAGGACATGCCCCGTTTCGGGCACGTCGAGTGGAACGTAAAATACGTCCCCGGCAGCCTCGTCGCTAAGGCGTACGACGCCCTCGGGAACCTGATCGCCACCGACCGGGACGAAACGACCGGCCCGCCGGCTGCGATCCGACTCACGACCGATCGGCATGTGCTCGACGCGGACGGCGAGGACGTTGCGGTGGTGTATGCCGACGTCGTCGACGCGAAAGGGCGAATCGTACCTACTGCCTCGAACGCGGTGCGCTTCAATATCGCCGGCGTCGGCGAGGTCGCGGGGGTCGGCAACGGCGATCCGGGCGACCATGATCCAGACGTTTCGAATCTCCGCCGCGCATTCCACGGGCGTTGCGCCGCGGTGATCCGTGGTGGCGAACGAGCGGGTTGGATTCATCTCACCGCCGTTTCGCCGGGCGTCAAATCCGGCGTCCTCAACCTCAACGTGGGAGGAGTTCGCTGATTCGGCTTTCGAGTCGCGTCGAGTTCGAGGTCCCGATCGTTCAGGCGCCCGTCGGGTCGGCGGCAGGCGCCGACCTGTGCTGTGCAGTGAGCGAAGCGGGCGGCCTCGGCGGGTTGGCGCTGACTTGGCGCGAGCCCGCCCAGACCGGGCAGCTTATTTCCGAGGTGCGCCGACGCACGGCACGACCGTTCTACGGCAACTTCGTGCTTCACTTCGAGCCGTCTGGTTTGGGGGCCGCGCTAGAGGCAGGCCTCCCGATCGTCACGTTCTCGTGGGGCGATCCTGACCCTTACATCGGCATGGTGCGAGACGCGGGGGCCCTTCTTGGGATCCAAGCGACTAGCAAGGAAGCGGCGATGCGAATGCTCGAACATGAGCCCGACTTTATGATCGTTCAAGGCATCGAGGCCGGAGGCCACGTCCAGAGCCATCGGCCATTGGACGATGCGTTGGCCGAGGTGCTCGCGATCGCAGGAAAAACCCCGCTATTCGCGGCTGGGGGCCTGGCTACCGGCGCCGATCTTGCCCGCGTGCTCAAACTGGGTGCAAGGGCCGGCATCTTCGGTTCGCGCTTCGTCGCATCCAAAGAGAGCGAGGCTCATCCCGGCTACAAGCAAGAACTGACCGAAGTGGGCGCCGACCAAACCGCGCTTACCGTATGCTTCGATGGCGATTGGCCGGGCGCCATGCACCGCGTTCTGCGCAATTCGACCTTTACGCGCTGGGAATCCGCCGGCTGCCCGCCGAACGGGAGACGCCCGGGCGAACGGGATGTGCTTGGGCGCACCGGTTCCGGGGTCGAGCTATTCCGGTACGACGATGCGATGCCGCGTCGCGACACGATTGGTGATTGGGAGGCGATGTGCCTTTACGCGGGAACGAGCATTAACGGCATCGGCTCGATCTTATCGGCAGCCGATCTCGTGCAGTCGATGTGGGCAGAAGCCCAAATCAGGCTCAACATTCCAACGAGCTAGGCGTCGCGCTTACGAAGACGAGTCGTCTGTTGCTTCTTCCCGTCGACGCGCGGCGCCTTGAATTCGGGCGGAGCGGACGATTCGTGGACTTCGCGGATCTTTGCCAGCGCTTCCTTGATCTCTTTCTTCGATTTGCGTTCCACGTCTAAGACTACTCGGCTGCCGATCCATTCCGGCTTTTTTTCTTGCGATTGGCCCTCATCTCGGTCGCAATCCTCACGAATTCGGGCGACGCATCGATAATGTCGTGGATCGACGCTTCTGGCAGATCCGCGTAATTCTTGAACTTGATGCAGCTCTTGCCGGTCAGAAACTTCTTGAGGGGCGCCTCGTTTCGCTCCCGCAACTTCGCCGATCCGTAGAACGCCATCATGTGGAACGTCGTGAATCCGCCGCTTCGCGGCCCCAGGGCGAACATAAACATGCCGCCCGGCATGGTGTAGGTCAGGAGCCCCCCAAACCACTTCCCTTCGTCCACCACCTCGACCACATCCGGACATACCTGCATGATTAGGTTCCGGATCGCGTCGATGTTCGCCGCTTGCTCCTCCGTGCACTGCGATTGGTACTGTCGGTAACCTTCGTCGGTCAGCATAACCCCGACATGATCGCCTGAAAGGCGCTCCCTCGTCAATGACCCGCTCGATCAGGGCAGGCTGGGCAGCTTTTCCAACTCGCGTACGATCCGGCCCGGTAGCTTCCGCTCCTTTACCGTGAGGATTCCCTTGCCTGGCTCGGCCTTGATCAGTTGCGAGTGAGGCCGCAGCGCCTTCGCAAAAACCGGTTCCAGGGCCGAATCGTCCCCCTCCGCGAGGTAGAACGAGTCGTTCAGAACGCCCCACTTGCCGTCTCCGCCGCCGTTCGTAACGTTCTCCATGTCGCGCGGACTGGTTCCTAGCCACATTCGATAGAGCGCCAGCTTCGGCTTTGACCGCTCCTCGCCCATCCAGTTTTCGAGGAAGCCGTTAAGCCCGCCGCCGAACGTGGTGACCGAGACATGGCCGTCGTTCGGGTTGGAGATAGTCGCCTCATGTACCCAACGCCGGAGGATGTCGTCGTAGAAATACAGCTTCGTGAGGGTGTTCGCCTGGGTTGCGTCCTGCACCTTGGTCACGTAGTAGCGGTAAGTTTTGCCAAGCTTCCAATCGTAATCCAGGTGAGTGTGGGCGCCGGTGCCTTCGCCCCCGAACCGGCTCCCCTGGGTGCGGCTCTCCTGCTCGACGATCGACGGATGCAGGGTCGGCGACGTGTCCCAGATCGAGAAGATCACGTTGTGACGGCCGCCTCCCTGGTCCTGGATGCCGGTATAGCCCCCTGCCGGGGCGCCGGGCCACCACGTGCAGCCGCAGTAGTAGATGAACTTGTTGGTCGACAGCACTTCGATCTCGCCGTACAGGCAGGTGAACTTCTTGTCGGTCGACGTCGGCTTCCACCAGAGGTGCTGGCCATAGGCGCATGTCGAGGCCACGCTTAAGGCGGCAAGGGTCGTTCCGATGGTCAGACAAGTTCTCATTCGTTCAGTTCCAGGCAGGATCGCTGCTTCGAATCCTATTCGGCGCGGCTAACACCGGGCGAAAATCGTCGGCTAGCGTCCCCACACGTTCGGGAGGCGCTCGATGTGGCCGGCCAGTTCGCGCGCCATCTCCTCTTGCTCGTCGAAACGCGGATGCCCCGGCGTGCCCTTGCCGACTCGTTTGAATGGGAAGTAGTGGACGCAGTCGGTCATGCGCGTCCGGCGAAACTCCTCGGCCACCTCTTGAATCGCCCGGTCCCACTCCATGTCGTGCATGAGGATTGTGGTGATGAGCACGAACTGCGCCTTCGGGTAGTGCGAGCGCAGGCCGTCCAGCAGCCGCTTGTACGTCTCCTTCCAGATTGTGCGCTTCGTCGGGTCGGCAACCTCTCCTCCCCGGGCGTCGTTTTGGCCTACCGCGATGACCACGACATGGGGGATGAAGCGCAAGAAGTCCCAAGGCGTCTGTTGGCCGCCGATCGGGTTGAGCTTGTCCCACGTCGTTTCGAGCCCGATGGTGTTCGCCAGCTCCCCGCCGAACCATCCGGTGTGATCAAGGAGGGATAGACCGCCGATCCCCTGGACGTTGGCATCCGCATGCAGTAGCCGGGCGGTGGTGGCGCCCAAACCCCAGTAGCCGTCATTGATGAAGTCGTTCGGGTTAGCGTAGTCGATCGTCGGGTCAGGCTGCCCTTCGTATCCGAAGGCGAGGGTCGCCGCCCCCGACGTCACCGAGTCTCCGAAGAACTCGATCCTCCGTCGCGATCGCGCCGGCGGATCCTCCAGCTTGGCCCCCTTGTCGAGCCACATCCCTTTGAACTTGGCGACTCCGCCATAGGTGTCTTGCCGGCGATAGACTTCCAGATTGTGGGTCCGGCTGGGGAGTCCGATCGCCGCGACGTAGGCTCGGTCCTGTCCGGACAAAAGCTGTATCGGAATTTCCGGTCCGTCGTCGATCCGCACGCCAAAGCTGTTGGCAGGCCCGTAGGTGTCCTCCTCGAACCGGAGTGCCAGCGATCGGCCGCTGAAGCGGGTCCGGAATCCGGTTGCCGAGTAGGCGAAGCTCGCCGCCTTCGGGTCCTCGAATCCGATCCGCCCGTAGAACTGGAGGTGCGGATTGTCTGCGGAAAACCACTCGGCGTTCGGGTCGGTTTTGCCCTGGTCGGTAGCAGCGTTCGCTCCGATCACAAGGAGAGCCGACAGGGCCGAGCCGAAGAGAAGCACCAAGTACCAGTTCATCACACCGGCTTCGAGTTTAGCCGCGCCAGGGGCCCGTTGGTCCGCCGATTAGGAGATTGTAGAAGCGTTGGCGATAGATACAGGTTCACTAGCCCGCGCGCGGGAGAAAGAGGTATATTTCAACACTGTCTGGGGAGTTGCCCGAGTGGCCAATGGGAACAGACTGTAAATCTGTCGGCGATGCCTTCGTAGGTTCGAATCCTACACTCCCCACCATAGTGCCGAGTGATTCCGCGTGCCGTACAAGCGGGAAAGTTACCCGGTAGCATATACGCATAAGCCCCCGTAGCTCAGCGGCAGAGCACTTCTTTGGTAAAGAAGAGGTCAGAGGTTCGATTCCACTCGGGGGCTCCAGTTTCTCACAGTCCGAGCCATCGCTCCACTATTTGCGAGTAACGTCGGCCTTCATCAGGACCACGGCATAGGGGTTCCACGTTGACATCGTGAAGTAGATTCGGACCCCGCGGTGGATAGCCCTAAAGTAGGATGGGATCATATAAGGACCGTATTCGCCACCCCAATCCCGTTCGCGCCCTGGATCGCTCATGCCGTCCTTCCCGCTTCCGATATGCATGAACTTGCCGTAGCCATCCTTGTGAGGATCGAAGAGGATCAATGGATCGCTCCAGGGGCCGATGGGCGATGGGGACGTTCGAAGAACGATCCCACGCGGATGTCCGCTGTTGTAAGTCATCAACCACTGATGGAGTTGGGGCGACCAAGCAACCGACACCTCCCCGATCTCCTCGTGAACGAACAGAGGCTGGGCATCGGACTCGCTTCGGCTCCAGCCACTTCCACTCCAATACCGAATCGCCGAAGGGCGTTCCACATCGAAGAGTGGCAGACAGGCAAGCCTGGGGCTGCTTCGGCGGTATTCACGTCCGCTGGCGAAGAACAAAACCGCCTTGCCGCCCGTCTTCGGTAGGCCCGGAACGTCCGACATGTTCACTACGACTGGCGACACGTTGATAAAGTGGTTGCGTGAAAGCTCGAATACTTGCTCCCATCGTTTTCCATCATCTGAGCGAGCGAGAACGCTGCGGCCCATGATTTCTCCCCGGGGCCCTCGTGAATGGTCTGTCGTGTACACGGCATACATGTGCCCGTTGGCACTGAATCCGCCCGTCGGGACCTCGAATCCACCGAGCGATACACCTGGAATATGAACGGCCTCGTACTTTCCGTCTTCGGCCTTTATGAACTCGAGAGGCAGGCCGTCTTCCGGATTCCGATCCTCACAAAACGCGATCGCATCGCCATCGACAGGACGGTCCTGCGTGTTCGGGCCAACTGGCCAGGTATCTCCGAATAGGAATACGAGACGCCCCTTGTATTCGAAGGAAGCTCCAAGGTCGGTTCCGCGAATGCCGGCCCGGGTCTCGGTCTGATTCTCGGCGGGACGTCCACGTTGCCGATCGGTTTCGCCGATGACCTGCGAGATCTTCTCGACATTGGCGACGTGAAGATCCGAAACTGAACCTCCCAGCAGGAAAAGGAAAATCGACAACATGGGTTTTGGCCGGTCCACTCGGGCCGGCCGATGAGCACTATTGAGTCGTGGAAGGCTTCTTTTGGAGCGCCGGATTCTGCCCCGCCGACATGAAGGCCTTTTTGACGGCGGGCGGCATCGACTCGACGCCTTGGGTTTGCGGCCCAGACGTCCCAATTCGAATCAGGAAGAACCCGATGACGATTGCCACAACTGCAACGATCGCCACTACGACCCCAGTAGGCAAGGAGTTTTTCATTGTGCCCCCCCCCGACTAGCCTCTACAAGCCGCAATCGGATCTTGCGCCTTATCGTCTTGAATCGTGTAGTCGCTTGGACAGGAGCTATACATTCGCTTGGATTTGGCATGGCCATCGCAATACGCGATGTTGTTCTGCCCGTTAAATGCTCCAGCCTTAAGTGGGTCGGTGATGTCCCAGCCGTAATAGCCGATCGACATGTAGCCGCATGGGAGTTGTCCGTTCACTTCGAGGTCGTGATCTCCTACGTTCCAAAGGTCCGGGAACTTGGCGTTTATGAACAAATAGGTTTGAGCAGGGACGGCAACTGAAGTTGCGCTCACATTCAGGCCATCGGGACGAATGGGCCCATAGTGGCCCCACCCGCCGGAATTATCCGTCCACTTATCGAATCCCGAGTTGCAGTTTGCCCATGCGCCGCGGTCCTCCGTGTTGATTGCCCCGTACGAGATATCGATTGAGTAAGAGTTGGCGCCGGTCTTCTTTGCAAGGCCGGCATCGTACAGTTTGGTCCACGCCCAGAACGGCCAATCTGTACTGGTCCAAGTGAAGCCATACGCCGGTGACTTGAAGATCTGCGCGTTCTTGATATACGGCATGATCATCAGATAGTAGAGTTCATCCTGGTAGCTGCCGTCTGGCTGCAGAGCGCCATAGTGGGCCGGCGAGTGGTAGGTGTCATCGTAGTCGTTCAGATAGAGGGCCTCCGCAGTTCCCATCTGCTTCAAGTTGGAAAGGTCGCTCGTCTTCTTTGCAGCCAACTTGGCTTGAGCAAAGACGGGGAACAGAATGGCGGCAAGGATCGCGATGATCGCGATGACGACAAGAAGTTCAATTAGGGTGAAACCGCTTCGTTTCATAGTATGTTCAACCGAGGCAAGGGTTCTTAGGTCGTGGCGCCACGAGGCGCGTAAAGAGATGAGTCTAGGACCGCCCGAGATGTCTCTGCGGGCTGAAATCGGGCGGAAACCCGGATAGGTCCCTTTGGGATAGGTGCGCCAACGATCAAGGATCGAAGGCGGTTGACTGCAGTGAGGCTCACGAGGTCCAATTGCTGAATGACACGATCCAACCGCCATGGCTGGCGGAAGAAGCTAGGACCAAAATCGTTATAGGTCGCGATTCCGAAATCGACTCCGACCTCCAGGCCAGCAACTCCACATGCCTCGACTAGGGCAACTGCCAGCCAGTCCTGGCTGCAGAACGCTGCCGTCGGCGGTTCCGCCATCGTCCGCATCGCGATGAGCGCGTCCGTTACGGCCTGGACCATTGTTTCATCGTTGCCATCCAAGTGCACGGGAATCCACCGTTCGTAAGGTTTGGTATCGTATCCCAGCCATTCCACTGCCGCTCGATACCCATAGAACCGCTCTCGAATGCTAAGAGCGAACAGATTGTTGGTACCAAAGAAGGCAATGCGCTGGTGCCCGCGCTCGATCAGGTCGGCAATCGCTGTTTGGGTCGCCTGCACGTTGTCTGTAAGAACGGTGATATCCTCGCAGCCTCGCGGCGCTCTATCAATGAGAACCAGAGGAAAGCCCGAGTCGGCAACCGCGCGAAACGCCCCGGCGTTTCCGTCGCCATCGCAGGGGTAGCAGATTATCCCGTCCACTTCGTTACGCAGTTTGTTTAGGTTATCGGCCTCCCGTTCGAGATCGTTCCGACCGGTGGCAACCACCAAGCGAGTTCCATCGTCCAACGCATGCTCGATGTGAGTCATGATCTCCGACTGAAGCCGGTTTGACGTGAAATCGGCCATGTAGGCGATCCGACCCACCGTCGTGATTTGCGCCTTCTCCGCGACAACGGTTCCCCAACGTCGCTGGCGCACCAGCAGACCTTGGCGCTGCAATTCGCTCAAAGCTCGGTGAGCCGTGTTCCGTGAAACCCCCATGCGTGCGGCAAGCTCCTCCTCCGATTCGATACGAGATCCGGGGCTTAGCTCTCCGCTGTCGATCCGACCGCTCACTTCTGCGGCGATGGTTTGCCAGGTCGTCTTCTGCACGTCGCTTTGCACTATACGACATTCAAGTGGGGATAGAAAGGGGTTAATTTCGTTTTGATCTTCTTTGTATGCACAAAATGGCCATCAGTCTCTATAATAGGGAACATAAGGCCATGCTCATGGGAGAACGCGCCAGCGTCTGGGATCGACAAATGGGGGTTGGGAGGTGACGATTCGCCTTCTTTGCCTGGCCGTAGTCGCGCTCCTCTTGGGCAGAATCGCACTGGTTGCCTCGTCCCCACGGGAGCGAGTGAGTAAGGGATCCGTCACCATCGAAATGTGCGTTTGGGGGATGCCATTTGAAAACGACCTCTACACCAAGGTTTACATTCCCGAATTCGAACGAGAGAATCCGAGCATAAAGGTCCGGTTTCACCACTTTGAGGATTACGGCAGCCGCGTCCTCTTAAGTCATGCAGGCGGGATCGCGCCTGACGTTGTTCGCGAGTTCAGCCAAACCGGCATGAACTGGACGCGGCGAGGGATGAATCTGCCCCTTGATAGGTACATCGACGGCCCAGACGGCATCGACCGTAAGGACTTCGTCCCACTGCTCTGGAACGATCTGCGCTTCAAAGGAGAGACATTTGCGATCCCCCAGGATATTAACATCCTGGGGCTGTTCTACAACAAAGACCTCTTCGATAAAGCCGCTTTACCTTATCCCAATGAGCACTGGACGTGGGCCGATCTCAAGAACGCGGTGGACAAGCTGACCATCTTTCAGCCCGGTACAAGCGCACCGACCCAGAAGGGACTGGACATGGCATGGGGCGGCGATTTCTTCCGTCCCTTTATGTACCAAAACGGGGGCCGGATGTGGGATGGGGACAAAGCGGTGTTCGATTCACCCGAAACCGCTGAAGCGCTGGGATTCTACCGATCTCTCATGAAGACCTACAGCCTAACTCGGTCCGATGAAGGCCGTGGTGGGCTGGGAGCCGATAAGTTCTTTGGTGCGGGCCGGGTCGCGATGTATCTCGACGGAAGTTGGATGGTCCCGTCCGTCACGAAGAATTCTCCCAACATTCGATTTGGAGTTGCTCCCTTGCCGCGGGGCAAACTTGCCCTCTCCGTAAGCGGCAACTGCTCATGGGCCATCGACAGGGAGTCGAAACATCCGGACGAAGCATGGAAGCTGGTGAAGTTCCTCAGCAGCGACTGGGCCCTCAAGAAGTACTGGCAGGCCCTTTGGGTAGCGCCGCCGGCACGGTGGTCGGCACTGCGAAGCAAGGAGTTCCACGAGATCACCGGCATTCAAGGCGGAGCCCCTGGGCTGCGAAATCCAGCCGAATGGCAGGACCGATGCGCTTGGATCGGAAAAGTGCTGGAGAATGGCTGGACCACTCTGGAGTATGCAAACCCCTATACAGATCGGATGATGGTGCACTACAACGAGGCCGTGGATAAGGTCCTCATTCAAAACGAAGACCCGCTTCGAGCGCTTCGCCAAGCGGCTGCCGATGCCAATGCCGAAATCAAGCGATCCAAGGACAGCGAGGTACTGAACTGAAGAAACGAACATCTGCCGGGTGGGAGTTCGTTTCGCCTGCATTGCTGCTTGTCGGCATTTTCGTGGCCATACCAGCCGTTTGGGGGATCGGTCTTAGCTTCTTCCAATTCGATGCGATCGCCCCACCGAAGTTCTTGGGAACGAGCAACTACCAGCGTCTCCTGCAAGACCCAATGGTCGCGTTGACCCTTAAGAACACGGCCATATATGTGGCGTTGACGCTTCCCCTCGGTCTGGGATTGGCGCTGGCAATCGCCCTTGCGATCCATGCGAAGTGGTTTCTTGGCAGCGGCACGGCTAGGGCTCTGTACTTCCTGCCCAACGTCACAAGCCTGGCAGCGGTGGCGTTTGTTTGGCAATGGCTGCTCAACCCCGACTATGGACTCGCAAACGCAGCGCTAAAGGCTGCGCATTTGCCGATTCTTGGTTGGCTCAGCGACCCGAAACTCGCGATGCCCTCAATTGCCGGCATCAGCATCTGGCAAGGGCTGGGGTTCACGGTATTGATCTATCTGTCAGGCTTGCGAAGTATCTCCGAGGAGGTCTACGAGGCCGCCCGCATCGACGGAGCCTCCGCGTGGCCGACCTTCCGCCACATCACCTGGCCACTGCTCACTCCGACTACGATGTTTCTGACGATCATGGGCGTCATCGGCGGGTTTCAAGTGTTTCAGAGCGTCTTTATCATGACCGGCGGTGGTCCCCTCGACGCCACGCGCGTGTTCCTCTTCTATCTCTGGCAGACCGCATTTCAGGGCCTCGAGTTGGGTTATGCGTCCGCTTTGGCGGTTATCCTCTTCATTATCGTCATGGCGCTGACATTGGCACAGTGGGTCTTTTACGGACGGAGGCTGCAGCAGTGGTCCTAAGAAGGACAATCCGGCTCGCGGTATGGGCGTTAGTCATGCTGGGTGGTCTGGCCATGCTTGTTCCCTTCCTATGGATGGTGCTGACTTCGCTGAGAACCGACCAGGAAGCATTCGCGATTCCTCCGAAGTTGCTTACGAGCCCCCAGTGGCATAACTGGGCCGACGCATGGCATGTTGCGCCATTCGGCCGTTTCTTCTTCAATAGCGCGTTTGTCAGCACGTGTGTAACGATGGGCAGCTTGCTCTTCAACTCGATGGCTGCCTACGGGTTCGCAAAGCACCGATTCAAGGGGCGCGACGCTGTTTTCGCCGGTCTCCTTGTGACCCTGATGATTCCGTTTCAGGTCACAATGATCCCAAGCTTCCTGCTTCTGAAGTCGCTTGCCTGGCTCGACAGCTATCCGGGCCTCATCGTGCCTGGTCTGGCGACCGCATTTGGGGTTTTCTTTCTGCGCCAGGCGATGATTGGGATCCCTGACGACTATCTCGATGCCGCTCGTCTGGACGGGGCCGGGGAGTTCGCTATCTATTGGTCAGTGGCGTTGCCGTTGGTGAAACCCTCAGTTGCGACCTTGGCCGTTTTCACATTCTTGGGTTCATGGAATGACTTCTTAGGGCCGCTGATTGTGGTGAAAAGCGACGAGATGCGAACCCTCCCGTTGGCAATCTCGGCGCTCTCAGCCGGGCACTATGTGGCCAGCTGGCCACTGTTGATGGCGGGAGCCTCCTTCGTCATCATCCCGGTACTCATCGTTTATCTCCTCGCTCAAAGATATTTCGTCGAGGGAATCGCTCTGGGGGGCCTCAAGGGATAGCGACAGCATGCCCTACGAGCAGTTGTTAGCACGTCTGTAGTTGAAATGGAGCATCTTGGCATTTCTGATCTGCTCAACTGGCTCAGGCCCGGTCACGCGAACATTCAGCAAAACAACGATGTCCAGCGACCGTAGCATTTGACCTATTTGGCATTCGCGAATAGTGAATAGCAAAACTGCCATTCTGACCGTCATCTCCGCGGTAGCGAACTTCGGAGACAGGCATCGATGACCCAGGATATGTCGGCCAACGTACAACGCATTTCCCCTGACGGAGCTGGGCCCATGCCATTGGTCCAATTCGGCACTACGCCAGTAGACTATGAAACATGCACCTTGCTATGCGCTCCCTCGGCATCTTGGCTTCCGCCTTCTGCTTTGCCGCCTGCTCGGCGGGCCAAGACGGGGCAAAGCACTCCGCTCCTGCTACGGTCAAAGTCGAGCAAATCCTCAAGAGCAAGAAATCCTGGAACGGGCAGAGCCTTCCCGCCTACGGTGAAAAGAAGGCCGAAGTCACGCTGCTGAAGATCACTATACCGGCTGGACAACGTCTCAAGCCCCACCTTCATCCGGTCATCAACGCCGCCTACCTCCTCGAAGGGCGCCTAAAGGTCGTCACCGAGAAGCACGACACGAGGATCTTCAAGGCCGGCGATGGCCTCGTCGAAGTCGTGAATACCGTTCATTTCGGCGAGAGCCTCGGCCCCGGACCGGCGGTCCTCATCGTGTTCTACGCCGGCCATCCCGACGTGCCGATCACGATCGTCAAAGGGAAATAGCAGGAATCACCGGACGGCTCAGAGCTTGAGTTTATAGAGCCTGGGCGACCATTTCCCACAGTTCATGCCGGCTGAGGCGCAAACGATTGCCGAACGGCGATTCTCGGACATGGTCATCGTGTACCCGGTTCGCGTCCCGGTGCAGGGATTGATCGGCAGACTCCCGCCAAGGTCCTTCGCGTAATCGGTCATCACGTTATTGTAAGTCCCTGCCTTGACGCCATGAACCTGCACGGTATTCGCAAGAGCTCTTGCGTTGGCGTCCGCTTGCACTCGCATCGCTTTGAAGTTCGGCGCAGCATGGCCGCCTTTGCCTTGGCCGGCGGCCGCCACGCAGAGACAGCAACATAGGGCTAAGGACGCAGCTTGTCCAATCAGTTTCTTTCGCATTTTTCCTCCGGCACTTTTCTTGAGAATGGTCTTCCGTTACCGTCCCATTATCCTCGATAAATCCCCAAATCAGTAGGACAAGTTGTGCGTGCGATCGTTTGGCGGTTGGGCCCGACCGTGCCACCATTCAGTGCAGGAGTGCCAGGGCATCCGTGTCCGGCACTCATGCATAACGCTATTCCAAATCGGGATGATAGAACGGCGAGGATTTGACCACGGACAGCCAGTCGACACGGTCGTCCAGAAGCCAGGTGCAGAGGGCTTCCAGGGCTTGTTTGCGCTTGCCTTCGGGCCAGATCGGAAGGTAATGCGGCACCTGCTTCAACGCGCCGTTCGCCAGGTTCATGGCAATTTGGTCGCCTACCTCGATCGTAACCTCCTGCCCCACTCGGCATTTTGCGGATTCATCCGCGGGGATGGTCCAGTTGCCCATGCCGCCCGAGTCGTTGCGATACTGAAGATATTTGCCTGACCCGCCCAGTTGTACGACCTTGGCCGTCCCCGAGCGAGTCGCGTTCTTGAGTCCGCGCACCAGCATCTCTCGGAACGGGCGAAAGGCCATCAAAGGCGACGACGTGAATTCCACTGTGATGGCCCCACCAGCCTTGAGTGCCTCGTTGACGTCGGAGGATGCCATCGTGTCGCCCCATCGCTTCATATACTCTTCGCCTTTGGCAAGCACGCGCCGGTCCAACGGCATCGTCCAAAGAGGCACGAAGAGACGGTCGCCCGGAAACCAAGGCTCAGGTTCGACGAATAGCAGAATCTGCCCGAAGTCGTCGGCCGTCGTGGTATCGCCCAAGAGAATTCGGTCGGCGATCGCCACGCCGAACGATCCAGCAATGGTTGAGCGAATGTCGGAATCCTTGACATAGAAGGCGGCGGTGTCGAGCGCCTGCTTACAAGCGACTTGCAGGCTGGGAAGCGCGTCGCGGGGGCTCCACTTCACCAGGCAATGTCCCATCTGCATCGCGCTTGCCGCTTCGAAGAGGTCCATCGTGCTGTTCGTCCTCGCGTGCGACATCTCATCGATGCGTTTGATCATGAGTTGAACGATTTCCGATCCGTGAGAAGCGCGCAAGGACTCGCCGCTCACCGGCCTGTTCGGGTTCCGGATGCCCAAACCTGAAGAGAGGCTTCTGACATCGTCGGCAGGCCCCGTCAGATGTTGGGCGGCGTTGAGCCAGTTCCGGTAGTCCGACTTGTCGTCGGCAAGCCCCTGTAGCCAACGCTCCGGTTCGGACAGGCCTTTGAACTTGTTCCACAGATCCCGAAGCTTGGGAACGTCGGCCCCGGTTCCAGAGTAGTAGGCTTGGACCGAAGAGGGCCAGATCCTGATGAGAATGGTTTGGGCAGCCATCTTGACTGTACACGGGCTGGCAGAGCCGATCGAGCCGCGGGAGGCGATGGACCGGCAGTACCGCTCATCGTTTTCGAGGACGTCCATGATCGCGGGTACTGCGTCTCCGCCTTCCGCAATCAGCGCCAGGCAGATCGGATCCTGACCAAACTCCGGTCCGCCAGGAACCATCACCTGCCTGGCGTCGACGGTATCCAGCGCGTCGATGAGCGCCGCGATTCGGGCCGGCTTGTCCAATCGATGAATCGCCGCCAGGTCCACCGGCTCCCTCTTCGGCCGCTCTACCCGCCGCAGCAAGTCGCTATGTAAAGCAATCGCTCTCTTGATATGCACGTCTCGGGAGTCCACAATGAACCGCTGAGTTTTCTGCGGTTGCTTCTGCTGGACACTCAAAGACCGCACGAGTGCTGCCGACGCCCCTTCACCCTCTTCATCTCTACGATTCGCCAAGGCATCAACCGCGACGAGTTCGCACCCTTGGGTGATCGTGTCACGAAGTTGCTCAAAGGTCAACTGGCCTGACCTCTCCTGGGTCATCCTCTTGTATACGCGTCCGGCCAGATCCGCCCGGCCCAAAACAAGCAGTACCCCTGGAGTCGCCGGTCCAATTTGTGATCCGGGTCCAAACCAGCTCCGCTTCGAAGTAGGTGCCATCAACAAGGATATGGTTCTGTCCAGATCAGCCGGATAGGAATGACCCCGCATCACGACGTCGATTCCATCGAGGCAAGTCAGCCGGCGCCCGTCGGAGGAGATCCAACCGTACGAGCCAGTTGTGAGTGCCGGAAATGACCCGGGGTCGCCCGGCATATCGACCCGTGCAAAACGTCCGCCCCTTGGATCTCCCAACCCGTTACCAAGCAGGATCTGTGCGGCAGAAACGTATTCAGGGTCGATGTCGGTCTTGGGCGGCGACCAATCCACGTGGATGACCTGAGGAACGACCGCGGAATCGCGCCGAGCCAACCTCACGCTGTGCCGGGCACTCACCGCTATACATCCGATGGCGGTCAGACAAACAAAGAGCAGAAAAACCGACTTCAATTCAGCCTCCATATAGAGGTGTCCGCAGGTTTGCGTATCGTTCACATTTCGGAGGAAATGAGTTGGGGAATGCACAAGTCAGGTCGACCCTCCGTTGACCCAATTTATGGTTAAATTGCTTGGTCTTACGATCGGAGGTAACGATGCCCCATCCCGCTTTCGCTAGCCGTTTACGCCCGGTGCTCGCCGGCTCCGTCTTCGTGGTTGCCGCCACTGCGACTGCGCAGTTCGGGCCGGCCGGACCTCCACCGCCATTTGACGATCACGCCGAGACGATGAAGCAATTGGGGCTAAGGACGGTTCGTCCGGGTCCGAATCCGAACAACCAGTCCACGTTTGACGAAGCGATTGCGAACCCATACAAGGACTCCATGCCGGACCTTATGAAGCTGAACGACGGCAAAAGGGTCGTCACCCCGGCTCAATGGTCCAGACGTCGAGCCGAACTGGTTGAGCTATTCGATCGCGAGGTCTACGGACGAGTGCCCAAGAAGACTCCCAAGATCGTTTGGGAGGTCACCGGGATCACTCCGGGCGAGAGCGGAGGCATTCCGACCGTGACCAAAACCCTGATCGGCCACGTCGACAATCGGACGTATCCGAAGGTCCGAGTCGATATTCAGGCGAGCTATACCGTGCCGGCTCACGCGAGCGCCACCATACCGATGATCGTCGAATTCGGTTTTGGCGGCGGCTTTGGCGGATTCCGGCCCAATCCAAAGCTCAAGCCTTGGACCGACCAAGCGATCGAGCGAGGTTGGGGATACGGAACGATCGTGCCGAACTCGATCCAACCGGACAACAACCATCTCGAAATGGGGATCATCGGCCTCTGCAACAAGGGCAAACCCCGTAAGCCGGACGACTGGGGCGCTCTTCGAGCGTGGGGCTGGGGATTGAGCCGCTTAATCGACTACTTTCAGCAGGACAAGGGCTCTCACGTAGATCCAACGAAAGTCGGCATCGAAGGGGTTTCGCGCTACGGAAAGGCTGCTTTGGTCGCCGAGGCTTTCGATCCGCGCGTCGCGGTCGGCTTCATCGGTTCGTCGGGCGAAGGCGGCGCCAAACTCCACCGGCATATTTTCGGCGAAGCGGTAGAAAACCTGGCGGGCGGCGAGTTCTACTGGATGGCCGGCAACTTCATCAAGTACGGTTGCTCCGATCCTCCCAAGACGGCGGCCGATCTGCCGGTCGACTCGCATGAACTGATCGCCCTCTGCGCGCCTCGTCCTTGCTTTATCAGTTACGGTCTCGTTGAGAAAGGAGATGCCAAATGGGTCGACGCGCACGGCAGTTTCATGGCCGGCGTGCTTGCCGGCCCCGCATATAGAGTCCTTGGTAAGGGCGATTTCGGCACTCCCGGGGACTACCTTTCTGATCCAATGCCACCGGCAAACCAACTGATCGGCGGCGAGTTGGCATGGAGGCAGCATGACGGCGGTCATGAGGTCACCCCGAATTGGCCATCCTTCTTCGATTGGATCGGTCGCTACATTTCCGCGCCACCGCTGCCCACCGACCGGAGTCCCATGCCGATCAGGGCAGACGTACCGTCCTCGAGAACCGACACGAACTCGATGATCGCCCACTTCCAACTCCTGCAGAAAGCGTCAAAGGGCGGCATCGACGTGTACTTCGAGGGGGATTCGATCGTCCGACGCTGGGGGACGAGCGATGCCCCGTGGAAACCGATGCTGGACAACTGGCGGGCTAACTTCTACGGCTGGAACGCCGCCGATTTCGGCTGGGGCGCCGACGGCACCCAAAACATCTTGTGGCGGCTCAAGAACGGCGAACTCGACGGAGTTCAGCCGAAAGTGATCGTCTTGCTGGCCGGAACCAACAACATCTCGGCCGGCCAGTCACCCGACGAAATCGCCCAAGGTATCAAGGCGATCGTACAGACGTGCCAATCGAAGGCCCCTAACGTGGTCATCGTTGTTACAGCAGTGTTTCCGCGTCGTGATAATCCCGCTCTCTGGCAGAAGATCGAAGCGCTTAACCGCCGGACCCAGGCGATCTGCGACGGCAAGCGAATCCGGTACTTAGATGTAAACGAACGATTCGGCGATAAGAATGGCCAACCGTTCGACGGAATGACTGTCGACGGGCTCCATCCGACCCCGGTGGGTTACCAGGTCTGGGCCGATGGGCTCAAACCAATCCTCACCGAACTCCTTGGTCCACGGGCCAGTACCGACCACGCACCTCCGCCGACCGGCGATCCGAGCCAAACACCGCCACCAAATACTCTTCGGCGTGGAGCGGGATAGATCCAAGACGGACTACGTAACCACACGGATCTAGATTCCTCAGGTCCATTGCACCCAAAAGGGCTGACCGGGCCGGTTCATTGGAAACTCTCTCATGGTCGCAGGCCCCAATAGCAGCAGTTCTCCCGCATCTTGCTGATGCAACACGTCCTTGTTGCATGCGTCTACAAAGCAAGACTGCCATGCGTAATGGGGGAGAGGAAAGGAAGCTTGCCAAAGACGTCGAGCGCTTAACTCAGTTGTATGAGGCGCTCCTCTTGGTCTCGCACGTCGTAGTGCAGGCGACGAACGCCAAGGGTCTCTTTGACGATGTCTGCCGGATAATCGTCGACCGCGGGAAATTCGAACTTGCCTGGATCGGGATGTTTGACGAAGTTTCGAAGGACATCGTGCCGGTGGCGGAATCCGGAGACCGATTCGACTATGTCAAAGCGATTCGGGTCTCCGGAGCCGACGTACCGGAAGGCCATGGTCCGTCTGGAATTTCGTTTCGTCTGAACAAGAACTGCATCACCAACGATTTCCTGGAGAATCCGATCACCAAACTCTGGTGGGATTATGCCAAGAAGAGCGGATTTAGAGCCTCCGCAACGTTTCCGATTCGAATAAAGGGCGTTCCGGTGGGAGTCCTCAACGTGTATTCGAATTTGGCTGGCTACTTCCAGTCCAAGGAGATCGGGCTACTTGAAGAGGCAGCAGGAGATATCTCCCTAGCGCTAGAGAAGTTTGCAGCAGAGGAAGACAGAAGGTCGGCGACCGCGAACCTGGAGCGATATCGAGCCATCGTGGATTCGTCCAGTGATTCAATCATCAGTCGAGATCTCGACAACAACATCGTCACATGGAACCGGGAAGCAGAACGCCTGCTCGGATGGCGGGCAGACGAAATCATAGGCAAGAGCCTTGACCTTATCATTCCGGAAAGTCGCCGGGGAGAATTTATCCGCTGCCAAGAGATGTTTCGCCAGTACGGGTCGGCGGTCAGAGAGTTGGAAACGATTCGCGTCGCCAAAGATGGTACGCCGGTCAGAGTCTATTTGATCGCCAGTCCCATCTTCGATGAAGCAGGCAAACTAGCAGGATCTGCGGCCTCGCTCAGGGAAATCTCCCACCGGCGAGCGCTTGACGAAGAGATCGGCCGATTCTTCTCCTCGTGGGCCGACCTACTGTGCGTAGTCAATGATGAAGGCTACATCGAGCGTCTCAGCGACTCGTGGACGCAAGCTTTGGGATGGTCGACCGATGAACTGAGGTGTCAACCGCTCCTAGAGTTCATCACGCCTTACGATAGGCAGCATTTCTCGAACGAATTGCAGTTGATTCGTTGCGCCCAGGCCGACGGGCACGCATTTGATGCCGGTTTCCAGCATCGAGACGATTCCATTCGCATCCTTTCATGGCGCGCTTCATCGATTGAGAATGGTTAAGTCTACGCCTCGGTGAGGGACGTAACCGATCTTAGGCGTGCCCAAAGCGAGATACTAGAATTGAACGCCGCCCTCGAACAACATGCGCTCGAACTCGAGGAGGCAACACTCGAAGCCGAGCGGGCGAATGGGGCCAAAAGCGAGTTCCTTTCGCGAATGAGCCACGAACTCCGAACCCCGCTGAACGCCATATTGGGATTTGCTCAAATCCTCGGGATGCAAACAACTGACCCGGGCATCCTCGATTCTGCAGCCGCAATCCTGGAGGCTGGCCACCATCTGCTTGGGCTCGTCAACGAAATCTTGGATATTGCCAGAATAGAATCGGGACGGCTCGATTGCAGCCTCGAATCGACATCTGTCCAAAGCTGCGTCCGTGGCGCGGTCGACTTGGTTCGTCAGGACGCTCTCAGTCGCAAGATCGAAATCAGAGTGGATAGAGCAATTGACACTTACTATGTCCTTGCAGATCGCAAGCGTCTCGTCCAGATCTTCGCGAACCTGCTTTCGAACGCCGTGAAGTACAACAAAGATGCGGGGTCCGTAACCGTTCAATGTGGGAAATGTGATGCTGGAACATGCCGAATCCGAGTAAGAGACACTGGTCGCGGGCTTCCCCAAAACGCGGAGGAATGGCTATTCAAACCGTTCGAACGCGGACCCGATCGTGCGGTCCCAGGTACCGGTCTCGGGTTGGCCCTTTCCCGCAGCTTGGCTGGTTTGATGGGAGGCAATCTAGTTTGCGAAACAAGCGATTCGTCGGGCACCGCATTTATCGTCGAGATGACGACGGCGCCGAGACCCGCCGATGAGAACTTGCACTCGGACACACTTCATCGGGCTCATTCCAACGCGCTACCGGATCCACTCGATATCGTACTGATCGAAGATGACCCGGCAAGTGCCCGTCTATTGAAGAAGTTCTTTGCTCCGTTCGAGACCGTCAACCTGCGGATTTCCGACTCGGGCGACGACGGACTAAGGTCGATCCAGGCTAAACGACCCGATGCGATCCTTCTCGATCTGAATCTGCCCGACCTTTCAGGGATCGAGATACTCAAACAGATGCAGGCATCCAACGATACATGCGACATTCCCGTCATCGTCTTGACTGCCGATGCAACCGACGCCATGATGGAGATCGCGTTACGGGAAGGGGCGGCCGGCTACCTCACAAAGCCGATTGCTTTTGAGGCTCTGACGTCAGTATTGCGACGCGAAACAACGCGGAGTAAGCCTTGATGCGGCGACGGCACAATCGGATCGTAGCAATACGCCACGATCCGATTGTGCCGTTCACCTAGGTCTTAGATACGCCGGATGGCGCCGAAGGCGCCTGGGGCGCTCCACGCGGTTGCTTCAGCTTTAGGCCCCCGGGAGGCGAGAAAGGAACTGGCTTGATGACCATGTTCGAAATGTCGCCTGAGGACGAGCGGAAGTACATCATGCCGAAGACTATCGCCGCGATTACGGCGACCAGCACCACGACAATCACAATCGGCTTAGAGATCTCGGATTTCATCGTCCGATCACTTCGTAGCGTCCCACCAGGTTCCCCAATAGTGGATCATGGTATCCGATAGGTAGAAGGTCGACCAAGCGTTGTTCGGCGTGTAATTGCCGACGCTCGAGTTGCTCGCCCACCACTGATACGTTTGTGCCCCACAATCGGCGGTCTGGAACTGCATGCCCTTCTTGATTGCCGCGTGCCCATCCATGAAACCGCTTGCAAATCCACCCGCGTGCCAGTTTGTAGCAGCGCGACCGATACCCACCGTAGTCGCATCGCCACTGTCGTATTGGTTCGGGCTGTTGTTCGTTGAATAGCAGCTTCCCTGGGTACCGTCGAAGGCAAAGCCTCCGCCGTTAGTGTTGCTAACCGGGTCAAACACCGAGATCAATTGCATCAGGGCCGAAGTCTGCTCGGTACCGGTGTAAGTGCGCGGAATCGGCAACCCGGTTACCGCATCCGAACCGTACATCAAACCGTTGTTATTCCAAGACAATGTCTGTTCGGTTTCCCAGTCGCCCCAATACCCGGTCGACGGCATCGTCCGTCCGCCAACGATCGTCGGGATTCCTCCCGCGGCATCCCAGACGATATCGATGCTCTTCGTGTACGGGTAGAGCTTCTGAACGGCATAGCTTCCGCCAATAGGGTCGTCCCAATTTCCGTCCTGCCACGACAGGAAACAGGTGTCATCGCTGTCGTTGGCATACATCACGCCGGCGAGGACGTTCTGTTTCAAGTTGGAAATAGTCACCGTCTGCTTCGCTGCCCGTTTAGCTTGGGCAAAGACGGGGAAGAGTATCGCGGCAAGTATGGCGATAATGGCAATAACAACAAGTAGCTCGATCAGAGTGAAAGCTCTGCGATTCGGACTGAGATATGACACTGGAATTCGCCTCCTCATAGCCAAATAGGCATAGGGCAATATTGGTCCCTAACAGTTGAAGATTATATCGTACAAACTTAAACGAATCACACTTGAACCAGAATTATTCACGTGGATATTCTCAAGGTTGCCTCGCGTCTCATGCCAGCAATGCCCGATCCAGATCCCGAGCGATGTCGCGCTCGTCCTCAAGGCCGATGCTCAGCCGAATCCCGCCCGGGCTGATTCCCGCTTTCACCTGTACATCCAACGGGATAGCGCTGTGCGTCATCGATGCAGGATGCTCCACTAACGTTCTTATCTGGCCCAAGCTGACCGCCAACGTAATGCTTAACGAGTTCACGGCCAGGTAATTCATGGTCCTGATCGCCTTTCGATAGGCGACCTCAGGCGTTCCCGCCATTTCAAAGTAGATCATCGAGCCCGGTGCAAAGTTCCCATCGATATCCAACATTTGGGTCATGGCAAGCGACCGTTGTGGGTAGGAATCCAGGCCAGGGTAAATCACTTGATCAATGCCCGGCTGGAGTTCCAAGAACTCGGCAACGTACTTTGCCGTCTTCTGCTGGCGCTCCATACGCAGCGCAAGGGTGGGAATCCCGTAGACCAAGATATGCCACGACGGATGAGGCGAAATCGAACCGCCGAAATCCTTGCGGAACACGAGGAGGTCCGTCTCGCTCGCGTGGGGCCCGACCACGACTCCGCCCATATCCGCCCCGAAACCGCCCAGGTTCTTCGTTAAGCTGTGAACAACGAAGTCGACACCCATCGTTAACGGCCGCTGACAATAGGGAGTAGCGAAAGTGTTGTCGACTACTACTTTGACTGCCTCCTCGGCAGGCCGAACCGCATTGATCTCGCGAACGACCTCCACGACCATCCGGAGGTCCACTAATTCGAGGGTCGGATTCGAAGGCGTTTCAAAGTAGAGGATGCGCGTTTCTGGGGCAACTGCGTCTAGAATTTGCTCGCGCGTCGAGAATTCGCAGAACGAATGCCTGATGCCAAACCGGGTGAGCCAGTGCGTAATCAGGGAGTAGGTGCATCCATAGATCTTTGGGCTCGTCACTAGATGATCGCCCGCCTTAAGGTGGACACCCAGGATCGCAGAAATTGCAGCCATGCCACTGGCAAAGGCGACCGCCGCTTCACCTTTCTCCGCGAACGCAAGCGTCTCTTCGAGAAGCCCTCGGCAGGGCTCATCGAGCCGTTCGTAGATGTAGATCGGTTTCGTCGTATTGCGATCCAGATCAGGGTTGGCAAACTGCTGAAACCCTTGGGCGCCTCGTTCGACGCTGCGAAGACGGAACGCGGCCGACGTGGAAACCGGCGGGAGGATGTGATCTTGGAAGTCCCACTTCTCGCTGCGAAACCTCCCATGTATTAGTATCGAACGCTCGTGGTAGTCGCGATGCTCCGCCATTGGATGCTCCTCTCCCGTCTCCGTCAAACCACTTGATCGGCTGCCGTTATCTGATAGGACGCCCGAACGGCCCAATTGTTGGAAGCCAGGCTGACGATGGACGCCCCCGGGGCTCGATTCAGGAAACTCGACGCATGACGACGGTGACTTCACTGCGGTTGTGGTAAAGCTGCCTGGCGCCTAAGATCGAGAATCCTTCTGCAAGCCGGTCTAGATTTTCATGGAGCATCTCCAAGACCCGTTTCGAATCGGCCGCCGTCGGCCCAGCCTTAGGCATCTTAAGAGTCATCACGGCGACGCCGTCAGGGGTCAGGCGCTCCGCGAAACCTAGCATGATCTCGATCGAATCCCTCGCGTCCATCTTCATATCGTTCACGATCGCCGAGAACCGCTTGGTCCCAGGCGAATACTCCTGGATCCGCCTCCGGAAATAGTTGATCGCCCGATTGGACTTGAGCTTCGGATCCAGATAACCAGGATCAACGGCATCGACTTTGAGCCCTTGCTCAGCCAGTACTCGGCTCCAACCGCCTGGCGATGCACCTATGTCAAGCGCCAAACCCCGATTCGGAAACGTGAACCCAAACACGCTCATCGCCTCAAGCAGTTTGAATTCGGCGCGACTGACTTGGTCCTCTTCGCGTTTGAATCTGTGCCTTCCTCCCGGCCAGTCGCTTCGATTCTCCGCTGCCAAAGACAGGCCGACATAGGCCCTAGCAGGTGTGCTTATGATAGAAACGACGTGGTGCGGATGACGGCAATCCATTCTTGCCCCGCTCGATCCCTCGAGTTGGAGGGACATGGACTCGTTTAGCACGACTTTCCGATAGGGGAGTTTGCCTTCGCCGAGAACGCGGGATTGGACCGAGAAAGTACGTTCAGAATCCAAACGCGGCGCCAAATCGTGACCGAGAGCGAGGATCGTCTCCAAGTCAGATTCATCCCCTTTGAGTTCGACCTCGTAATCCACCGGGCAGAGGTGCCGAATGAACACTGATCCGAAACTGGTCACCTTCTGCGAAAACCGGACGAAATCGAGTTCCGTTCGAACGAGCAAGATGCTTCCTTGCACCGCGTCGCCTGTATCCAGCCAAATGCCAGGAAATTCGACATGGCCGATACGGCGCAACTCCTCAAATGCGAGACCGTCCGACTCGGCATCGCAAGTAACCAAAACCCGATGGCCCGCGTTCGTACTCAGCAACGGATCATTCTACTGTTCGAACGAGCGATGAGACACGCTCATCGCTCGCATCGAGATGGTCGTCGACTCGACCACTAGCTTTTGCCGATTGATGTTCCCGATCCGGCTTCAGGCGCAGCTTGGGGCGCCGTTGTTGTCCCGCCACCTCCGTGTTCCCTGGCGTACCGAGCACGATCCTCCGCCATGTGTTTCCAAGCGTCCGCGGGCATGGGTCCGCCCTTGAACAACTTGGACTGCTCAGAAGACAGCTTGGGATTGGACGGGGGGCCACATCCAACGCCGGCAAGACTCACAACTCCAACTAGAACCAATAACTTGAGCTTCATTGTTCTCCACCCCTCCCTGGCCGCATCGACGTGGCCCGGGGGGGGTGCGGCCTTACGGCCGCACCTGGTTCGGTGGTTTCGCTATCGAAGCGAGTTCCACATGTTGTTGAGAGGCTGATTGACTGGATCCGGGTCCGTCGCAACGGGATTAAGGGTCTTCGAGTGCCCATCGGCGAACGAGAAGTTCGCGTGATTGGCATTGGTCAGACTGATCGCGCCGCGCGGTCCCTTCGGGAACGGATTGCTCGAACTCTCCAGCGGTCGCGTTCCATCGGGAATCTGCACCGGAGCAGCCCAGTTCCAGTTTCCGCTGTCTTGAGTGCACTGAATGCAGAACTCGGGGCTACCGAAGAACGACGACGTATTGCCGTCGCCGCCTTGAGCGATCGCATCGTAGTCGAACTTGTCAGCCAACATGATCGTCTCGCCGGGTTTTGTTACCTGGGTGCTGGAGATCGTGTCGGCAGTGAACCAAGAGCCCGGGCAGGCATCTGGCTGAACCATTGGCACGAATAGCCCGGAAGGAACGCAGTGACCGGTGCAGCCACAAGACTGCGTGACCAATGAGTTCTGAGGGTGATAGTAGGCATTGACTCCGAATGAGATCGGAATGCCGGCCCACCCGTTCAGCCAATCCCGAGGCGGTTGCCATCCGGTCAGGTCGCCCTTATCGTACTGCGAAGAGTCGAATGGGCTGCGGAATACCCCGTTGTTTTTGACATAAGGGAACACGACGGTTGCCCAAGTGGCATTCCAGTCGGCTCGAATGGCAAATGGATAGTTGTCATCCACGTCGCCCGCGTACATGATGACGCCGAGGGTAAGTTCCTTCGTGCCCGATAGGTCGGTTGTGTTCTTCGCCGCCGATTTGGCCTGAGCGAACACTGGGAACAGAATCGATGCGAGTATCGCGATGATTGCGATGACAACAAGCAGTTCAATTAAGGTGAATGCATTTGATGATTTGCGCACGTTAACCTTCTTGAGCGCTCAGTAGCGCTCGAAAGGTATGATACAGTTGATTCAGCGCTTGATCAAACGGATTCAGGACATATTGTAAAATCTATCGTTTTCGGAGGTAGATCCATGAGTGAGAAAGTACATCTCTGGACAAAGAACAAGTCGGCTACTCTGAAAGATGTTGCACTAGATGTCGGCGTCAGTGAATCGCTCGTGTCGTTTGTTCTCAACGGTTCCCGGTCCGGCGCCCGGGTTTCTGAGGAGACTCGAATGCTGATCGTCGAAGCCGGAAGCCGGCTCGGCTACCGACCCAACGCGCTGGCGCGGTCGTTGAACACGGGTCGTACGGAGCGACTCGGCGTCTATTCCAGTCGCGCCAGGATCGACGCCAGAAACATGTTCTTTGCAGATCTCATCGGAGGAATCTCGGAACGAGCCAGAGAGACGGGGATGAACGTAGTCATCCACGCATCGGGAGACGGCACCAAGAAATTGCTTGACTTGGTCTCGAATCGAGCGATCGACGGCCTCCTGGTCTATGCCGCCCACAACGATCCGATCCTGCGATTCCTGGGGCAGTTGGTCGTACCAGCGGTGGCGCTCGCCGACAAAATCGAGTCACTCCCTTCCGCAGTTGTAGATGACAAAGGCGGAGGAACACTTCAGGCACAGCACTTGTGGCAGTTGGGCCATCGTCATGTTTTGCTCAAGCAGTCAAACATGACGCCATCCTCGGCTAGAGATAGGATGCTTGGATTTGCAGAGACGGCCGAAGGGCTGGGTATGACGCTAAGTTGGAGCTACGAAGAGCCGCTAGTCCCCGAGGGCGTCAACTCGGACGACGTGGCACTCCTCACCCGAAGGCAGAATCGTGCAACCGCACTGGTCGGCTGGCATGATGCCACCGCCGAAGCGGCATGCCACAAACTGACCTCGTTGGGCATCTCGATACCGGGCGACGTCGCCGTTGTCGGGTTCGACGGGTTCACAAAGATGTTTGCGCCGAAATACGAACTCACGACGATCTGTGCCCATTGGGACCGGGTGGGTTATTCGGCTGCGAAAACACTGACCGACATGATTGAGGGCAAAAGAGCTCCCGAGGTGACGGTCCAGCCGGTTGACTTCGTGCGTGGAAAGACGACCTAGTCGCCGCACATGCACCTAGTTTCGCTAGAAGCCGAGTCCGGTCCCGCGTTTGACTGCCAGACCGATCTGTTCGAGACCGCCATGCCGCCCGTTGTACCAGAGCATCCACCGGTTTGACGATTTGTCGAAGATCGCGAACGGTTTATAGCAAGCGTCGGCGTCCCAACCTTCTACAGTCGGACTGACGATCGGATTGTCCTTGAGACGTTCCCAGTGTGAGATGCCGTCCCGCGATCGGGCGATTCCGATTTGGGCATGATCGATATCCCGAAAGCCAATGTAGAACATCACGTACCATCCTTGATGCCGCAGCACCTGGCATGCAGTGACCTTGTATTGCTCCCACCGACTCGATGGATCCGCCTCAAAGATGGGGTTTGCTTCCTTCTTCCAGTGGACTCCGTCTGAACTGACCGCGTAGCCGATCGCATCCGGTTCGTACTGTTCCCCGCCCGAATACCACATTCGATACAGATGCGCCGACTCGTCCCACAAGACGCTTGGGCACATGACCGCGACCTTCTCCCAAGGTCGATCAGGTTCCATAACCGGTTTCTCGCGCCGTTCCCATTGAACTCCATCCGTACTTGTCGCGAAGCCGATCGACGAGCGACCATCGAATTGGCCCGTGTACCATATTTGATAAACGCCAGCTCGTTTGACCACGCTCGGGCGATTGATATCGTCCTCCCAACCGGTCGAAGACGGACCAATCAGAATTCGGGGCTCACCCCAATGGACACCGTCCTTGCTCTCGGTAACGGCCACGCTCTTCTTCGGCCGCCACGAGAAGTACATCTTGTACACGCCTTTGTCTTTCAGCATGCAAACGTCGAAACACGTCCCTAGCGAGCCGCCCAGTACAGGTCCGCCGGTATGCTTTTCCCAGCGCGAAGGCAGTTTTGCCGTCGCGGTTCTAGCCGACAAAGCCGCGTTCATGTCGCCCAAATCCGGTCTATGAGCGATTCGACGCCCATTCATGAACAGCGAGAGTCCGCTTCCAAGGTGATAGTGACTCCCGTCGGAGTCCCAGACGACCGCGATCGATTGACCGTGGTAAGGGACATGATCCAGGCAGAACCACTTCCAAGTGCCGGCCGGCACCAGCGGCTTTACGACGATAGTGTCGTCGTATCGGGGCCGCAAACCCACAAGTCCCGATATCACTAGATCGGCAAACCCCGAGTGGTTGTAGCTTATGCTGCGCGGTAGATCGACGATCCAGTTACCGGAGTCGGCGTCCAGATCCTCCGCGATCCAGGGTCTGCCATTCTTCTGTTGAGACCTTGCGTATCCAGTTAGTAGTTCGAAATACGAATGCTTTGTCACGACGCTTTGTACGGCGCCGTCCAAGACGTTTGCCATCGCGACCAATGTTTGGGTCGTGGCATAGGGCCACGACGGTCCGTTCCACAGGCAATCGTGATCTTCGGGATGCATGAACCCTCTCGCCCGGCGTTCGACGGTCGTCGGGCCGAACGGGGCGGCAAACCCCTGCGGGTCGAAGAGCTGCTTCCAGGCTGAAACGAACCCGGCGTCCGGCAGGTTGAAATACCAAGGCGTAAAGCCGATTTCCTCGCGCACTCCCCGTGTTTCGATCGGAGTCGAAGACGCCGGCACGGCGGCCGTCTCGAAGAAACCGTCCTGCGTGTTCCACAGGTGAGCTTGAACGAGGTACTTGAGCTCGGCCGCCTTACCACCAAATTCCACGGCCAGATCGTGTTCCCCGCATCGGGTCGCCATCTCTGCAATTGCCGTTGCATCACCATACATATAGGAGTTGATCGACGGACGGTACCCGGAGCCCCCGAGTGAGAACTCCATGCCATCGTTGCCATCGTCTTGCCGGAAAAGCCCATTTGAATCTCGATGGGATCTCTCCCACGCACGATAGTTCGCGACGAGGTTGGGCAGGAGGTCGCGTGCCAGCCGAAAGTCTCCGGTTGCTCTTGTCACCGCCAACACTGCGTCGGCACACCAGAAGCTGTAGTGCCGTGGCTGAGCTTCCGGCAACATCCAGAACCTCGCATAGTCGTCCGCGTAACGACGGTCCCATAGCCAGCGACCTTCATAGAGATGGTGCCCGGCCGCGCATGAAATCGTGTTATAGATGCTAGCCCACGGCACGGGAGGAAGAAACTCGGTCACGACCCAACCGGCCGGAGTCTGGGTCAGGTGCTTTCGATAGGTCCACCACCGAAAGTAGTAGGTTTCCTCAAGTTGCTTGTCTGGACAATCGAACAAAGGTATGTTTCGTTCCAGAAACGACCAGGAGGCTTGATTCGAAATCGCCAGGGACTCGCTCGGCACGTCTTCCCGGTTGAAGCGATCGACATATGGCTTGAAAGCAGACGGGGATAGGATTCCTTCATTCATCGAATCGCTCACCATGACGGGAGTGGTTGTAGCCGCGAGGTTTACGAACGAACAGGCGGCGCAGACGACCAGGCAAACGATCCGCTTAATGCTCCGAGGTTGATCATAACCTCCAAATCTCACGCCATGCCTCCTTCGTCGCGCAACATCCGCAAAAGAGCATGGCACGAATCCTCCTCAAACCAAGAGTGAAGCACTTCCAGTTGTCGATAACGGCAAATCTGGCAAAACCCATGGGTGAAGATCGCCTTTGTTAGGAACAACCGAGGAGGATGTGCAACGGCATGGTCGGCATGCCCCAACCCGGCTGCTTCATCCGAATCGCACAGATTGTCGCCACTCGATCTGACCGAGTAGCGAGCCTTCAATACTCGGCCAATACTCGGCCAATATTCTGTTCGATCCACTCGTGATTGGAGGAGCCACTTGGTCGACCGCGTCCCTCTCAAATATGGGCGATGGTTTTCAAACATATCGGATTATGATATAGTGGTCATCCATGAAAGACGAGGCACTGCTTGTAACATTACTTGCCCAACTCATCGTGATCGTAATGATCGCGCGAGTGGCAGGACAAGTAGGTCGACGGCTTGGCCACCCCATTGTCGTCGGAGAGATCCTTGCCGGACTCTTTCTGGGCCCATCGTTCCTAGGGAAGGCCTTTCCAAAGGCATTCGATGTGCTGTTTCCACCGGCCGGCCATCCAGGATCGACCAACCAGGTCATCTATCTGATGAGTCAAATCGGCTTGGTCTTCCTAATGTTCCTGATCGGACTGGAATTTGATTTCGGCAACGTCAAGAAGCACTACCGAAGTGCGGGACTGGTTTCCATTTCGGGCATCATATTGCCGTTTGCGCTTGGAGTGGGCTTCGGCATGTGGCTGCATCCGCAGTTTCCCCAAACCAATGAAACCGCATTCTGTCTCTTTATAGGCACGGCGGTCTCGATTACAGCGATACCAATTCTGGGTCGGATGCTCATAGAGTTCAACTTGACGAGGACAGATGTCGGAGTCTTGACCATCACGGCAGCTGCAATCGACGACGCAATGGGATGGATCGGCCTTGCAGTTGTCAGTGCGATCGTGAGTTCCAAAGTCAACCCAATGGCAACGACCCAAATGGTCGTCTTGACTGCCCTGCTCGCCGTTTTCCTTATGAAGATTTTGCGCCCGTTGGCGATCCGGGCCATCCAGAAGGAGTTCACGACTCGAGGAGGGCATATGAGCCTCAACGGGTTGGCAATTCTCATCGTGGCGATCTTGGGTTGTGCGACGATTACCAACAAGATCGGGATCTCGTCGCTCTTCGGACCCTTCATGCTCGGCGCCGTGCTTTACGATCAGGTTGAGTTCCGCGAGTCGGTCTTCCACCACATGAAGCACTTCGTCACCGCGTTCTTCCTACCTATCTTCTTCACGTTTACCGGACTGCATACCGACATGGGGACATTGGGGAGCGGAATCATGTGGATAGCTCTCGGACTTCTTCTGTTCGTATCGTTCTTTGGAAAGCTGGTCGGTTGTTTCTTTGCCGCCAAGCTAAGTGGGTTCAAGAATAGGCAGGCGGCTGCCATCGGCGTGATGATGAATACGCGCGCCCTGATGGGCCTAATCGCGGCCAACATCGGACGCGAGATGGGCGCCATTACGCCGCCCGTCTATTGCATGCTGGTGCTCATGTGCGTGCTCAGCACGATCATGGCCTCTCCGCTTCTACGCAGGTTGATAAAGGGCACCGAACTTGAGGAGCCATACAGCATCTCGGAATACGTACAAAGCCGACGGAACATGGGTCTTGGCGTCCGCGAACTAGATGAAGTGGTAGCCTAGTCGGCCCGCCAAACACACGCAAATCCTGGGTAGCACTGGCATCGCGATCGAGTGCAAAAATGGTCCGACGCACTGCCCGTGCCCCGGATCGTTCGACCCAATTCTCCGAGCAACCGGATGATGTCACGGATTTCTGTCACTAGGCGACCCTGCCCCCCGGTGATACCCTTACAGCCATGGACGCAAAGACTTTTGTTTCTCAGAAGCATGACGAGGCGATCGAGGAATTGAAGGCCCTCGAAGCCGAATATATCCCTCGCCGCGACGCTGCTCAGTCGAAGATCAACCTCGCCAAGAAGTGGCTGGACGAACTCTCTTTGGACAAGGAAGAGATTCCGGTGGCTGTGGCTCCGGCCCAGGCCCCTTCGTCCGTTGCAGATCTGACCAAGACTCCGGCCAACAACTGGGTATCCGCTCGCGATTTGAATCCCCAAGCACGCTTGAACTCGCCGTAGGGCCGAGTGCCCGCTCTTGCGGCGTACCATGGCGCAAGGCCAGCAGACTCGAGCAGCGACTTTGGCTGTCAGGCACGACAACGGAGACGTCCACTTGCCTGGCAGCCTTTTTGTGCGCCTCGCTGGCAATGGAAACTTACTTCGTAGGCGGCAGGCCAGCGGAAGCGACCGATGGCCATCCTTCCTTGTCCCACCGTATCGGCTCGATCCTAAGCTTGGGCATGCCGTTCGCCTCTGCATCGTAGGAGTGGTAGACCAACAGGTCCTTTCTCCCATCCCGCATGATCGAGTTGCCACCGGGCCCATGCCATCGGCCGTGGGTGGCGAGAACGGAAGTCCCTCCGTCGTCTAGCATGGGCTTCCCCTCCCGATCCGCATAGGGCCCGGAAATGCTCTTGGACCGGCCCACTCGAATGTTATAGGTGCTGTTCACCCCTCGGCAGCAGAAGTCGAACGATGCGAACAGGTAGAACCACCCACCGTGCCGAATGATGCATGGCGCCTCGATGGCCCCCGGGCGGGGTCGGCTCGCGATGGAAATCGGAACCAATTCCAAGTCTCTCGGCTTGCCGGTTGCCGGATCGATCGGCACGATTTTGATTCCGCTCCAAAAGCTCCCAAATGCCATCCAAGGCTGCCCCTTCTCATCGAGGCAGATGCTTGGATCGATCGCGTTGAAATTGTCGGTCGAATAGCTTTGGACCGCCGGCCCTTCGTCTTCCCAGCGATAGCCTGGCTTCGTTGGATCCAGAGTCGTATTGGTTGCCAAGCCGATGGCGGAACGGTTATGTCCAAAGGTCGAGACTGCGTAGTAGAGGTGCCATCGGTGATTGAAGTAGGAGATATCGGGAGCCCAGTAGTGATCTCGCGATCCAGGAATCGTCGGTCCTGTCCACGAAACCGCGCGATCGAACACACGAGTCGGCATCGACCACCTCTTTCCGTCGGCTGACGTTCGGAAGGCGATTCCAGGGCCGGTGCAAAAGAGGTAGTAGTTGTGCCCTTCCATTGCCATCGCCGGATCATGAGCGCCGACGCCGCTCCCCTCCAGGTCTTCGAAGCGAGGAGGAATTTGAGCAGATTGAGTTGCCGCATCGGCAGTACACCCACACTCGTCACTAGATTCTGGTCGCCCATCAGAAATACCGGGGGTAGATTGCATCATCGTCACTCCCAAGGCCGCGATTATCGCCACTGTGCGCATCGATAGATATTCTACATCGTGAATAACCCTAACGAGCACTTACTTTCAAGGTCGCATTCTCGTCTGATTTGGCGATTTCTGCTCGTTTTTAGAACCTGGTAGTCGATTGATAGAATATCTATTCTCATTTGGCTATTCCCGGTTGTATGATATGCGTGTCGCTGAGAGTTGCGCGCCAGCCAGGTGCTGGATGGCAGGCAGACTTGAAGACGGAATTGACTCATATGCATCGATAGGGGCGGCGACGCGGAAGTATCCGCGTTGCCTCGAAGCCAATGTTCCCTCGCCGAAGAGGACTAAAAATGATCAAACTCAAAGCATTTACGCTCATCGAGCTTCTCGTTGTCATCGCCATTATTGCGATCCTCGCTTCCATTCTGTTCCCGGTTTTCGCCCAGGCCAAAGCGGCCGCCAAGAAGACTGCGTGTCTGTCTAACTTCAAGCAGTTGGGCCTCGCCCAAAACATGTACTTGAACGACTACGACGACACGATGGTCTACACGGGTGATAACGGCGGATTCTGGGCCTGGTACCCGAGTGAGAACTGTTATGGCGGCAGCAGCGTCTGCCCTCAGGGCTTCATGGACCCCGGTGCATTTCAGAACTGGGGCGCTGAGATCTACCCCTATGTCAAGAACCTCGGAATCTACGTCTGCCCAACCGCACCGAAGGTAACGGGCGTTCCCTACGGGTTCAGCAACGTGGCAGGGGCCGGAAACACGACCTACGACCTGAATGGCGCTGTGGTCGGCGTATCGGCGACTTCGATGAGTGCCCCGGCTTCGACGATCGTGCTACAGAGCGCCGACGGCGCAAGCATCGACGCCTACATGCAGCCGACGATCTTCAACGTGACATCGAACAGCAACAACACGCTGATCACGGTGAACGGATCCCCGCTGTGCAACGGCATCGACATCAGCTGGATGGGCGAGGTCCATGGTAAGGGAGACAACTACTCCTTCGCCGACGGCCACGCGAAGTTCTTGGCTCGCACCGGCGTCACGTTCAAGATGTTCGGCATCAGCAGCGACGTCTACGATTGGCAAAACAACGGCTCAACCGTTCCGAATACGACCGGTCTGACCGATACCAGCGTCAACCCCAATTTCTGGGAGACCTGGGGTACCTGCGACCTCTCGGCGATCAAATAATCTCACCTAAAGGAGAGCCGGTCGGCTAGACCGACCGGCCAAAATTCGTCGACGCTCCAGCCCGACGCGGACGCGTCTGTGATCGGCAGGAGCGCAAAATAGGATGCCCATATGGATAACACTCGCTTAATCGGCCGAATCGGCAAATTCATTCTCGTCCTCATATCGCTCACAGTCGCCTCCCAGGTCCTGGTTGGCTGCAACACCGACGAAAAACCATCCAAGATGGTTGAGATGCGCCAGCAGATGCAGCAGCAGCGGCAAGCGATGGGCGGTCGCGCCGGCGGTACCGCACCGGGCGCACCCGCAGGCCAAGGGGTTCCGGCTCCCGCAAAGTCCGGACAATGATCGTGATTGGCTCCTTTCGATGAAGACGGAGCGTGACTTGAACGAGATCGCTTCTCTCCGGTTCGGGAACGTTCCGTCGGACGCGCTGCAACTCCAAGGGACCAGAGGACCATGCGCATAAATTTCCTATCGGTTCTCTTTGTGATCTGCCTCGTGCTTACGGGCGTCAAGCTCTTTAGCGGAGGAGGCTCGCTCGTCAGCCGAAAGACTGAAGTCAGCTTCTGGAACGGTTGGACCGGTCCGGACGGCATCGCTATGCTGGAGGTCATCCGCCAGTTCAACGAAGAGAACCCCGACATCGAGGTGTCCATGCAACGCATGGCATGGGACACCTATTACAACAAGCTGATGGTCTCGGCCATGAGCGGTCGGGGCCCTCAAGTCTTTGTGATCCACGCAAGCACCCTTCCCAGGATGGTCCGAGCCGGGTATGTCGGGGACGTGTCAGATCTCTTTGGCCCATCCACCGGCATCTCGCCGTCTGATTTCGAATCGAAGGTGCTAGACCAAGTCAAGTTCGGCAATCAGATGGTCGGAGTTCCGCTCGACATCCATCCGCAAGGTCTCTACTGCAACCGAGACCTCTTTGTTGCCGCCGGTCTGACCAATCCCGATGGATCGCCGAAGCCGCCGACTACAAAGGATGAGTTCATTGCCGACATCCGCAAGCTCCAGAAGATCGGCCCAACCGGAGACCATGACGTCTGGGGGTTCTCGTGGACTTTCTGGCGGAACAACTTCATGGCCCTCGTTCCCCAGTTTCATGGCCGCTACTTCGACGAGAACGGCAAGCCCGATCTGATCAACCCCGGCAACGTCGCGGCGTTGACGTTCATGGGCGACCTGATGAACCACCTCAAGCTGACTCCCCCGGCGGAGAGCAACGCCGGCTGGACGGGGTTCCGGCAGAAAAAGGTGGCGATGCTGTTCGAAGGCGTCTATATGGTCGGCGACCTGCAGTCCCTGACCGACTTTCACTACTTCGGCGCGCAGGTGCCCAAGATCGGGGACCAGCCCGGCACGGTTGGAGACTCGCACTGCCTATGCATTCGCGCCGATCTCTCGCCGAAGGAGCGAGAGGCGTCCGAGCGGTTCATTAAGTACCTATCGAAGCACAGTCTCGCGTGGGCCAAAGCGGGCCAGGTGCCGGCTCGAATCAGCATCCGCAATTCCGAGGAGTTCAAGAAACTCCAGGTCCAGTACGCCTACTCCAAAGAGGTCCCGTATATGGTCTATCCGCCGCGGACCCCCCTGCTGTTCGAGTTGATCCAAGAAATCGACCAAGCGGTCGAGCGGGTTTTGCGTGGCGACATGCCGCCCAAGAAAGCGCTTGAGATCGCCAACGGCAACGTCGCTTCCGCTATTGAGCGCGATAAGCAGGAGAACAAGACGTGAAGAGCCTGCGCACCCAGACCCGGCTGGCGAACCTATTCGTGATTCCTTACGGGATGTCGTTCGTGGTGTTCATCATATGCCCGATCGTATTTGCCGCTGTCCTTGCCTTCACGCAGCTCGATTTGACGTCGCGGCAACACGTGCATTTCGTTGGGTTTGACAACTTCCGGGAAGCGCTCAAGGACCCATATTTCGTTCAAGCCACCCAGGTCACCTGTCTGTACTCGGTGCTGATCGTGCCAGCGTTCGTGATCTTGTCGTTCGGGCTCGCGCTCGGACTTCAAGGCATGGCGTTTGGGCGGAACACCGTTCGCGGAATGCTCTTTCTGCCAGGCATGTTCAATGTCGTCGTTGCCTCGATAATCTGGCGCTGGTTCTACGACGGGGAATTCGGCTTCTTCAACTACCTGCTCAAGCGCGAAGGACTCACGCCCATCCATTGGCTGGGCGAGAAGACCCTTGCCCTCCCCAGCATCGTGGTGATGAGCCTGTGGTGGGGCCTTGGAGGCGCAACCATCATCCTGCTTGCCGCCCTGGAGCAGGTTCCGATTCACCTGTACGAGGCCGCGATGATCGACGGGGCCACCAGCCGCAAGCTGCTGACGAAGATTACGATTCCGCAGATGCGACCAGTGCTTCTATTCATCGTCGTGACGAGCACGATCGGGGCGTTTCAGGTGTTTGGCCAGACGTTCATGATGACCAATGGCGGCCCGGATCGCTCCACGACCGGACTCGTCCAACTCATCTACGACACTGCCTTCAACAAATACCGGCTCGGCTATGCGGCCTCGATCAGTTGGCTCCTGTTCTTCATGATCTCGGTCATCATCATCGCTCAAGCTCTTCTCTTGCGGAGGTCGATCGATTGAAGAACCGAGGTCGAATCGTTGCCTTCGTGATGATGCTGATCGCGATCGTGTTCCTCGCGCCCGCCGTCTTGATGGTCTTTACTGCCTTCAAGGCCCCCGACGAGGTCCTCAACCCGAGTTCGGCGATTCCACACCACTGGACGGTCGAGAACTTCGCGCGTACCCTCAAGTATTCCGAAGAGGCGCCGTTCGCCCAGTGGCTTCTGAATAGCCTGCTTATCTCGACCTCCGTCACGTTTCTGGTTCTCTTCGTGTCGTCGATGTGCGCGTTCGCCATCGCTCGGCTGAAGATCAAAAACGGTTCCCGCATCCTCATCGTCATCGTCGCCTCGATGATGATTCCGGGTCAGCTATTCCTCATACCGGTCTACTTGATGCTGGGCTGGTTCCACTGGCTGGATACGCCGCTGGCACTGATTGTGCCCGCTACCGCCGGCGGATTCGGCGTCTTCATGCTGACCCAATTCATGCGCGCGATCCCTCCGTCTCTGGAAGAGGCGGCGCTGATCGACGGCTGCTCGCTGTGGGGGGTCTATTCGCAGATCTGCCTGCCGTTGTGCACTCCTGCGCTTGCCACCCTTGGCATCTTTACTTTCATCGGCTCATGGAACGACTTCCTGGGCCCCCTGGTGTTCATGGACTCCGTTCGGAACTACACGCTGCCCGTCGGAATCGCCCTGTACCAGTCTTCTTACTACACGGAATACGGCAAGACCCTCGCCACGAGCGTTCTCGGAACGGCTCCCTTGGTGATCGTCTACGCCATCTTCCAAAAACGAATCATTTCGAGCATGGCCACCACCGGCCTTAAGGACTGAATCCGCACTTCAATGACTACAACCATCCATCTCCACACTCGCTTCCAAGTCGGCCCGGTCGACCCAAGAGTTTTCGGCGGCTTCCTCGAGCACCTCGGAAGAGCCGTCTATCAGGGCGTGTACCAGCCTGGGAGCAAGCATGCCGATTCCAAGGGTTGGCGCACCGACGTGATCGAAGCCCTCGACCGTCTGCAGTTCACGGCCATGCGCTACCCAGGCGGAAACTTCGTCAGTGGATACCACTGGATGGACGGCGTCGGTCCTCGAAACGAAAGGCCGACGGTGCGCGATCTGGCTTGGTCGAGTCTGGAGATCAACGAAGTCGGCACCAACGAGTTCATGGATCTCTCCCGCAAACTCAACTGGACTCCGATGCTCGCCGTCAACCTCGGAACCGGAACGCCGGAAGAGGCGCGCAATTGGGTGGAGTACTGCAACATCCCGTGCGGGAGCAAGTACGCCGATCTGCGCATCGGGCACGGCTTCGAGCATCCTCACCAGGTCAAGTTGTGGTGCCTCGGGAACGAGATGGACGGCCCTTGGCAGATCGGCCATGTGCCGGCCGACGCGTACGCCATTCGTGCTCAGCAGGCGGCCCGGATGATGAAGATGACCGATCCCGATCTCGAGTTGGTCGTATGCGGCTCATGCGCGCCGGACCTTCCCACCTACCTCCACTGGGACCGGACGGTGCTCGAGCACGTGCGCGACGACGTCGACTACATCAGCCTGCACCGATACGTCGGGAACGAGAAGGACGATACACCGGACTTTCTCGCCGTAACCAAGAGCATCGACGAACAAATTGAGGAGACGGCCGCCCTCTGCCGGTTTGTTCAACGGGCACGCAAGACCCGCAAGCGGATCAACCTCAGCTTCGACGAGTGGAACGTCTGGTACCGAGCTCGCAGCGGAGACGACGTCGACGGCCGCGGCAAGCTCGCCCCCCATCTGCTGGAGGAGCATTACAACCTCGAGGATGCCGTCGTCGTGATGGGCTTCCTCAACAGCTTCGTCCGGCATGCCGACGTGGTCAAGATCGCCAACCTGGCGCAGATCGTCAACGTGATCGCGCCGATTCTCACTCGGGGAGACGAGATGCTGATCCAGTCGATCTTCTATCCGATCGAGATGATGACGAAGCGTCGTACCGGGACATCGCTTCAGGTGGCCGTCGAGGGTCCGACTTACGAGTCCAAGTCCTATGGGAAGACCCAGTTCATCGACTCCAGTGCGATCATGAACGGCAACACGATCAGCGTCTTCGCCGCCAATCGGGACATCGAAAAGGTGACGACGGTAAGGATCAAGGTCGCCGACGTAGCGATCGAGTCGCTGATCGACGCAGAGATCCTCGTCGGGCAAGGCCCCAAAGACGCCAACACCTTCGAGGCCCCAAACCGGGTTCAGAGTCAGCCTTTCGATAAGGTGTGCATCAAGAACGGCGTCGCCGAGTTCGAAATGCCGCCCCTATCGATGTTCGCCGGCACCTTCCAGATATAGCTTCGTGCGTCCCGTCCCTCGGGATGGGACACACAAGGTCCGCGAATCAGTGCGGAAACATTCCTGGCCATGACTTCGCTTTGGCGAATCGGGACAGCCAAGTCCTCAGCCCAGAGTCCCATGTTTACGGCAGACTTCTGAATCTCCGGCGTCAGCGCGACGTATCATGGATTGTCATGGCCGAGCGGCGATTTAGCGAGAAGGAGGTGGGCGCCATTATCCAGCAGGCGACTGCACTTCAACTGGAGGGCGCCGAGGTGTCGAAGGGCGCGACGCTCGTGCAGATCCAGCAGGCTGCCGCCGAACTTGGAATCTCACCCGAGCTTGTCAGCCAAGCCGCCCTCCAGGTTGACGCCTGCCAAGACACGACCGGATTTCAGTTCTTCGGCGCCCCACTCTGCAACCGAATCTCACTCATCGCAGAGGGCGCCCTCGCCGAGGACGACCTACCGGGCCTAACCCAAGCAATCCGGTCGGCAACCGGCCGAGTCGGCTTTGCGAAGCAAGTCGGAACGATGTTCGAATGGAGCAGCAGTTCCGATTACCCGTTGCACATCGCCTTTACGCCGAAGGATCGCAAGACGTCTATCGACATCACCGCCAGGTTCGACTCCTATGCCCTGCTGTGCCTATTGCTTCCAATGCTAATCTCGATGGTCGCTTGGCTAGTTCCGTCGGTGAAGCTTGGAGGCATGGGCATACTGCTCTGGGGCCTCGGCCAGCTTGCGACATACCTGGTTGGCAGGACGCTTGTCCAACGAATTGCCCGGAAGAAATTGGCAGCACTGAGACAAACGGCCGACACCATCTCTTCCCTCGTTAGCAAGAATTCGCAGGCCTTGGAGCCGGTCCCGATATCGAGCATCGGAGCGGTGGAAGACGCAGCGGTTAACCGCTCTGTCACTCATTAGGCGATTTGCGTAGTTTGATGGCATCCGAAAGCACCCGGCATCGCCGTTACGCGCATGGCATACTGACCGTCTGAAAGCCGTGGCACCATCGCTGCTCGCTCTTTTGATTTCGGCATCCCAGGCATGGTCGTCGTCGACGCCTATCCAGCCCTGGGATCAGTTTCAGGCGGGCGATCCGTACATTCCGTTCGCCAAACTTTCGCCTGACCATAAGTTGCTGCTCTCGATGTACGACGACGATCCTCGGGTTTGGGACGTCAAGACCGGGATGTTGCTGTTCGTGATCCCTGGCCCAGGAAAGGTACTTCCGGCGGCGTTTTCGGCAGACAACTCTCGGCTTGCGATCGCCGACTTTAAGCGGATCATGGTGTGGAATGTAAGGACCGGAAAACCGGTTTGCCAACTCCATCTCAATCTGGAGGAGGAAGGATGCGAAGATGTCGGCATTTCGCCCGATGGATCGCGTGTCTACTGCCTTACTTCCAGCAATGTGTTGGTCTTTGACAGCACGACCGGCAAACTCGATCGGACTTTGAACCGCCGCTCTTGGCGGAGGCTCGCCAAGGATTCCGGCGACGGGCTGGAGGGCCCCACACCGTCTCGAGACCGCAAGCGCGAAATCGACATCGAAAATCGAGATGTCGTGATCCGCCGTGCGCACGGCGGGCGGCCGATCCGTCGGATCAGGACCGGACAAGCTCGCCTTACTGGAACGTGGTTCATCAACGACGACTCCGAGGTACTGACCACCGCGCGAGGAGACGGAGCCAATGTCTGGGATGGAAAGACAGGGCGGTTCAAGCGCCCGTTCGGCGAGCCCTTTGCCAGCATGGAGCACTTAGTATTCAAAAACGGCGCTATGGAGACAGTTTCTCCAGCCGGCGAAGCGACCTTATGGAGCCTTCGGCCGCTTCGGAGGTTAGGTACTGCCCCGGGGGCGTCGCCAGAGACCACTCTCGACTCGGTTGTTTCACCAGACGGAACCCGTACACTTAAGTTCGGGCAGCCGGCCGAACTTGAAGTATTGGGCAAAGACGGGGCAAAGTTCGACCTGTCCGATGCGGACGATGGTGTGTTCTCTCATGATGGAGAGCTTCTGGTCACCCAGGCCGTCGGGCAGAATTCTAAGGTTCGCGATGGACGAGATGGCCACCCGATATGCGAACTGATGCCCAAGTCCGCCCAATTGGGCCCAGTGTGCTTTACGCCAGACGGCACCCGAATCGCGGCAGGAGGGTCGGACGGCAGGCTTTCGATCTGGAGTGCCGCCTCGGGACGACTGCTTCAAGCAGGTCCCAAAATCGGCAGCGAGATCTGGTCCATCTGCTATGCCCCTGACGGTCGAATCTACGGAATAGTCGATGAGACGGTCGTGGTCGTCGATCCGGTCACTTTGAAACCGTTGCTGAAGCTCGCTCAATACGAAGATGGGTCTTGGATCGTGCTGACGCCAGACGGCAAGTTCGACTCCAGCACAGGGTCACACCCAAAATTCGGGCATCTCGTCGTTCCAACCGTTTGCGGCCCGTCGCTGATTCCGTTCTCGAAGCTGGATCCGACGAGGTTCTATACGCATGGGTTAGCCGCCAGCGTTTTGGGAACCAACTAGGTCCAGATCCGGAGTGCGGCACAGGCACTCCTGTAGTGCTGGGATCCATTTCGTGCCTGCAGAGTGGCCTGAGATCTTAAGTCAGCCATGTTGCTCTAGAGGAATGAATCAGAAAAGAAAGGACTCATATGCGATGGGTGTCACCGCTTCAAGTTCAGCCGCGTCGAAGTCCAATAGACGAACCCAGTCAGAAGACAAGAGGTTCTGACCACGAAGCCCTCGGAGATAGCCGATGAGCAAAGCGAAAGCTAAGATATGGAAGTCGGCCGGTGCCTTGGCCCTGACAATCGGCTTTTCTCCCTTAATGTGCCCCGACTGCCGCCAAGTCGATGCAATGTTCTGCGATGTTGACTGAAGGGTGGTCTCTGCATATTTCGAAGCGAAGCCTGAAAGAAGGCTCTTGTACAGCTGTTCCTTGGTGAGGGTGCTTCCTATCGGTGTATCCGTGACCGTGTCCACAGATGCCCTGAGGACCGTGTCGCGACTTAGTGCAAGCAGAATCGCGAGCACTGGCCTAGACGTAGTAGTATTTCTCCAGAGAAGCTCAAAAGCGTAAAACAATTGCTGCTTCGGGTTGAAGGAGTAAAGAATGATGAGCTTCGTGGCCGAGTTCTTGCGTCCGCTGCGCGTGGCTTTTCCGAGCACATTGTCTTCAAGGATCGCGTGGCGAACATCGGTCGGGCTCACGACCAGATCAATACTTCCCATCACAGCTTCGAGTTCAGAGAGCATCATAGTGCGGCTCGTGTGAACGCCTCTTAGCCCTTCATCGAAGCCATACTCCGCAAGGTCCAGCTTTTCCTCCTTACCCGAGGTGAAGTTTTGCATTTCCTTTACGCTTATGAAGCTCCAGGTACTTAATGTGTCTCATCACGTCCTCTTTGGGACACAAGAGGCATCGTCGAAACTCTGACCACCAAGTATTCGCCCGTTGCACGCGACTCTTGAGCCATTTGTATCGGAGAACTCTCTGACCATTTCCCACATTTCGCTCACCCCAACCGCTCTCTGTTACAAGGGGCTGCCTGCTCCGCGTATCAGCATCTTCAACGAACAATTTCCTGGTTGAAGATGATCTTGAATTCACAACGACCTAGTACGCTAGTATCTCAGCCGGAACTAATTGCAGCATGCCTCAACCTGATCGAACCTTGATTGGCTACCTGGCCGAATACGTATCCACCTCGGGAGGGCACTATGGCGGCCTATTGGTTGTCAACGAAAAAGGCCTTCCACGTGAATTTCGTCACACGGATGGGATCCGGCCAACGCGGCTCCAACAGATTCTTTACGGTGACACGCTGGATTCATGCCTTGGGACCGATTCTATGGGACCCGCCCTCCTTGCGGCTTTGCAAAAGCGACCATCAATTCTGCTGGTCGACGAAAAGAGCCGGCTGATCTTTGGTGAATTTGTGCTTGCTCATCGTCCCGCCGCCTTGATTGTTTGCGGCCCTAGTCTTGATCTGTTGACTTTCATGAATCAGATTGCGCCCTCTGGAGACCTGGTTGACGCTGTTCCTTTGACGCACAAGGGGGTCACAAACAGTCATATCGTCGCCTACGTCGACGAAGGTGACGAGGGGGGCGGTCGTGCAGCACTTCTCCTTGCGCAGGGTCTTATGAATCTCCGGTCTCCGTTTGATCGGATTCGGTCAGTATTGGCACAAGTTGCAGAAATAGAGGAAGGCAAGGGCAAGAAGTGAGTGTTCCAACGCTGCCGGGTGGAGGCATTCGGCGCGCCATCATAAACCGGCTTCGTCCGGTTCAGGTCAAGCCTGTACGAGTTCGTCCGATCGCTTGCGAGAAAATCCCACGCGTCGAGGCAAACTCGGTGTCTCTGGAAAATCGGCCAGAAGTCAGCTTCGACGTTTGTATCTTTCCATACCCGCAGATTCGCGGAAAGATATTTCGGATCGCCGAAAGAATTCAAAGCCAACCGCCGGACGTTAGGAAACCTGCCTTGCCGGGCATTGAAGGCTCAGGCAGTGGCGACCGGAACAAAGTGGAACGTCGCCTTTCCATTGAGTTTCTTTACGATCTTCTCTACCCGGCGGTGGACGAAGACGTAACGCTCATCCCGGGATTTGCTGACCTTCATGCCTACCAGCGTGATGGCGTGAAGTTCCTTGTCGATAGAAACGAAGCGTTACTTGCTGATGACATGGGCTTGGGAAAGACGGCACAGTGCGCGATAGCGATTGCTATCCTTCGTAAGCAAGAGCGCCTTCGACGTGCACTAGTCATTTGTCCGCGCTCGGTGATTCAGCAATGGAAAGCCGAAGCCAAAAGATGGGGCGGACTCACAGCCACGATCGTTGAAGGAGCCGTTCACAAACGAACGTTGAAATGGAGACATGAGTCTGGCCTGCTTCTCACGACACCACATCTCGCATTGAAGGACGAAGAACTGCTTAAACAGGAGCACTTTGATCTAGTCGTTTGTGATGATATCGCGATGTTGAAAAACCCGGGCCAGATAACCACCGCAATTCGAGAGATTCCGACCGATCGATCGTGGTGCTTAAACGGCACGCCGCTTGAGAACCGTCCCGAAGACCTCCTCAATACAATGGAGTTTGTGTGTCCAGGATTGTTTACATACAGTGAACGGCTCCAGGCGCCCAGCAAGACTGTGATTGATGAGCGAATCAAGCCCTACTTTCTTCGTCGCCGAAAGGAAGACCACTTGGATTTGCCTGCAAAGGTTCCGATTGGACCGCTCGAAATTGAGCTGGAGGGAGAGCAGTTGCGGGCATATCGCGAGGCTGAACAGCGAGAATGGGCTGCTCTGCAAGAGTCTGGGATCAACACATCCCGAATGCACATTTTCGGGGTCATTGCTGCACTGATCCGACTTTGTAATTATCATCCGCCGAGTGGAAAGTGCGCAAAACTGGATCGTTTGGCTGACGACTTGGAGACCGTTCTGTCGGACCCGACCAATAAAGCAGTTGTCTTCTCTCACGATGTCAAAGCCCTCGAATTTCTCGTCAGGAAGCTCCATAGCTATGAGCCAGTACTTTATTTTGGCGGGCTAACCTCTACCCAACGCGCCACGGCATTATCCGATTTTGCTGGATCGAAGCGTCTCCTTCTCGGCTCGGTCAAGGCTTGCGGACGCGGGCTCAACTTACAGCACGCCAGTTACGTCTTTCATTTCGACCGAACTTGGAATCCAGTTGACGAACTTCAGGCTGAGGACCGTTGCTGGCGGCAGGGCCAAACGAAAACCGTTTTTGTCACACGCTTTTTAGTCAAGGACACCATTGAGGAGCGGATCGACAAGGTTCTGAAGCGAAAGTCGGGCATGTTCGATGAGTACATTAACGACATCGCTGTCGGGCCAGAAGAATCAGATGCTCTTGCCTCGCAAAAGTGGTCACTGGAGGACTTCATGGAGGTCTTAAAACCTCAAGGTGCAACGTAGGATGACGTTAGATCAGCAATTCGCAGACGATATGATTCGCCTCAGTGACACTGCCGCCAAACGCGGATACCATCCTCGCTATTTCCTTCAGATGATAGAAACGCGCGGCGCAGTAGCCGCGGCACGGATACTACTGAAGGGCGAGTCGGTCCAATCCGGTCTCTTCAGGCTCGCAGAACTTGGTTTGCTCCAACATAGCATGGAGAACATTATGCTGAACCCAAAGTACGTCGAGCTATTCACAACAACCGAGAAGCGAGTGGCAGGAGCAAGACTTGAGGCACTCGGTTTTACACCTGGTCTCTGGGAGTAGAGTGTTGCCTTTTGGCCCCGTTGTTTCGCCATATGTAGGGATTGGGAAGGCTTATTCCTGCAGGTCTTAGGTCCTTGAAATGCAAAGCAAGCTGAACGATGAAGAAAGCACACGACCTTAGCCGAGAGGAACTCTACGATCTCGTGTGGAGCGAGACGATGGCAACGCTTGCGCCGAAACTCGGGATTAGCGATGTAGGTCTTAAGAAGCGGTGTGCGAACCGTCCAAAACAAGCTCCATTGGGCGGTGAGTGGCATGACAGCAGCAGAGATCATCGCAGCTCGGGCAGACGCTGAAAAGCCGTTATGGAATAACGAACGAGTTCAGCAAGCCGAGTTTCCGTTAGAGCCTCGGTGCGACGCTCAAAAATGAGGTCGATCAGATTTGATACAAGGCTGTCCTGTTGTCCAGTTCCTGCGTCCATTCCATGTCTATTCTAGGACGCATTCACTGGAGGAACCTGTTCGATCTGTCCATTTTGAAAATA
>JARLGV010000062.1 GCA_031292555.1 Fimbriimonas sp.
CCGATGGAGGTCCGCCTACAATCGTGGGCCGGCAACAAGGGCTCACTTTCGGTGGAACGCGGACCGCTCACCTATTCCCTCAAGATCGGCGAAAAGTACGTCCGTCAGGGCGGCACCGACAAATTCCCGTCCTACGAGATCTACCCAACGACCCCGTGGAACTACGGCCTGGTCACCGTGGGCCAAGAGTTCGAGGTGGTGAAGAAGGCATTCCCAAAGAGCGACCAGCCGTTCACGCCTGACGCGGCGCCGATCGAGATATTGGCGAAAGCGAGGAAGATCGACCAGTGGCAGACCGATCGACTCGGCGTCGTCGGGCTGCTGCAAGACATGCCGGCAAAGACCACTGAACCCGTCGAGCAGGTTCGACTGGTTCCGATGGGGGCCGCCCGGCTCCGCATTTCGGCCTTCCCCACCGTCAGCCCGAGCCCGACCGCCCAGGCGTGGATCGCGCCCGCCAAACCGCACTCTGCTATCCCCGCGCAGGCGTCTCACGTCTTCGAGAACGACACGGTAGATGCGCTCAGCGGCGGTTTAGTACCAACCAGTTCCGATGACCAGTCGATTCCCCGCTTTACGTGGTGGGATCACAAAGGTTCGTCGGAATGGGTCCAGTACGATTTCCCCAAGGCCCGACGCATTTCCGAAGTCAAAGTCTACTGGTTCGACGACCAACAGACCGGCGGCGAGTGTCGGATTCCGGCTTCATGGAAGCTCCAGTACTTCGAAGGCGACCAATGGAAGGACGTCCCGACGACCGCGACTTACGGCATTTCCAAGAACGCCTTCAACAAAGTCCCGTTCGAGGCGGTCACTTGCAGGCATTTGCGGATCAAGGTCCAACTCCAACCTTCCTATTCCGGAGGGATTCTCTCTTGGGAGGTCCGCTGATCGTGAGTTCCGCCCTGCTTGAGATGCGGGGAATTGACAAATCCTTCCCAGGCGTAAAGGCCCTGGACAGCGTTGATTTCACACTTCGCTCAGGCGAGATTCACGCCTTAATGGGAGAGAACGGCGCCGGAAAATCCACGCTCATTAAGGTCTTGACCGGCGTCTTCCCCAAGGACGGTGGCTCGATCGCCCTTGAAGGCAAGCTGATTCATCCGCGAACGCCGCTCCATGCTCAGACCCTTGGCATCAGCACAGTTTATCAAGAGGTCAACCTGGTTCCGACCCTTTCGGTGGCCGAGAACATCTTCCTCGGCCGTGAGCCGACGCGGTTTGGCAGCATACAGTGGCGCCGCATGAAGGCCGCATCCGAGCAAGCTCTGGCAAAACTGGATATTCAGATCAACGTCGGCCGCCTTCTCTCTTCGTACTCCATCGCGATACAGCAGATGGTAGCGATTGCGCGCGCAGTCGAAATCGAGGCACAGGTACTCGTGCTCGACGAGCCCACGTCTAGCTTGGACAAGGACGAGGTCCGCCAGTTGTTCGCGGTCATGCAGAAGCTGAAGTCGCAGGGCTTGGGCATCCTCTTTGTCAGCCACTTTTTGGACCAGGTTTTCGAGGTCTCGGACCGAATCACGATTCTTCGCAACGGACGGCTCGTCGGAGAGCGCCAAACGTCCAGCATCACCCGCCTGCAACTGGTGTCGATGATGATCGGCAAAAGCGAAGACGAGGTTGCGGTGATGGCGAGCCACAACGTGCGCGACCTTCCCACCGCGACCGGGGAGCCATTCCTGACTGCCACCGGCTTGACCAAACGCGGGTCTGTAGGGCCGGTCGATCTCCAGGTTCGCAAGGGAGAAGTGGTCGGACTGGCCGGACTACTCGGATCGGGACGCACCGAAACCGCTCAGATAATCTTTGGAGTGGAGCATCCCGACCAAGGCACGATCCATGTGGAGGGTCAGCCGGTTCGAATCTCCAACCCGCGTAAAGCGATCCGCCTCGGCTTCGGCTTCCTCTCCGAGGACCGCAAGATGGCCGGCATCATCCCCAACCTGTCGATTCGCGAAAACATCGTATTGGCTCTGCAGGCGAATCGCGGCTGGCTTCGCAAGATCTCGCAGCGGCAACAACAGGAACTGGCGGACCGATACATCAAGGCACTCAAAATCGCGACACCCGACGCCGACAAGCCGATCTCTCAACTCAGTGGCGGTAACCAACAGAAGGTGCTCCTCGCCCGCTGGCTGGCCTCGCAACCGAAGCTTCTCATCCTCGACGAGCCGACCCGTGGCGTCGACGTCGGGGCAAAGGCGGAGATCGAGGGACTCGTCTATCAGATGTGCGCCGACGGCATGGCGATTCTCTTCATCTCCTCCGAACTGGACGAGCTTCTGAGGGACAGCAGCCGGTTGGTGGTGATGCGGGACCGGAAGAAGGTCGGCGAACTTTCGGGGGACCGTCTGAACTCCGCCGAACTCATGAACACAATCGCGGCGGGTGGCAATGAACGCTAGGCTCAGTAGACTCGGCCCCTGGGTTTGGGCGGTCGTTTCGCTCGCCCTGATCTTGGTCTTCAACCTTGTCTTCACTCCCGGATTCTTCAGCATTCAGGCGCGCGACGGACACTTCTACGGGAGCCTCATCGATATCGCCAACCGGGCGGCTCCGGTCATGCTGGTCGCACTGGGCATGACCCTCGTGATCGCTACCGGAGGAATCGACCTCTCAGTTGGCGCGACGATGTCGATCGTGGGATCGGTGGCTGCGTTGATGGTTACCAAGGGACATTCGCCGCTCGCCGCCATCCTGACCGCCTGCCTCTTCGTGGCGCTCGCACTTGGCGCCTGGAACGGCATATTGGTGGCGGTCTTCAAGATTCAACCGATCGTTGCGACGCTCATCCTGATGGTCTCTGGACGTGGCATCGCCCAGTTGCTTACCGACGGCCAGATTATCCAGTTTCATGACCCGTCACTCGCCTACATCGGGAGCGGCTTCCTTTTCAAGATTCCGTTCAGCATCACCGTCGTCGTGATCGTTTTGCTCATCACCGCGGCGGTGACTCGCCTTACCGCAATGGGCCTGTTCATCGAATCCGTCGGAGACAATCCAACGGCAAGCCGATACTCCGGCATCGATATCCGTACCGTTCAACTCTTCGCCTATGCGTTTTGCGCGATCTGCGCGGGGATGGCTGGCCTGGTTGCCACCGCCAATACCAGCGCTGCTGACGCCAACAACACCGGGCTTAACCTCGAATTGGACGCGATTCTGGCGGTGGTTATCGGCGGCACGAAGCTCACCGGTGGGCGCTACCAGCTGATCGGCTCTATCTTCGGCGCTCTTGTCATCCAGTCGCTGACGACCACGATCCTGACCAAAGGTCTGGCGATCGAGTTCACCCTGGTCGTGAAGGCGCTGACGGTGCTGGCAGTCTGTCTTCTGCAATCGCCTCAGTTCCGCACGAAATTCCGCTTGCCGGCGAGGTCGAAATGAAGAAACACCTCAGCCTAATCGCGACGATTGCCATCTTCGTCTTGATGGTCGCAGGTGCTTCGCTTCACTACAAGGGCTTCTTCTCCTTTGGAGTGTTTTTGAACCTCCTCCGGGACAACGCTTTCCTCGGGGTCGCCGCCGTTGGTATGACTTTCGTGATCCTTTCAGGCGGCATCGACCTGTCGGTAGGCGGCATGATCGGGTTCACCAGCATCCTGCTTGGCGTACTAATCACGAAGCACCACTTTCATCCGGCAGCCGCAATCGGCCTTTCGGTTGCCATCGGAACCGCGATCGGTACGTCGATGGGCTATGTTATCAGCGCCTTCGACCTTCCGCCATTTCTCGTCACCCTCGCCTGCATGTTCCTTACTCGGGGACTCGCACTTGTCATCAGCCCCGATACGATTGCTATCGATCACCCTTGGTACGACGCGGTGAGCAGCGCCAAGACCGCCTTGCCCCTGATCTTCCTGACAGTCCTTGCAGTTGGCCTCTATATCGCCCACGCGCGCCCGTTCGGGCGGGCGGTCTACGCGATTGGAGGCAACGCAGACTCGGCCGCGCTGATGGGACTTCCCGTAGGCAAGACGAAGATCAAGATCTATGCAATCAGCGGGCTTTGCTCGAGTATCGGTGGCGTTCTTCTCACGTTCTATATGTCGAGCGGCGATCCCAACGCCGGCCGTATGCTGGAATTGGACGCGATCGCAGCCGTCGTCATCGGCGGAACGCTGCTATCGGGCGGAGTCGGGAGTCTGGTCGGAACCTTGTTCGGCGTCCTGATTCTCGGCGTGATTCAGACTGCAATCACCTTCCAAGGCAATATCAACTCGTGGTGGACGAAGATCGTCACCGGCATCCTGCTCTTCGGATTCATTCTGTTGCAGAAGGTGTTCCAACTACGCAAGACCGATAGCTGATCACGGCGCCTTCGAGTACGCAATCAGCAAGGTATTGACGTCGGCGGTGCTGATCGACCTCGTATCCTCGTCGAGAGACATGATGTCGTTGGGATTGGGGCTGTGACCCCATATTCCCAGCGCATGGCCGAACTCGTGCATCGCAATCCGCTTCAACCGGTCCGGCGCGACCGGTAGGTTTCCGTCGTCGCGCACCGCGAGCCGAATCAGGGCAAAGGAACCTTGTTCGCTTGTAAAGCCGTCAAACCCGAAAGAGTCGCGCATCGTTCCGAACCGAAAGATCACGTCGGCGTTCTTCGGGTCGTTGCTTGACGTGCATGCAAGGGTGACGCCGCCTTGGGCGACGTTCTTTGTCGCCTTGGTCCACGCGTCGCAGGCTGACTTGACGATCTCGAAGTAATGCGCATTGAAGTACACGCCATCTTCTAGCACGATGACCTTGAGGGGAAAACGGTGCCGGGCAGCAGCGAGACGCGGGGCGACGTTCGATCCCTTGTATGGCGTCAACATGATCTTGGCGTAGTTCGGTTCATAAGCGCCGTCTTGCGCTGCGATCAATGTCGCCGCCATGACCGCTATGAGACCCATCCCACCGACCTTCGTCCAGTTCGCTATTCTCCTCGTGCCCATACGTGTTAGGCGAGCTTAGAGGCAATAAAGTTGTGAAGACATTGTGAAAAGGCGAACTTGGCACTGAACTTTCGAGCGCCACTAACTAGACGAGAATTGCGTTGGCTTTGGATGCGAAGGGCAGTTTCTCGATATCGGGAGCCCCCTTTTGCACGAGCGTCACGTCTGGCACATAACGCACGTTGACGGGGATCTCCTGCACGGCCGTTAGCGGTCGGGCAACCCACCGTGGGGCAATCATCAAGTGAGCATGAGTTTCGCCGTCCGACTCAATGGCTTCATCAAGCCAAACAAGGTGCCATCCCCCCGGAGTATCGGCGATCTCGAAACTCTCGATGATCTCGCCCTGCACGGGAAGCTTTGTGTCCAAATCGGTCGGGTCCCCTTCCGAACGGATCTCCACAACCAGCCCCGCAAGCGATGGACTGGAACTGAATCGGGAGGACGTCTTAACGCGCTTAAACAGTGGCATGGGACTTTCGGCTGTAACGGATATGTCCGATCAACAAGGCGATGTCGCTCGGCCGCACTCCCGGAATCCGGGATGCCTGGCCGACGGTTGCGGGGCGAATTCGGGACATCTTTTCTTTGCTCTCGTAGCTGAGGCTCGTCATCGCCATGAAATCGAAGCCGACTGGAATACGGACTTCTTCCAACCGTTTTGACTGTTCGGCCAGCTTCTGCTGCTTCTGGATGTATCCGTCGTATGACCCGGCCAACTCCAGTTGCTCTCGAACTTGAGATTCGGGAGAAAGCTCGATCGAAAGTCCGCACTTGCCGGCCAGATCCAATGCTCGCTCAAGGTTCATCTCGGGGCGCTTTAGGAGGTCGAACAGAGAGAGCTTTCCCGGCACCTCGGCCGTTCCGTTTGCCGTCAGGATCTCATTGTGGACCGGCATAAGGAACGTGCTATCCAAGGCGAATCGACCCAATTCGATCGCCTCGCTCTTTTCGCTGAACCTCCGCCAACGATCCTCGCCGCACAGGCCGATCGCACGGGCCACGGGAGTCAGTCGCTGATCCGCGTTGTCGTGGCGCAGCAGAAGTCGGTGCTCCGCCCGAGCGGTCAGCATGCGATAGGGGTCCTCGACCCCTTTGGTCACCAAATCGTCGATCATGACCCCGATGAAGCTGTTGTCGCGAGGAAAGTCGACTGGTTCCTCTTCGCGAGCCCATTGGCCGGCATTGATCCCGGCGACGATTCCCTGCCCTGCCGCCTCCTCGTATCCGCTTGTCCCGTTGAGCTGTCCAGCCAAGAAGAGGCCATCGAGTTGGCGGGACATGAGGTGCCTCGTGAGTTGAAGCGGATCCGCCATGTCGTACTCGACCGCATAACCGGGGCGCAACATCTCCATGTTAGCCAAACCCGGAATGGTCTGCAAGAGGGCAATCTGAACATCGGCCGGCAAACTCGTGGAGACGCCCTGAACGTAAACGGATTCGGTATGCCATTCCTCCTGCTCCAAAAAGATCGGGTGACTGTCCTTGTCGGCGAACCGGACGATTTTGTCTTCGATGCTTGGGCAATAACGCGGACCGACCCCTTCGATCTGGCCAGAGTACATAGCGCTCTGGTGCAAATTCTCCTGAATCAATGCATGGGTGGTCGAATTGGTCCGAGTTTGCCAGCATGGCAGCAGGTTGTAACGGGGATACGTTCGATCGTGAAGGAAGCTCACGGGGCCAGCATCCAGCTCACTCTCAAGCGGCGGAGTCAGGTTGAAGTCGATCGTCGAAAGTCGAATCCGGGGCGTCGTTCCCGTCTTGAACCGGCGAAGCCGTACTCCGATATCCAGCAGGAACGGCGAGATGCCGACCGACGCCTGATCGCCCATCCGCGCTGCGACCGTCTTCTTTTGACCTTCATGGCACAAGCCGTTCAGGAAGGTGCCGGTCGTGAGGACGACGGACCGACAGGAAAGCTCACGAACCTCGTCATCGACGGTGGCCCTGATCCCGGTGACCCTGCCTGCAGCTACCAAGACGGTTTCCACCATCCCTTCGATCACGGTCAGGTTCGGCTCGGCGGTTAGCACCGCTCGCATCATCTCCGGATACAGGGTTTTGCACACATGGGCGCGCACCGTCTGAACCGCCGGCCCCTTGCCAGTGCCGACGCGCCGGATATGAGTGAGCGCGTAGTCGGTGGTGACCGCCATTTGACCACCGAGAGCGTCTACTTCGCGAGCGATATGCCCCTTTGCCGGGCCGCCGATGCTGCAATTGCAGGGCAAGTGGCCGATCCGATCCAGGCGCAACGTAACACACGCTGTGCGAAGCCCCAATCGGGCACTCGCCAACGCGGCTTCGATACCGGCATGTCCGGCGCCAACCACAATCACGTCGAATTCAGTCAAGCGAGTTATTGTACTCGGGGGTATGGCCTTGACCGAAGGTGGCTCCATTCGGGTCCTTCTGCCCAGATCCAAAACTGGAGGCCCGGTAGTCCCGATTGCCTGCTACAATCCGGCTAATCGAGGTGTAACGTGGGTTCCTTCCACAGGGTCTCTTGGTGTCGTTGGTTAGCCTGTGCAGCGATGGTGCTGGCCGGCGTGAGTTCCATTCACGCGCAAGTCTTCAACTGCTACGAGGGGCAGGGAGTCCTTGAGAATAATTGGGCCGACTGGTCCTGGTGCTCGGACGACCTCCAGAACAAATCCTACGTCTACGAGGGCAGTTCCAGCATTCAGGTGACCTATACGGCGCCTTGGCAGGGATTCTCGCTCGAAAGCAATGGCAGCTTTCCTGCCGGTTACTTCTCGGCACTGACCATGACCCTCAATGGAGGCGACGACGCCGGCCGAGCGATTCAGGTCTCATTGACGGTGAACGGGGGCCAGACCAGTTCGGTCAATTTGAATAGCTATATACAAGGCGGCTCAATCCCCTCGAAAGCATGGGCGACGGCTACGATTCCTCTGTCCGCCTTCAATCTGAAGCCGACCGACATCATTAGCCGGTTCACTCTCCAGGAATCGGCTGGAATCTCCCAACCCCCATTCTGGATCGGGTCTATCGGTTGGATGCCGGCTCCCCCGCCTTCGTCGGTCGGCATCGCCCTAAATGCCTCGTCGGTGCTGCGAACCGTCGACCAGAAGATGTTCGGCGTCAACGCCGCCGTATGGGACAACGGATTCGCCTCCACGACCTGCAAGAACCTGATCGCCAAAGCGGGGTTCCAAACCTTTCGGTTCCCAGGAGGATCCCTCTCCGACGGCTATCACTGGGCGACCAACACGACCGACTCCAACACATGGAAATGGGCGACCGACTTCGACCATTTCGCCCAGATTACCGCCAAGCCATCGAGGGGACAGTGTTTCATCACCGCCAACTACGGGACCGGGACGCCGGCCGAAGCTGCCGCCTGGGTCAAATACTCGAACATAACCAAGAAATACGGCTACAAGTATTGGGAGGTCGGAAACGAAGTCTACGGAACGTGGGAGGAGGACTCGCACGCTCGCTTTAATGATCCTGTCATTTACGCGAATCAGTTCGCCCAGTACTACAAACAGATGAAAGCGGTCGACCCGACAATCCAAGTCGGCGCGGTGGCGAATCCCGGGGAGGATTCCTTCGCCAACTACTCGGACGAGGTCGTCTCGAACCCGGTCACCCACGTAAGCCACAGCGGTTGGACTCCCGTGATGCTCTCGACGCTGGCTGGCCTCGGCGTGACGCCCGACTTCATCATTTACCACCGCTATCCGGAGTACGTCACCGACTGCGATTTCACGCTGCTGGTCGGAAACGTGGGCTGGTATTCCGATATGGCCGACCTGCGGAGCCAACTTGTCGACTATCTGGGCCCGGCCAATACGAAGACCCAGATCATGTGCACCGAAAACAACTGCGACGCGGGAACCGAAGGCAAGCAGATGTGCAGCCTCGTCAACGGAGTGTTCATGGCCGACACGTTCGGGACAATCTTGCAGACCGAGTGCAACTCCTTCCTATGGTGGGACTGGATCAACGGTCAGAACACAAAGGGCGACAATGGCTCGTGGCTTTACGGGTGGCGCATGTATGGCGACGAGGGCGTAATCTCTCCCGACTTCACCCAAACCTACCCGGTGTTCTACATGGAGCAGTTGTTCAACTACTTCGCGGCGGCCGGCGACAAGGTCGTGAGCACGACGTCATCGTACGGCTTGCTGACCGCGTTCGGGACCAAGCGGGCGAACGGAACCGTCCGGCTCATGGTAGTCAACAAGAATCCGACGGCGACGCTATCGACCCAGATCTCCTTCACTGGATTTACTCCTTCCGGCGCCGCAACCGTGTACTCGTACGGGATGCCTCAGGACAACGCAGCCAAGAACGGACAACTCCAAATGGTCTCAGCGTCCAGCTTGCGAAACGCCGCAAACGGGATGACCATGAAATTCGCTCCCTACTCAGTGACCGTCATCACCTTCATGAACAAGTCGCCATAGCGGCCCGAGAGTGCCGCGTCCCATCAGTCGGAGCCCAGCCATTCTAGACGGCATGCCAAGTCGTGTCGAATGGCGGGGAGAGCCAATACGATCTGCCCTTGGGTTGAGCGCCGCTCGCCAGTTTTGATCGGTTTACCGGCCATCGTGTCCCACCAGACGACTCGAAAGTTGCCCGACCGCAGCCCGCTCAACGTGATCGTGGCGCCTTCGATTGGGAGAGCCTCGTAGCCGTTCTGAAGGTTCAACCAGGTGCTCGATCCGTTCTGAATCCAGACCAGGGTCCTGCTCCTGCCAGCCATAGCGACGACGTTCATTACGGGCAAGGAGTAGCGAGTCAACGTGTATGAAGTCACGTGTATCCAGCTGCCTCCCGGCTTCGAATTCTCGAGTTCCAACCGGTGGGCGCCTGCGGTCAAAGGAATCGATACGTCTTCGTCGTACAGGCACCGCCAGATCTTCCACTTCTCGTCGAACGTGCTGACTTTGCCGGGAACGTTTTGAACGGGGAGATCCTTCACTAGCACAAGTTTGCCGTCGAGCCTCACCTGCAGCCTCGCATCGGGACTCACGGTGTCGATATGCAGGCGAAAGCTGCCAGGTTCGGGACAGTCGAGGTCAAGCTCGGTCGCCGGTGTCTTGCGACGATCCGGCGCCAGGAGAAACTGAGGAAGCCGACTTCCGGTCGGCTCGACCGCTCCACTACGCTTCACCACGAATCGATTCGTCGCCGACCCGTCGAACGGCGCGTCGGCTGCGAGGGAGAGTACGCCGAAGCCCTTGGGTTTGCCCAAATCGAACGTGACCGGCGAAGGTCGAAATCCCTCGTTGAGCCAATCGATCCCGGCAATGAACGTCCGAAGGGAACGATACTGCGGATAGATGTCGAGGGCGTCGATCTGCTCCCACCACCATGAGAACGCCGAGCCCGATGCGCCTCCCAGCAGACTCGCCCACATCCCATCATGGAGGCAGATGCCCTGTGGATCGACCACCGGCTTGTTCCAGTCGGCCCACCAGCCCGATTCGGTGATCAAGAACGGCTTGCCGAATGCGGTCAGTCGCCGGCACCATTCCGGCATCGATTGGCCGGGGTTCAGGCTGTCGTAGTGGTGAAGCTGGACGTACTGTACCTCCGGCATCCGCCACAGGTTCGTGTCGTTCACGTCTCCGCCGAGCGAGACGGTCAGCAACCGGCCATAGGGATCCTGTTCGCGCATGTAGCCATGCATCTCATGGAGCCAAGCGATGAGCATCGACGAGACCTTCTCGCCCCCCGGTCGGGTCGGATACCCCCATCCGGCAGTGCCATCCGGCATCTCGGTCGCGCCGTCGATCTCGGCCACCGTCTCCCACGCCATGACGTTGGGCGAATATCCCCACCGGGCCAGCATGTAGCGCAGCCGGTTACGATAGAGTTCTTTGGCGCGCGGATCGGTATAGAAGTCGTTCGGTCCTTTGCAGGGCCCGCCGCGCTCTGAGGCGTAGGGATTCTGTTCCCACGACGCTCCGCGCCTCAGGGCGTCATGAACGTCGAACGAGAGCTTGAGGTAGATGCCGTTCGCCTCCGCAAGCGCGATCAGGGTATCGACCTTCGCGGCACGCTCCTGGTCATATCGACCCAACTCCGACCATTCGATCGCCGTCTCCCAAGGTATCTCGATGCAGTAAGTGGCGTTCTCCCCGTTGGCTGCCATTCGAGTAAAGGCGCGCAGCGCCCAATTCAGGTCCCAAGCCACATCGTGTCCTATCGGCAGGAACGGCTTACCATCGTCGAAGGCGAAGTAGCGCCGATCCTGCTTCGAAACCCGAACGAAGCCGGATCGCTTGGAGGGGATGCATCGGAAGGGGTTCATCTCGACTTCGGTCGCGCCGCCGGCATCGTGGGCGACGACACGACATCGATACGTTCCGACTTCGGTGGGAGTGAACCGAACCTGCCAGTGAGGCGTCCCTCGCTTGTGAAACTGAATCGTATCGAGAAAGCCCCGCCAATCCCAAACGATTCGATTCCAGCGGTTCGGCTGCAGGCCTCCTTTGCCGATGAAGAGAGTCTGGATCGGTGAGTTTCCGGTGACCGAATCGACCAGATAGAGCTTGAGGGAGCCCGGATTGCCTCGGAAATGTGGATAGATCCACAGCACGAGACGATCGAATCCGCTCCAGTCCTTGTGGCCGATAGCCATTACCGGCCCCGGCCAATGTTCGACGTCCGTGATATGTGGAACAAATCGGAGGGATCGCTGGCCGGAATGGACGAGGTCAGTCGCCCACGAGACTCCACTCGAACCCCAGCGAGTGGCATCTCCCGACTCCATGTTGTCCAGCGACTGACTCCGCCCGGAGTTGGAGTCCTCCAGCATCAGGTCGTCGAAATAGAACTGGACGTCCGTTGCCTTCTGCCAGGCCTTCTCCTCGATGAAGAACTTGACGGCGTTGACGGAGCGCCTTGCCATACGTGCCTGCAACACCTGCGAATCATAGTCTTGGGTGAAGAACGCTGGGACGACTGAGCGGTGGCCGCTGGGCGCAGTGAACTCCTCATGGACGTCGGCTTGCTTCGGGTCGAATGGGTTGGACCAGGCTCCGGACGAGTCATAGTTGGCTTCATACCGGCCGTATCTGGCTACTTCCTTCGCTCCAGACGACAGAGTCGAGATTCGAGGTCCTTGGGCCAACGCCATCGAAGCGAGGGCAACCGATGAGGCGATCCACAACAAGCGCATATTTCCACCTTGAATGCGGCGAACGACGTGGGACGATTCGACCGTGGCCCGGCCCAGGTTTACCCCCTACGCAGCCTCATCAGCACACCAATCTGACGTTCGTCTTCGGCGATAATGACCTGTGGCCACGCTCAAGCTATCGTGGATAGAGATGCCCTCCGCCGAATTGGGCGGCAAGAACCCCCATGCGACCCTTCACGTCTCGATGGGGCTTCCGGACGGCGATCCAAATGCCCATCCCGGGATGCCCTACCGGATGCTGGACGCCTATGGGCGAGATCTGAGTCCGAAATCGCATCGTGTCGCGATACTGGAGTCGGATCGGCTTCGTGCGATCTTCCTACTCGATCTCGGCGGCCGGCTTTGGTCGTTGGTTCACAAGCCGACCGGCCGCGAGCTTCTCTACGTCAATCCGGTGTTTCAGCCCGCGAACTTCGCGATCCGAAACGCTTGGATCAGCGGCGGAGTGGAGTGGAACGCGGGGATCTTTGGGCACTCGGCGTTCACCTGTTCCCCTGTCTTCGCCGCCCGTACCTTTACCAAACAGGGAGACGGTTTCCGGATTTGGGAGTACGAGCGCAAGCGGGGCGTCGTGTGGCAAGTGGATTTCCATGCGCCCGACGGATGCGATTATCTCCTGTGGTCGCCACGTATCGTCAACCCACACGACCAGGCGATTCCCATGTATTGGTGGACGTGCATCGCGGTTTCAGAGGAACCCGATGGTCGAGTCCTCGCCCCAACCGACTTCGCCCTCGAGCCTGATCACAACCGCGGGGGAGAGCGAACACGAAAAAGCCTGGTCGAGCAACCGGACCTCTCGTTTCCTCAAAAGCGCGATCTGCCGCATGACACTTACTTCGAGATCCCGGACGGCGAACGTCCGTGGGTGGCTCACGTTTCGGGCGACGGCAACGGAGTCGTTCATGTGTCGTCCGACATCCTCTTTGGCCGCAAGCAGTGGGTTTGGGGAATGGAACCGGGTGGACGGCGCTGGCAGCATTGGCTCTGTCCGGAAGATCTGCCCTATATCGAGATTCAGGGCGGGCTCACCCGAATGCAGCACCAATACGCTCCGATGCCGGCAAGGACCACGTGGACGTGGCTGGAGGCGTTCGGCCCCTTGACATCGATCGACAACCGGGACTGGACTCCGGCCGTCGCCGCCGTTAAGCAGGTCCTTGGCCGCGATTGGCCAGAACCCGAGTTTGCACGTTGGGAGCGGGAAATGGCCGATATTGTTCGAACTCCCCACGGCGAGATGCTGAGTCTCGGTTCGGGCTGGGGCGCCGTGGAAACGATGCGCCGGCGGCACTGCGGCGAATCCGCGCTATCGGACGAGGCGATCTCGTTTGCCGAAGAGTCGATCGGTGTGGATGAACGGGTTTGGGCCGACCTGCTTCGCACCAAGAAGTTCACCCAATCGGACTCAGCCCCTACACCAGGCGGTTACGTTGGCCCAGAGTGGCGGCCAATTCTGGAGGAAGCCTCTGAAGACTGCGGCGCCCAACTGCATCTAGGAGTCATCGCGTATCAGGAAGGGGATCTCGACCAGGCGCGTCGAGCTTGGGATGCCTCGCTTCCGAACGGTTGGGCGCATCGGAATCTGGCCGCGCTCGACCGCCAGCAGGGGCATTTGGAACAGGCGTGCGAGCAGATCCTCTTGGCCCAAACGCTACTGCCCTCCGAGCCCCACATCGCCGACGAAGCCTGCCGCCTGCTCTTGGAGGCAGCCGCATTCGACAAACTCGCGACGCTGATCGACGGCATGACGCCTGCGATCAGGCGACTTCCCCGAGCTCGCTTGGCTTGCGCTCAACTTGATCTGCATGCAGGCCGGCTGGATAGGGTCGCCGCATACTTTCGGGCGCCGTTCGATATCGTGGATCTCCGAGAAGCGGAGACGACGGCGTACGACTTGTGGCGCGAGCTATGCCGCCTGGATCCCGAACAGGGCGACCCTGCCTCCCCACCCACCGAATGGGATTTCCGAATGCGGCGCTAGCCTAGCCGCCGCTGACCGGTGGGATGAGCGCCACTGAGGCTCCGGTCGCTACCACATAGGACCGGATCACGAACTCATCGTCGACTGCCAAACGACATGCCTCGGTCGCAATTCCCGACGCCGCAAGCGCGTCCAAGATTGCGCCGGCGTTTGCCTCCGAAGCGACCGTCACGACGGCGCCGTGACGCTCCCGTAAGTAGGAGAACAGGTGAACGTCAAACGATTTCACCCTCGTATTTTAGCCTAGTCCCATCGCTCGGCGAGCACAGCCGCTATCTGCTCCAGCAACCCCTCATCCGATGCGTCGAAAGCGCTTACCGTGTGCCCATCGATGTCGATCTGCCCCAGGATATTCCCTTCGTTCCGGATAAGGACGACGATCTCGGAACGCGTCTGAAAGCTGCAGGCGAGGTAATTGTCGAGTTCTCGAACGTCCGAGATCACCTGGTTACGGTCCTCGGCAACGGCTGTCCCGCAGACACCCCGCCCAACCGGAATATGGGTGTGGTCGGTCGCCGCGCCAACGTACTCGTCTAGAACGAGCGTGTCGCCGACCAAACGATAGACTCCCGACCAGTTGTAGCTCGACAATCCGTCGAGCAGTTCCATCGCCTGACGCCGCAACTCGGCGCCTCGGAGCGGGGAGTCGACGAGAGTTTGGACGATCTTTTGCGCTTCGCTATTCGAAATCACCATCTCATTTTGGCCCGAGCAAGCCATCATGTGCTTATGGGTAAGGTCATCGCGGTCATCTTGGAGGCAGGACCGATCAACGTTTACGCCTTGGTTGACTCGGTGAAGGATTTGCACCTCGGCGGAGTCGTCACGTTTACCGGCGAAGTAAGGGCGGTGACCGGAGACGTCGATACGTCCAAATTGATCTACGAAGCCCACCCTTCGATGGCCGGAGCCCAGATGCGCAAGATCGCCTACGAGGCGGCTGAGATGTGGGACGCGAACGTCGCGATCGCCCACCGAATCGGCGAACTTGCGCCGGGCGAAACCGCCGTCGTCTGCGTAGCGGCGTGCGCCCATCGTGCCCAGGCGTTCGAGTGCTGCCGCCACCTTATCGATCGGATCAAAGAGGACGTTCCGATCTGGAAGAAGGAGTTCGGTGCATCCGGCGATGCGTGGATCGCCGGCGACGAACGTAAAGCCTAGGATTGGTGACGTTGCACGGAATGCCTTGAATCGGACCGAAGAAAGTTCGGTTTGCGGCAGGCGATTCTGCCGGTTGTTCGGCTCACGACGCTATCTCGGACCCCGTTCGTCTCCTGAGGGGGTACCCTTTTTCCGCTCAACGGAGAGCGCGGTTTTGGGGCGCCTAGATAGAAGAGCATGAATCAAGTAGATGTAACGATCGTCGGTGGCGGGCCATGCGGCCTCTTTGCAAGTTTCTATGCCGGACTGCGTGGCATGTCGGTTAGGATCATCGATTCGCTCCCTGAATTGGGCGGTCAGCTCACCGCGCTTTATCCCGAAAAGTACGTCTACGACGTTCCCGGCTTCCCGAAGATCTTGGCGAAGGACCTCGCCCACGACATGATCGAACAGGGCCTTCAATTCGACCCGGAAGTAGTTCTCGAACAAACCGCCAACGAGTTGATCCGCACCGACGACGGCTACATCATCAAGACGGACGGTGGCCTTGAGCTGCCCACCAAGACCGTGATCATCTCGGCCGGGGCGGGAGCGTTCAGCCCGACGAAGATCGGCGTCGAACGCGAAGACGACTATCACGGGAAGGGCATCCACTACGGAGTGCGCGATAAATCTATCTTTCAGGGCAAAAAGTTGGTCATTATCGGAGGTGGAGACAGTGCGTTCGACTGGTGCCTCAACCTAGAAGACGTAGCCGAGTCGATTACCCTCGTTCATCGTCGCGATGTGTTCAAGGCCCATGAGGACAGCGTCGAAAAGGTGAAAGCCAGTAGGGTCGAGATGAAGATCTGGTACACGGTGAAGGAACTGCACGGCGAGGACGGATTGAGCGGCGTCACCGTTGAGAACACCCAGACGAAGGAGCGAGAGCATCTTCCGGCCGACGCCGCCATCGTGAACATCGGGTTCAAGTCCAGCCTCGGACCGATCAAAGACTGGGGTTTGGAGATCGTCAAAAACCAGATTCAGGTCGACGGCCGCTATCAGACGAATCTCCCGGGCGTCTTCGCGGTGGGAGACGTGTGCGCGTTTGACGGGAAGCTCAAGCTGATTGCCACCGGAGTTGGCGAAGCGGCGACCGCAGTGTGCTTTGCCAAGCAGGCGATCGACCCGTCCGCCAAGCTGTTCCCCGGCCACAGCTCCGACATGGACCTCACGACCGGGCACCACAGCTAGGCGCAACGATTCGACAATCTTGGGCACCGTTTTTGCGACTTGCTTGTTGCAATCGCTGGGTGACTCAACAAAATGAACGATTCGAAACGGCTTGAGCTGTCTCTGAAGACGCTCAGCGCTACCGTCTTCCTCGGCATTACCGGCGACCTCCTCCTCCGCGACGTGCCCCTCGGCATCGGATTCTCACTCTATGCGCTCGCCATTGCGATAGTTGGCGGGTATCTCTATCGGCAGAAAGGAGTGCTCTTCGCGAAGGGCGTTCTATGGTTGGTTCCCCCTGCCTTGCTCTTCACTAGCCTGTTCGCGTGGCGCGATTCCGACACTCTCAAGCTACTGAACATGACGTGTGTGGCGATGATGGTCGGCATCGTCGCGCTGCGCGTTCGGTCCGGAAACCTGACAAGCGCCACCATTTTCGACTATCCATGCCGACTGGTCGGGCGCTGGATTATGTTCATTGCGGACTTCATCGAATTGCTCAGGCTGGAGGGCCAATGGACCGGGTTGACAAAAACCGTCACCGGAACAAAGGCCGTTTCAGTGGTGAGGGGCTTCCTCATCGCGACTCCGCTCTTTATCGTCTTCGCGGCGCTGTTTGCCAGTTCGGATGCGGTCTTCAATCGCCTATTGTCCCGAGCGTTTTCATTCGACGTCGGCGACGTCTTCTCGAACCTGTTCGTGATGGGCGTGTGCACATGGTTCGTCGGTGGCTTCTTCCGCCGTCTGTTCTTGGCGCCGAACGAAGGCGAGATGCACGGACCATCTCCCCTGGGTCCCCGCCTGGGCCTAACGGAGATCTCGATCGTCTTTGGAACACTGAACTCGTTGTTTCTGGCCTTTGTCGCCGTGCAGTTCCGCTACTTCTTTGGTGGGCACGCCCTTGTTCAGAAGACCGCCCACCTTTCCTATGCGGAGTACGCGCACCAGGGCTTCTATGAACTGCTAGTCGTCGCCCTCCTCGGGCTCTGCGTCCTCATCGGTGGGCATGCCTTGGTCAAGCGCCACGAGTCGCGCGATTGGCGCGCCTTCGCCGTGCTGGCCCTGACCTTGGTGACGCTGATTTTCGTGGTCATGGCCTCCGCCGTCACTCGCATGCAGATCTACGTTCAGGCTTACGGGATTACCGAAGAGCGTCTCTACGCAACAGCGATTCTCGCCTGGCTGACCCTCGTCTTCTGCTGGTTCTGCGCGACATCGCTCCGTAGCCGACCGGAACGATTTGCGCCCGGCGCTGTTGCCAGTTTCCTATTGATCGTCGCGGGCCTCAACGTGTTGAACCCCGACGGCCTGATCGTTCGCGAGAACACGATGCGGTCGTCAGCCAAGGTCGACGGCATCTATCTGGCAAACCTCGGCCCTGACGCGATCCCCGACCTGGTACACGCCCTCCCGTTGCTGAACAGTGAAACTGCCACCAACGTGAAGCAAGCCCTTGCTGACCGCAAGAAGTCGATGGCGCAAAGCGATTGGCGAAGTTGGAATTACGCCACCCAAGTCGCCGAACAATCTCTCCAACGATCCGGCCTATAGCGCCGGGTCGTCTCGGCGAGGGTCTGCGCATCAACGCCGATGCCTCCAATGTTCGCCACCCACCTTTGTTGGCCCACGGATGATCGTCCCGGCGCACCTGCTGGCAAGTGGCTCTCACCTGCGAACGAGGGTTCGCATCAGTGGATGGCGGCTCTCTGCCGTAAGGAGGCTAGAATCCGGGGCCCGTTACCAAACAAGGCCCTGCGCCAGGACGATCGTCCGTCGCCCCACCTCAACCACTTTGCGACTCACGAGAGGGGCTCGTAACCGCGATAAGCTGCTGTGCCGGGAAGGGCATCCGTCGACTCGTGTACAAAAGCGCGACTCACGCAACCGGCTGCTGGGCCGGGACGATAGGCTCTTAGCTGTGGCGTTGCTCGCCAAACAGAAGCAGGCCACGGTGGGATTTGCTCCACCGTGGCCCGGATTGTCGATTATTCGCTTCCTTACTGGGTGATCGTGGTCGGATTCCAGTTAGGGGCGATGGTCTCGAAGTAGATGTCGGAGACGCCGGTTCGTGAGCTGCCCCAGAAGAGCCAGATCAGCGGAGGACGTCTTTGACTGATAAACGAGAACGGATCGAGGAAGGCGCTTAGGTCGGATTCGTTCACCGCGTTGTCGATAAGGATCTGCTGTTCGAGTTCCTCACGGATCCACGTTACCGGCACTCCCTGGTAGGAGAGGTTGCCGGTCGAGCCGGTCGCCAAGACTGCAGTGTATTTGATCGAGACCTGGTTGTCTTCATCTGCATCCGTGAAGTAGATGCGTCCGTTGGCCGGATCGATTTGATACGGCCCCTTAGCGCCCGTCACGGATACGAAGACCGGTGCTCCGTTCGCGGTCGTTGCGATGCTGGCTGGCAACTGAACGCCAAACCGCAGAGTGCTGATGTACGGACGCGGAGGTCGGCCTGCGCCGCCGGCCGCCTGATTGTAGGTGAACACGTACCGATCGTTCGGGATGCTCACCGAGAAGTCAGCTTGTTGTCCGTTGGCAAGTCGCCAGTATCCGACGTTCGTCGTTTGACGCGCGTCGAATAGACCGGTCGGCTTTGCGTAACCTTGGGTCGAACCGGCGCTGATTCGCAAGAACCGAGGAGTGTACGATGCGAACAAAACCGCTGCCCCGTTCGGCGCCGCATTCGGGAACCGGACGGTGCCGAGTCTCGGGTCGATGTACACCTTGCCGCCAAGTCGGCAGTCGAAGGTGATCGTGCCGGAAGTCTGATCGTAGACCGCCGTGCCCGGAATCAAGAGGTTTGTCGTGACTCCGTTGAGCGTCTGCGATAGCACGATCGAAGCGTTGCGATCCCAGTCGATGCCGAGAGCTCGGTAGGTGCCGGGCTGACCGGAAGCGATCAGGCGCTCGCCCGCAATCGGACTGAGATCCATGAATACGTTTCCATCTGAACCGGCACTGTTTGCCGGGACGCCCTGATCGTCTACGACGACCAACGCACCCGAGTCGACCTTCATCCGACCGTAGAAGATCTCCGGAATCGACCGACCCTGGAGCTGACCGGCGAAGGTCAGTTCGACCACGTCGTTTCCAGCGGCCAGCGTCTGAGTAGCCGTACCGGGGATGAATTCGCCGGCGCCGTTATAGACGCGTCCGACGGCAGACGGCGAAGCCACCCACTTGAACGCACTCCCGAACGGCAGCACGAGCGACGGACCGAAGCCGGCCGAACCGGATCCGGCGTTGCCGTAGGTCGTGTAGAAGATATTGGACTGACTACCGCCAGCGCCGGTGTAGAACACCATTGCTCCATTAAGCGTCTGCACGAGGCTGGGCTTGCCCTTCTCGATCTGAGGATCGGAGGTCATCGCGACCGGTGGCGCGATGCTAACCGAGCCGCCTCCGGACGGCGTCACCACCGACATGAACAACTGGGACTGGCCGATGCGTCCGTTCGGCGTCTGCTTCTGAGCATCGCCGGTGAACGCCATCAGCAGTCCGCCGAAGGTCCCGGTCGGGTTGAACGGATTCTTGACGCCGGAGGTCGGGAACGTCGGGTTGCCGAACTGAACGGTTCCCGCAACGACCGACTCGCCGGACAAGCTGCCAAAGAGTACGTCGGGAGCGACGTTCGGGTAGTTCCCGACCGCCTTGTTGAACCATTGAGTATTCGTCGAGGGCTGGAAACTGTTCAGGTCGCTAAGCGATGACTGAGCATCGACTGTGTTGGAGATGCCTCCTGAGCCGAAGGTCGCACCGTTTCCGACCGTTCCGATGAACAGACTGAAGTTCCCAAGTTGGGTCGATGCCGTCGGCTGGGTAGGCGCCCAATTCGGGCGATCCGATGCGAACGCCACGAGAAGCGAGCCGTAGGAATCGCGGACCATCGTCGGCTGCTTGTTGCTGTAAGCGAACGGCGCAGTGCCGTTCGGCAGCGCAAGGCTGTCGAGCATCGGCGCGGCGTAGTTCGTGAATGAACTGGTGAGCTGCGTTTCGCGAACCTTGAAGTTCACGGTCAGCGTCGGGTCGCTTGCCGGTTCCGGTCCGGTTCCGTATCCGTTGTTGAACAGTTGCCAGATCTCGTTACCGGGCTGGAACTCCTGCTCAAAGACTTCGACGGTGTTCGAATACGGTCCGACCGGCATTCCCAGCGGAACCGACACACCGATGTGCGGAGGGCCGGGGGGAAATACAAGCGAGCCGCCGGAAACCAACGTGTTCAGTACGTCAGGGAAGCCGGCGCCGAGAGTCGGCGAAGTTCCGTTCGTTCCCAGGTTCGCGTTCGCTAACCTGACCGGATTCACGCTGAGCTGCGAGGGGGCCACACTGGTTATCCTTGCTTTCTGTAGTGCCACCGGATAGGGGGTAGCAGAACTCGTCCCGGATGGGGCGAACGTCGTATCGATGTCGCTCCATAGGTCCACCGATCCGTCAAGGAATCCAAGAGAATCGTTCAGCGGCGAGAAGAAGCCCCACGGGTTATAGCCGTTGAGGTTTGCGCCCTTCGCGACCCGGAGATTGAGAAGGTTGACGTTGCCGCGGTTTTCCACAACAAACGGCTGGAACATTCCCTTGTCCGGTCCACCCCAGGGCGAGAACGGAGAGTTCGTGGTTCCCGGTCGAAGCGGGCTGTAACCGGCGCCTGCCGGCAACGTACCCAAATCGATCGTCGGAGTGGTGATGGCGATCTTCTCATCCACATCCACCGACGTGCTGAGGTTGAAGCCGCGATACGTTTCGCCCGGAGATCCGTCGAGCACGCCGTTGCCGTTGCTGTCAACAAACACTTCGACGCGCCCCAGGTAGCCCTGATTGAGGAAGGAACCGGCCGAGTTTGAAACGAGTGCCCCTGCCGTGGAAACCTGGGCGTTCGTGTTGGGCGGCTGGAACCTCGGAACGTTTATCGTCATCGCGAACTGCGTTCCTACGAGCTTGCGCCACGAAGGATCGTCGCCCAATTCCATCTGCCGCAACTTACCGGTGTTCGGATCCAAGACCATCGGCGGCAGCAACGAGACTGAATTGAATCGGGGATTCTCGGCAGTGCCGTTCGGGTCCTTGGTGACTTGCACCTGTTCGCTCTGGAGGTCCGGATAGTCGAAGCTATCGTTAGGATAGTTGTCCGGATAGTCTTCGAAGTTGGCGTAGTACGGCAGCGGCAGCTTCTTGTAGATCGCCAGATCGCCGCCCTGCCACCCAAGGTTATTGAGTGTTAGACGCACGTTGTCGAGTCCGGTGTCGTCCGGACGCTGCAGACCCATCATGCTGCGGTCGATCACCCAGATCGGCACCGTCTGGGACGAGCCGTGCTGCGCGACGTTCGTCGCGGCGCCAAGCAGGTTCTCCAGCTTGGTCGTGCCCGGCAGTTTGGGACTGCCGTTGACGAGGTTCTCCGCATTGGACGGAGAGACGGATAGCCCCATCGATACCAGGTCTGTAAAGTTGCCATTGGTATCCGGGCCGTTCATCGAGATCGCGATCGGATTCGCCATCAGGAACGGGTTGTTGGCTAGCTTGGGATTGAGCGCGATGTTCTGCTGCACATTATTGGTGTTTAAAGCAGACGACGAGATCGAGATCGAGATATTGCCCGGCCCTGGCGGCAAGGATTGGTTCAAGCCGCTGGCGAAGGTGTACGACAGAACCGCATAGCCATTGTCCCTTTCGATACCGTTCGGATAGTTCGGATCTGCTTGATCGTCCGGAGCGTTTGGTGGCTCTGTGAACAGCCGAGCTTCTGCGGTTATCGTTCGGATCGTCTTACCTTGCGCGCTAAACGTGATATTCACGACGGGAGGCGCCACGGTTGAAGCACCGTTCGTGGTGAGATACGGGAAGTTGTAGACCAGGATGTAGGCCGTTTCGCCCCATTCGAACGCCAGCGGCGTTCGGCTGAACGAGTAGGCCGCGCTGATGGCCGAATAGTAGTCCAGGTTCGAACCGGTCGGCTGGCGCAGCAAGTTGTAGCCCTTCTGGTTTACCAGCTTGATCTGGGCATGCCGGAAGATCGCTCCCGCTGGGTTGTTCTCCGTGATCGTCTGGCCACCGGGAGGGTTACCCTGGGTGATATAGCCGCTGCCGTCATTGAACGCATAAAAGAAGCCGTTCTGGTCTGCGCCGTACATCCAGTTATTCGACACCGCCATCGTACTCTTAACGGTTTCGGACGGCGTCACGAACTCCCAGGCTCGTCGGCTGCCGTTGAACGGTGTGCCGATTCCGTACTGGTTCGCCATTACCGGGTCGGCGAAGAGAGAGTCGAATCTGCCATCCAACGTCGGGATGAGGATTGTTGGGAACGGATTCGGAATGCCGTTGTTATCGTAGACGGTCTGCCATGTATAGCTGACCGAGCCGATAGCGCCAACATTCAATTCGTTCGTTTCGAACTGCACGGCGCCATTCAGCGCATCGAGTGCATAGACGTAGTTGTTCTGGTTGACTGCATAAACCAGCCCGTCGGTAGCAAGAACACCGCCGGCGGTAGCGTTCGTATCGCGTACGACAGCCGGTCCCGAGGAATAATTCAGCGGGGTGTAAGACGTGCTGTCACCACTGAAGGACCAGATTGCCGGTGCCGTTCCGTTACTGTAATTCGAGGCGTTTAGGCAATAGAAGACGCCGCCCGTCTCGTTAGTCGTGTTTACGCATGTGCCGAAGTACAGGTAAAAGGGCCCAGATGTCGACCCGGTCGTGGATGTGTTGTAGAAGGCAGGCGTTGTGATGATCGGTCCAAGTGTGGGTTGAGTCGTCTTCGGGAAGGCCCATAGCACGTTTGTGGATTTGTCAGACTTGCCCACCGCATCCAACGCATACATGCGGCCCTGAAGGGTCGGAGCGTAGATCGTCGGGACGGAGACTCCGCCGACCATCGGCGCGCCGTAAGCCAGCGAACCTTGGAAGGCCCCGAGCTTACTGTTGGCAATTGCGCTTGCGCTCGGTGCTGTAGACGGATAGGTCCAGATTCGGTTAGTCGTACCGATCGCACTCTTCTGGGCGTTGTTCACCGCGTCGCCAAAGTCGCCATTGCCGGCCATATCGATGCAGTAGACGCGTCCGTTCGAAGTTGCGATGTACAAGTAGTAGGCGTTTGTGGAAACGGAAGGCATCGGTTCGACGAGAGCTGAACTGAGGCCGAATCCGCTTGGCATCTCGGCGCCGAGGTCCTTCCCCGCAACCTGGTTGGGGTCAGTGCCGTTCGTGCCAAGAGTGCTTGGATAGCTCCAATACTCGGTCGTGGTTCCGTCGCCGTTTCCGGTCGCGTCGAGGCAGTGGATATAGCCTGCCTCGTCAGAGACGACGACGACCTGCGTCATCTTGTACGTCGACTTGTCCGTCTGAAGGATCGGCACGGTCGCGATCACTGGAGTCGACGAGAACGACTGGGTCTGACCTTCTCCGACGAATCGGATCGCGTTCGCATAGACGGTCGAGTTCTGGTCGCCTGGGATGTTGTTCGAACCGTTGGTGACGCGCACCTTAAGGATCGCGGTCGTCGGGATGTGGTTGAACCGGCGAGTGCCGATTTGAACCCATCCACCACCGACTGCCTGGTTGACGTACCAGTTGGTGATGGACGACCCTTCAATAACCTGATACAACACGCTCTGCCCGTAGGTCTGGCCGTTGTTGTTCCCAGGAAGATAAGCATAAATCTGGTAAGTGCCCTGCCCCAACGACGCACCCGAGTAGGTAACGCTGTCGGTAGCCACGCCTCCCACCGGAATTGTGGCCTCGGACACGTATGCCCCTGAATAACGAGTGGCGGTGAGGTTGTTCGTAAACCCACCGGTAACCGCAGCAGTCGTGTTGTCGGTCGTATAGGGCAGGTTGCCCGACTGCGGAGGCGTGTAATTCCAATTCGGCGTACCAAGCGCGTAGTTGTACGACGTCACATTGCCGGTCACGACCGTTGACAGAGACGTGCTTGTGCCACCTGAAGAAAGCTGGTTTCCGGCCGCGATCGTATAGGCGGTCGCGGCGGTGCCGGGCGTTAGTTGGGCGGAAACCGGGCTGGCATCGTAGTATCCGGTCAAAGGAACGGCCATTGCGGCGTCAGCATAGACCACGATGTTGTTCGCCACGTTCGTCGCGTTCGGGCTAGGCAGCGTTGTAGATACCGTGCCGTCGCTCTTTAGCGGGTCCGTGTTAAAAAGAGTAATCGTGATGTTGTTGACCCCGTCAAAGGGGAACACCATATTCGTGGGATTCCCGCCGTTACCGAGTCGGACCCATCCGCCGCCGGTCAAATACGTGTCGACTACGTCGGTGTACGTGCGGCCGCCAGCGCTAATCTGATAGACGTAATACCTTTGAGGGAACCCTTCGACGTTGCTAAAGACTTGCGGCCCGTTGGGAAGCCAGACGTAAAGTCCGTAGTTGCCCGGTGTGGTCGTAGGCGTCGTAAATGTCCAGATCGCCTTCGTCAGACCGGCTCCGCCTTGGGTGGGATCGGACTGCGATGTGGAGGGAATTACGTTGGTAAAGATGTAGGAGGGCACCGCGTAGTTTCCGGCGCCATTCAGAACGAGGTACGGATTGGCCGCGTCCTGGTCGTTTGTATTGCCGTCCGAACTAGGAGAAACCACCCAGGCGCTCGTAGTTTGGAAGAGGCCGCTCGTATTAGCGCCCAGCCCGTACGTGTTGTCTACGATCAAATTGGTCGTTAACTGGTTCGTAACGTCGCCGGGTGACCACCAGCGCAGGTTCGACTGGCCTGGGCCCGACCCATGGGGATCGCCGTTATGGCCTTGGCGGGAGCTGCCACCCTTGAACGTGTGCCAGTTCTCCGCGTACACGCTTAGCTGCGCCGATGCACATGCGCTAAACAGCAGCGATGACACGATCGCCAGGGGAATGAGCCATTTGCTCTTTCTGGTTTCCATTAATCTCACCAAAGTGTTCATCTTCATCGCCGATCCGCAAAGACGGGCATCAGGATTCCGCGTGTGCCAGTTGGCAGCGTTCCATTCAGGTCAAGCGTGATGCTTGCCGTGCCAAACCCCAGGTTCATGGCTGACGAGCCGGCATTGGGCGTGCCGTTCACCTGCATCACTTCGCCGGGGAACGCTCCCCCACCCAAGGTGTAGCCGTTGTAGCCGTTGACGATCAAGATCTCGCCTGAATCCAAACGGCGCGCATACACTGCCTTCAGGCTGACCGCGTTCGTTCCCGAAGCCACCGTTATTCCGCCAAGGCTGGTTTGCTTGATTCCAACATAAGCCTCGTTCGGCATATACCAATTGAGCACGAGCGCCGTCGGATTGACCGCGTTGTAGAACCCTTCATAGATGCCGGTGCTGTCCGAAATCATGATCGCAATCTCGGGCACGGCAGATCCACCCGATCCTACTTGGACGACTTTCGCCGTCACTGAGTTCAGCTTTGCAAATCTATGGAGACCGCCCGCCCGGCGAGCATAAGTTGTGCTTCCGTCGACTGCCGCAAGCGTGTCGAAGGCTCCCGTCTTCTGATCCCAGAATGGAATCCCAAGAGTCGACGGAAGCGTGACCGAGTTGATCGCCTGAACCCCGCTCGGCGTCGTCGGATCGAAGATCACGATCGAGCCGTTTCCGTCGTTCGCGTCCAGAACGCTGTTAGGCCCTGCCGGAGACAAGCCGGTGCCTGCCGCCGTCGCGAGCGTACCGTTGATGCCGGTCACGTAAACGAAGTGGTAGCCAACCGACGAGGAGTCGGGAACTCGTACCCGGTTAAGGCTGGTGTAGGCGTAGTTCTTTCCGGAGAAAGTTGCCGGCGTGTGCCACAGGAGGACGCCAGTCTGCGGGAAGGCGATTCCATTGGAGCCCGTGATCGTCACCGGTCCTCCGACCGCTTGAGTAGCCGGATTGTAGTAAAAGCGATCGATCACTTCGACCAGCCTCCGATTGCCGGTATCGGCGATCAGGTAGTGCTGCCACATCTCGACGCTATTGCCGTTCTCGCCGTCGCCCAGCGTCACCAGGGTTCCGGCGGCGCCCGACATGTTCACATAGCTGGTGTAGTACACCGCGTCGCTCGGCCCGCTCAGCGTGAGCGGCTCACCGGCGACGAAGCCCTGAGGAATGACGTTCGGATCAAGCTGGAAGCTGGCGATGGATCGAGCTTCGATACCGTCGGTGTTCAGGCTGGCCACCCGATTCGCGCCTGCATCGACGACCAACAGGTGGTTGTCGTTGAGCGCATAGGCTCGGACTGGCCGCACCATCGGTTGCATAGCGGCACCGGATCCTACGTTCGTAGGCCCCTGGCTGACCGAGGAATCGGTAGTCCAGATCGGATTGCCGCTCGGATCGAGTTCGATGACCCGTCCTTCGTCGCATACGATGAAGTTTGCCTTCGAGAAGGTGTAGAGGCCCTGATCGCCCCACGCGGCAAGAGCGTTATCGCCGCCGATGACTCCGTAGGCAGTGCCCGAAGGAGCGACGCCGGCGCCGCCGAGCACGGTCTGGTTCAACCGAATCTGGTAGTCGCTGAAGCTCCTTACCGAACTCAATTGGGGCCAGAGCACGTTCGCGTCTCCAGTAGCGCTAGAACCGGTCGGGTTGTCGATCGTCCAAAGCTGGTTAAGCCAGGGCTTATTAGGATCGGGATGCAAGCTGCCCGCGCCGATCTGCGCGTTGAGCGCATAGAGCACGCCCGTCGTCGTGAATGACGAACTCCCATTGAGAATCGCCGGAAGGTAGCTGGCGCCCGACACGAAAACCGAGTTGCCGGTAATGAGCGGTCCGCCGCCGCCAGGCGTCGTACCGTCGATGACGTAGTACCACTGCACCGGATTCCAGACCGATCCGCCGATCGCATCGGGCTGGACCAGATAATCGGGTTTGCCCGGCTTGCGAATGATGATCGGTTGGCTCAGGCTCAAGCAGTTCTGAACCTGTCCGCGCTGAACGCTGGAAAGGTTGGGGAACGAGAGCACCTGAGTCGTCGAATCGTACGTGTAGCTGCCGGAGGGAATGACGGTCTGAATCTCGGGCGTGGCCGCGATCGTGCTTCGGGCGATGTCGGGCTGAAGCACCTCGGTGCCATCCGGCCAATCGCCAACCAGCAACTGAGCAGCCTGGGGTTCGGCGTTGAGCGCCATCACGACCGTCACCGGAATGCCTTTCTTTGACGCCGAGACAGTGACCATCACCTGGCCATTTCGAATCGCCGGTCCTCCACTGAACGTGAAGTTGCTCATCGTTTGATTTAGCAACGATGCGATCGCCGGGGAAGCGTTATTCGATAGCCACGTGATCAGTCCGTCGTTGTCGTTCAGAACGGGCCCAAGCGTCGCGCTGTTCGACTGGTTGAGTGTGACCGTGTGCTTGCTATACAGTTCGTATCGCGATACGCAGTTGAAGAGCCCACGGCCCTGTTCCCGGAATCCGAAGAGGCCGCCGCCGCTGCCATCGGCCGCCACCACATAAGCGGTTCCGCGCGGCGACAAGGCGACCGGACCGATGACCCGCCGAGGTGAAGTGCTGCCACTGGACGCTTGGTCCGGCAACATCACCATGCCGCGCTCGACCGAAGACAAGACGCCCGGAATGTTGCTGCCCCAGTCGATCGTGTAGTCGATACGAACGCCGCTGACCGTCGAAGGAAGTTGATTGACCGTCGGCTGGAACGGGAAGCTCAGGATTCCGCCTCCAAGGTCCTGGACGTCGCCCTTGAAGATCGCCGCCATCTGGGTGGCGCTAAACGGATTGCCGCTGTTGTCGATCAGGGTCAACTTGACGCCCAATGATCCGCTGCCCGTATAGATTGGAAGTCCGCCCTGCTGGCTGGCGCGAGTCGTAACCTGAAGCGCCGTCGCCGTGTTGGAGCCCTGCGGATCGTAGCTGATCGGACGCTCGCCCTTCACGCCAAGCCAGAGGCTGGTAAAGCCCTCGGATGTGACGCCTTGCGACGGGTTACCGGCGAACGGGGTGTAGAGAACCTTGTCCACGCCACCCGAGTTATCCAAGATCGGGATGTAACCGACGGTGGTGCCGTAGGTGAATTCGGGAAGGTTGACGGACGAGTTGCTTCCTCCGACCACGAACGGTCCCGTGGAGGAAATCTTGGTTCCCGTGCTCAGGTCGACCAACCAAATGCGTCCAGTCAGAACACCCGGATTCCGCTGATAGTTGTCGGTGACATAGGCAACGCCTTCCGACACGGTCGGAGCCAGCGGGACCGACGGTGAAACCGAGGTGTCCAAAGAAGAAGCGCCGTTGGGCGGAGCGATCGAATAGCCCAGGTTCGGTTTGGAACTAAGCGTCCCGTCGCTGTTTCGAGGTTCGAGATTGAAGACGTACAACGTACCGGTGGCATCTACGACGAGAACTTCGTCGGTAGGTCCGCTCACGTTGTTGGGCACTTCGCAGCATACTGGCGCGGAAAGCGGCGCCGTCATCGTACCGGCCGCACTCTCCCAGATCTCGTCGTAAGACGTGCCGAGCCCGTAATCCTGAATTCCCTCGTCGGGGTTGCCATCGCCGTCCAGGTCTTCCACCGGGTTGGCATCGAATACCTTCAGAACACCGTTCACGGTGGTCACAAGCATGCCCTTATAGAGGGTCGGCGACGCCAGACTCTGGTTCGTGGAGTAGTTGCTATCGTTCACGAACGACCGCATGATGAGCGGGGGGTTCAGATCGATCGCGCTGCTTCCGGTGCGCCGGCTCCCGCCATTTTGCTGTCGATACTGGCTGAGCATACCGACCATGTTGACCGCAAGCTTGGCGGCCGAGAGTCCGTCTGCATCGAGAACGGGCGGCAGTGCGGTGAACGAATTCACGTTTGCCGCGTAGCTGACCACCGTGTTTCGCGCCCGGTTGAGCTTAAGAGAGGCGCCGCGTGCCGTCACAACCACCGCACCATCGCCGATGCGGCCCAGCGAGATCACTGGATTGCCGTTATAGCTGCTAACCGTTTGATACCGGAGGAAGTCGATCATCGCGCCGCCGGCCAATCCGGACGCTCCGGATGCGCCGTAGTCGATGCCGATATTCGGCATCCGCAGGAAATACGGCTGGAAGTTCGAGTCCAGCATCGTATCAAGGTTGTCGATATCGCTGGAACTCACGTCCAGAATCGAATGAATCAGGATGTTGTTGACGTCGGTCTGTTCCAGGCCAACGGCGTTTGACGCCTGCTGAACGAAGGGGATAGGGAAACTGTTGAACTCGTCAATACCGGCGATCGTGTTGGACATGCCGGCCGGGTCGATCCAGAGAATTCCGCCCTGATCGACGAATCTTCGGAGCCGCTCCCTTTCCGTCGGATTCAGCGACGCAAAGGCATATGGGTTTACGAGCAAGAGATCGTAGTTGCCGATGCTGTCATCCGTCAGGTTGCTGAGGAACACTTCCCAATAGGGAGCGTTCCGCTTTGTGATCGGAGTGCCGATGTTGGGCGTGCTCGAATCGATGGCCGACCAGCGCGCATAGATGTCGGACGTAACCCGAGAGGGCGCGTACGGGTTTACAAAGCTCCAACCAGCCGGTTTCACCGACGTGTTGGCATCGAGGTTGTACAAAGCATAGGGCGCCGCGCTCTGAGGAGGCGCCGTCACCGAAGTTTTGGCGCTCGCCAGAATCACGATTCCAGCTCGAATCGTCTGTGCGCGCTGCGAGTAGGCTTGCGGTCCCGCCAAAGCCGAGGCAGCTAGACCTACAAGACCAACCCATCCAAGCAAACGGCCTAACATCTTATTGCACCTCTCCGAAAAACGCCAGCGTTGGACTGACGGGCAGCCGAGGCATCGGCGGCAAGGGACGTCCATAACTGTCGGTCCTGATGAGGGTCCCCGGACCGTTGTCAATGACATATCCGTTCGACCTGCCGGTGGCGAGCACCGGATCGTAGTTGATGATGAGATTCGGAATGATCAAGGGATTTGCGAGAGTCGATGCCGGAGGCACGTGGGACCCCGGAATAACCAGCCCGGTTGCACCCAGATCCTTCGGAATCCATCCCCACTTCTTGAGCCATTCGGCTTGCACCGAGGCCGGCGGCGGCATGTTCTCGCTCACCGCGCCCGAGATGACGATGCGGATATCCAGCGGTTCGCCGTAGAACGGGAATCCAGGTGTTGCACCAAAATTCTCCAGCCGGATCGCATCCTTCTCCGGCGTGGTCGATGCCCCGGCGTACACGTCTTCGCTGGACACATAGTAGTCCCGGCGATCGTTCGGGTTCGGGTTGAACCAAGGGCCAGGGATCACAAAGAACGATCCTTGCTCAGCATAGATCGCCGCTTCGATTCGGATATCGTTCGGAGCCAGCGCAGCTCGACCCACGATGTAGTCGTTGGTCGCAACTCCCGAGATGCTCGTCTGGCGAATCGTCAGTTCGTTGGTACCTTCGGCGAACAGCGCGTAGGCGCCGGTCGGACCGTTCGCGACCATCTGCTGACCGTCAGACGATGTCGTCATCGTCGTCGGATCGATAACCGGGAAGGTCGTCTCCTCAAACTTCGGATATCGCTGGTCGACTTCAGAGCCAAGACCATACTCCGGAATCATCGACGTCGGCGTAATGCCGGTGATGTAGTTGAACGCGGTGTTCGTTCCTCCGGCGAGGAAGAAGTAAGGCGACGGAGCCGGACCGCCCATGTTAACGTCCAGCTGGAAGAACGTTGCCGGCGCTGGGCCATCGTCCATCGTGTGGGCGATCAGCAGGTTCGTAGGCAGTTTCACCGCCGGGATTCCGGCTTCAGAGTAGCCCATGTTGAACGTCTGCCACGTGCTCGGATTGTTTGGATTTGCGGTGGGACCCTGGGGGTCTCGAGCGAACTCCGTGTCCAGCGATAGGCTTCCGCCCGTGCGAACTCGAATCGGGTTGAAGCCGATCTGGTTTGGAGTATCGTTGACCGGTTCCGCCTGCTGGTTCGGCGACAAGCCGAGGAACTGGGTCGTGTTGACCGTGACATAGTCCTTGGCCATGAGCATCAGCATCGACTTCGAGGGCCGGGTCAGCAGTTGGCCGATGGCGTACCCTTCGGTCGGCTGGAGCCCGTTCGCCGTGATTCCCTTCGTGATGCTGCCCTCAATGTAGATGCTCGCATCAGAGACGACGGTCAACTGAACGTCGGTCGGAATGACGCCGCGAACGCGAGTGTTGCCTTCGAAGTAAAGTACGCCGTTGAAGACCGGACCCTTATCGTAATCGCTTCGCTGCAGCGTTCCGTTGATGTTGATTGTGGTCGTCGGAGTCGCGCTGCTGGCTGGCGTGAACGAGTTCACAATGTGGCGAAGGCCGTCGGAACCCAAGCCGATGCGGAAGTGATTGAGAGAGTTCCCGGTGTCGCTTCCATCGATATAGCGCCAAGTGCGCTCGCCCTGAGGCGCCTGGCTGTCGCGCTGGATCGTGAAGCCGTCGTCGAGGAGCTTGAGGATTGCTCCAGGCGGCACGTAAAGATAGCCTTGCCAACCCGAATGAGCCTGCCCGTTGTTCGGGTTTAGCCAGTCGTATGTCAAGGATTCTTGCGAGCCAATATTGGTTCGACCGCTCTCGTCGACCGGGCCTTGAACGTCGGACGGGTTGTAAACATAGATGCCCGAACCAAATCCATAGCGGCCGTTGTTCCCGTTGCCACCCAAGGTTCCGCTATCCGCCGTCATCGTAACGTACCGATTCTCGTTGGTATCGGGATCGGTCACGAGGATGGAAGGCGGAGTCTTGATTCCCAGGCTTCGAACGTTGCCTGCCTGGTCGGGGTTACCTGCGCCGTCGCGAACCAAGCCGCCCACCGTGTTAAAGTTGGGGTTCATGCTGTCGAGCGTGCCCCCTGCTTCATTGAGAATGGTGGTGTTAGCGGCGAGCCATGAGCCAAAGGTCGCGGAAGACGGGTTGGTGTCGACATCTCGCGACACAATCGTCAACTGACCGCCCTGATAGCCGTACTGACCATCGGCAGAGTCGCCCGTGATGGATCCGGCAACATCGAATTGGTCGCCCATGTATCGGTTCAGGTTCAGGACGTTGTTGCCGTGTACGACGACGTTCGCATTCGAGTAGAACGAGCCATTCCCCTCGATCTGTCCGGCCGGCGTGGGAGGATTGCCCAGGTTATACAGGGGCATCGTTCCACCGAGTTGGCTGTTGATGTTGGACGCCACGAACGTTCCGCTATTGATTGGATACTGTACGCCGAGTTCCTTTGGGAAGCCAATGTCGGCCGGACGGCTCACGTTGAAGATGTTCGTGATATACCGGGCGGACTCGATTATTCCGATCGAAGCGAACGCTCGAAGCACCTGGGTGTTGGGATATTTCGACTCAGCCTGTTTCATCAGGCCAAGCGCGGCTCGGAAGTCCAAATCCGTCGCGAAATTGCGGAACTGGAGCGGATAGCCGGTACTGAGCGTCGTCGGGTCGTTGACGTTGATTTGCCCCTCTCGACCGATCGCTTCGATAATGATGTAGTCCCGAGCCAAGCCGGGCCGGCGCAACGGACCGACGGGGGAGTTGCTGAAGATGTTGGCGTCGCTAGGCGCGTAGCGGACTCTTACAAGAGAGCGGCCGTTTGCATTGTTGATCCGGAAGAACGGACCGAGACCGTCGGGACCGCCCAGATCGATCTGAGTGCCGCCCGGCGTCACAGTGAGAGGAGTCACCCCATCAGCCAAGGTAGCGGCGGGCCGAAGGTAGTAGGCATCGGGATCCAGAGTTCCGTTACCCGTTCCCAGGCTCGTCGGCGTTCCTCGCCAGTCGGCGCCCAACTCGCTTTGCAGAAGCTGCTGATGGGCATACCGGATTCCGCCTTGGGCCAAGTCGTAGGCGACCGATCGGTTGCCGAGATTAAAGGTCGTCTTTCCGTTCCGGTCGACGATCCCGATAAAGACGAACCCGAGGATGAGCAGGACGCCCAAGACAACCATCGCGATGATGATCGTCTGGCCTCTTTGTCGCTGGCTCTGTGGCTGTGTAATTGTGGGGTTCATGGATATCACCGGATGTAGTTCTTGACAGCGGCAGTCGCCTTGAGCGTTACGGTCTGCGGATTCGGAGTATTCGTGGTCTGCGGGTAGTTGCGGATCGTCAGAAGCACCGACATCAGTTGCCGCGTATCGTAGTCGACGGCGAACACGTCGCTCTTTGCTCCGACGATCGCCGTACCCGTCTGTGTTCCATTGAACTGGAACTTGTACGACACCTGGATCTGGCCGATCGGAAGCGGCGCGGTCGGATCAGAGTTGAACTTGATGTAGCCCTTTTTGTAGCGTGGCTGAATGATCGCGCTGCAGAAGTTATGCGCGTCGTATACGTTCGGGTTGAACCCGTTGACTTCGGCTGCGGTCAGCCCCAGAAGGGTGTAGTCGATCTGGTTAGAGGCGTTGGTCGGCTCGGGCTGATCGACGTAGTTCATCTGGTACTGATTGGGGCCAGGAGTCTGCGTTGTACGCGTATAGCGAACGGTGGCTCGCTGAAGAGGGTTCGTTCCAGGGATGTTGTCGGTCGGATCGAGTTGATCGGGACCGTAGACGATTTCGCTGCCAGGCACGATCCGGCACTTGGCAAAGCCGTTGACGGGGTTGAGCGGACTTGGCGTGCCGTCTGCCGTAGGGGTAGTGCGCAGGTCGATGAATCGGTCGATCTGCGGCTGCAGGTTCGACGCGTTGGCCCAAACCCAGTTGAATATCTCATTGACGGAGGCGAACGCCGGGTCGTAGAAGTTCCCGCCCACAACGTTCGGATCCTGGCCAGCTGCGAACGGGCCAGTGTTTGACGGGTTGGTGGCCACTGTCGGTAGGTTCTGCGGATTCGTCAGGCTCGGCGAGGTGTTCGGATTGCCGACTTCGGAGATGTTGAAGCTCGTGATGACCTTGCCCTTCGCCGAATTCAAGTCATATGGAACAAAGAGGTTCGTGATAGCCGGATTCGTCATCCAACCCGACCGGTTGTTAGCAGCCGTAATCGCCTGGCTGAATGGATAGCGCCCGCCAGAAGAAGTCACCAGATCGTACGTGTAGAGATCGAACACTTCGATGCCGGAGGCGACGTCTGAAATGGAGCCGGACGGATCGTAGTAGTAGATGCTGAATCCGGGAGGGGCGCCGGCGGTTCCGTTCGAAGGGTCGTTTCGGCCCACGAAGTACTGACTCACCGTATTCGGCACCGCGTTTGGATCCCAAGTCTGGGGCCAAGTACGTACGATCTGGTTGCTCCACATCCCGTATTGAGTCTTGAAGATGTCGGGCGCGAACGCAGCCGAGTTGTTCGCCTCTTCCCCTTCCCGAACCGCAACCTGACCTTGGGCGGGATCGTTGCCGACGTGGGACGGGCGGAACTGGATCAGCGGAAGGACAACCGGAGCATCACCATGATAGAGCGCCGTTCGGGTGAACTTGTTGTAAACCGGCTGGATCATGTCGAACCGGCTCAACTCGGTCTGCATAACCGAGACCGTCTTCCAGTTATTGACGCGCGTATTCTTGTTCGGATCGATCGTCCCGTCGTAGCCCAAGCCGTCTGGGATAAAGAACCGGGGATCGTCTAGCCCACGGATCTGAGTGTCCGTCGGATCGGCCTGGAAGAAATCCAGGTTGGGTCGAAACGCACCATTCCGCCATACGTAAGGCTGCACCTCAGCCCGGTAGAGCACGAACAAATTGTCCCGACCGCCACCGAAATTCATCAGAATCCCGTCATACGGATTGTTGTACGGGTTGGACGGATCGCGAAGACCGACGAAGTAGCGAACGATCGTGGTTCCGGTACCAACGGGAAGAATGATCTGGCCACGCGCCGAGTGAAGCGTCGGGTCGACAAACCCGTTAAGCGGGTTCGTATATCCGCCCGCCGCCGAACCACCGTGGAGGTCCGCCTGAGCCGCCTTGAGGAGGTCCATCTTTACGTAAGGGAGAACGACGTCGATCGTTCCGACTTCCGGAGGCTGAATCGGCAGTTGGATGATCAGCGAGTGCTGCGGAACGTTGGCGACCTTTCCATTCAGGATCGTAGCAACCTGAAGGCTCGAACTGCGAGTGCCAGTCGAACTGGCAATCTCTCTCGAAATCCGGTCCGCAAGGATGCGCGCCCGGGCCTGCGCCTCGGCGAACGCCTGAGCCGATCGGGTGAAGTTAAAGCTCTGGAAAACTGGGACGACGATGATCGTCATCAGCAGTGCGGTGATCGCAATCACCGTCAGCAGCTCAATGAGCGTAAAGGCGCGTTTCTTGGTCATCATCGGATGTTCACTCCCCGCTGCATATAGGTCTCATTGGTGGATCTTCGCCAGCCTCTTCCCCACTTGCTGAGGTTTGCCAAGTTGGCGGCATTGTCGTTGCTTAGCGTGAAGCCGTCTGGATTCCACAGAACCCTGGCCGCCACCGAGGCGCCCTTGATGCTCCGTGCTCCAATGCCGTTCGACATATCGACCGAAGTCGCATACGGGTCGGCGTCGGTGAGATCGATGTAAGCAAGGCCAAGCGGGTCATTCTCATTGGCGGCGTAGTGGACGATGAAGTCCTGGCCGGTCAACGTGTGAATCTGACTGTCTGCGCTGCTGTCGTACTTGACTTCGCCGACAGTAACTTTCCGGCCGCTGTCGGCGATCGGGAAGTAGATGCGGGACGCGACGCCGGCGCCGCTGTTCGTTCCGCCGATGTAGTACTGGTCAGACGCCAATCCCACGTAATTCGAAGCAACCGAGAACTGCGAGGCGGCCTTGAGAACCTGCACCGAGAATTCTTGGCGTGCCATATAGAGCGCCCGAACGGCTCGGTTGTCCATCTGCACCACCGTCGTGGACCCATCAGGAAGTAATAAGTAGCCGGCTAGACCAGAAACCGGCACGCCGTTCGTGTCGGCCTGATTGATGGTCACGATTCCAGTGGACTTATCGATGTTAATCAGGCGTTGGGTCGGGAAGTTCGGATTCAGTTCGTAGAAGACTCCGCCCGTCGCCATATCCATGAGCACGAAGTTGTCGCTCCCCGCCGCATTCGCAGCGGATGTGTCGGTCGTTCCGTCGGCCCGAGCCGTCTCAAGCGGAAGGATCGGCGTCAGGGACTGTCCATCCGGACCGGCGATCCCGGCGACCTTCAGGCTATTGATTGGAAGCTTGTGCTCGCAAGTCAGCAGCTGAGGGCTGAGCGGGTTGCCCGAGACGCCAGGAAGGATCCCGGTGTCGATTCGAAAATCGTCGTGCAGGACGCGCCAGTCGTAGACGTCGTAGTTGACCTTGGCTTCCAGAGGCTCACGATCGTGGCCGTTCCGGCTGATAAAGACCTCATGGCCGACCGGGTTGAACAGCAGAACTCCCAAGTTCTCGTTGAGCAGCTTGTACTCGTACGGCTCATTCGGATCGAACCCTTGCGTCTTTGGGATCATTTTGAACGATCGCTGAACCCGAAGGGTGTTCAAGTCGATGCTCTTGATGAGGTGGTTCGGATCGTTAACGATGCCGTTGTCGATTTGCGCCTGGAAGAGCGGATATTGGCCGTTGGCGCCAATTGTTTGAGCGCCGACCGACACGAGTGGCACCTCGGTGTAGTCCTGCTTGACCAAGCTCCCCGAATTCGTGGCGATATAAGCCGAGAAGGAAACTCGGTAGGCCCGAGCGTAAGGACCAGAGGGAAGGAGCAGCGAAATCGTGTTATCGAACGGGTTCGTGACGAAATACTGATAGTCGGAGCGCAGATCTTGAGCGCTCGGGGCCCCGATGACCTGCTGCAAGTCGTTACCATAGACGGCAAAGTTGGAAACCGTCGTTCCAGTAGCCGGCTGATAGGAGATCGGCCCGAACTGCAGAACCATCAAACCGCCGAAGAAGGCGTTGTTGCCGTTGGCCGAGACTGAACCGGGCGCCGGCACTCGATGGCCTTCGCCGATCACGCGGCGAGTGGTGTTGCTGCCAGTAAAGAGCTGCCAGTTGCCGAGTACGTTGGCGTTGGCATCTGAGAGCGTTCCGTCTGACGCCAGGGTCGAACCCATTGGACCGAGGTCGTTCGGATCCCGGTTGGAATCGATATAAAGATTGCCGTTCTGATCGTAATGGGCAGACACGATCTGCTCGGGCAACTCGTCGGCGCGTGCGGCGAGCATCTCGACCGTTTCCCGAGCGAGCGACTGAGCGATCGACTTATTCCGCGTCAAGAGCAGCAGTTGGAAGCCCTTGGGGAAGATCTGAATGACCGCAAGAATACCGACCAGGAACACAACGATAACGACCAGAACCTCAACGAGCGTCGTGCCAAAGGGCCTACGCGTACGTCTCGGAGCGGTTATCGGTGGGCGTGACCGTCCGTTGCTTTGAACCATCGCATCTAGGTGCCGCATACGTCCTCCGTGCCCTAAGGTCCAACCTTCCAGGACATCGTGTTGACGAGAACCGAATCATAGGCCCGGGCCGATCCGCCCAGGAAAAGCACGATGTCCATCTTGTTTTCCTGAAGGGCGCCGCCGCTGTAGTCGCGGAAGTAACTATCCCAGGTAACGACGGTGGACTCCGGAGGATCGGAGTATCCAAGCTGGCGAGGATCGTCCAAGGCGCTGCCCGTCTCCCCCGCAACCGGATGGCAAGGATCGGCGGCTACCGTAAACTGACTCCAGAACGGAGCGTAATGGATCTCGTTTCGCGTACCGTTCCCGTTTTCGTTCGGGACCGTCGCGACGTCGAAGCCGCTGATCTTGTAATACTGATTCTCAACATCGTACGGAACCGTCACGCCGTCGTTCGGGTTGAAGCACCGAATCACATTGGCGTCACCGAGAATACTGATATCGGTCGGCCCGTACCGCTGTGGCGCGTTGTTGTAAGCGCTTCCGCCGCCGGGAGCCTTGTTCGGCCAAACCGCGGGAGTGAACTGCGCGAACTGCTGGCCGGCGGTGATCCGGTCGTACGCTGGCTGCAGGGTCGTCAGCGAGTCGATCCGTTTGGGATAGAGCGCCCCGACAACCTGGTTCGCAGGCACCATGTCAGCCTCGGTCGGGTTCGGACCGCCGCCGTACTGCGTCACATAGCCGAGCAGCGCCGGAGGGTAGCCGCCCTGGTCCTGGCGGTAAAGCTGGAGCGCGGAGCGGATGGCGTTCATGTTGGACATGTCCGAGCTGCGGTAGGCAGATGCTCGAACTTGGGAGAACACCGGGAAGATTATGCCGGCAAGGATTGCGATAATCGCAATCACCACGAGTAGCTCAATGAGCGTAAAGCCAGCCTTCTGGTTCATTTCGACCCCACTTTCACAAGTTGTGTGACTGAGCTTTTGGCTCCTTTGTTCCCGGTCAACGCGTTCCACATCCTTCATCACGCTAAGTTCCAATCCTTCCCTCTCCGTGGAGATCCACGGATTGCACGAGGCAATTGCCCGCACCGACTTCCCGGCGACCCGGCGGGGTCGCAACACACCATTTTATACGTTTCGAGCCGGTTACGGCAAATCGGACTCCCGATTCAATCGCAGAAGAGTTGGGATGAGCCAAGTTCTGCAAATACGTCGAAATCCCCTTCTCTATCGGACTGCCAAACAGCATGCAAACGATGGCTCCGATCGCTAAATAGGGACCAAAGGGTATGGTCGTCAGCGACGGTTTCCAGTCGTCTTCCTCAATGTTCTCCTCTGACGCGGTTTCCCCGATCCACGAATACATTTTGGGGAACCAGATCGCTGGGATATCGAGGCAGAACAGATACCATGCGCCGTGGACAAAGAGGCTCCCGATCGTCTCCGGCTGATACGGCTCCTCGGCTTTCCCATCGTCACCGGCAGTTTCGGAGACGGGGTGCCGCTTCGCGGCGATCAGGGTATATACGATTCCCGCGATTCCAACGATCAGGCCCGTGACAACCGCAATAATCATGTTTGCCCCGAGCAAGGTTGGGCCGAGCAACGCGCCGACCCCGCGCATCATTTTGATGTCGCCGTGCCCCATCGCATCCTTTCCGAACAGCAGCCGTCCCAGCAGCGCGATTCCCCAAAGGAGCCCCCAACCGAGGAGGCCGCCGGTCAGCGCGACCGAAAGCGACTTGTCGAACGCGTGATAGCCGATGCCGAATAGCAGGAGCGTCGCATTCAACTGGTCCGGGATGATGTAAAGCTCCCAGTCGATGAAGATCACGGCAACGAGCGCAGCCGTGGTCACCGCATAGAAAATCGCACGCAAGGGATCCAGGCTCACACAGATGTACTGCCACCAAATCCAAGCCCACAGGGCTCCATTGAGCGACTCCACCCAGAAGTAGCGCGAGGACACTTTCTCACCGCAGTGCCGGCATTTTCCTCCCGATGAAAGAAAGCTGAGCAAGGGAAATAGGTCGGCGACGCCGAGTTGATGTTTGCAGGTCGGACAGAAACTATGCTTGGGATTTGCGAGCGACATGCCGCGCGGGAGCCGGTAAATGACCACGTTCAGAAAACTACCGATGGTCGCCCCAAAGGCCAAGCCGAAAATCCACGACCAGCTTGGAATCATTGGAGGCATATCGTTCATTCGTGCCGTTAGCTTAACAGAATCTAGCTTGAAAGCGCCATTTCAAACCACAGACAAACAGGTTTGTTTACCGTACGTCCATAAACACAAATCGAGGGCGCCCAACCAGGGGCGCCCTCGAGAGGTGCTTGCTTTTGGCCGACTATTTGTCGTCGCCGCCGCCGGAAGACAGTTTCGAAATAACGTCGACAAGCGGGAGGAACATCGAAATGACGATGAATCCAACGACGAAGCCGAGTCCGACGATCATGATCGGTTCGATAGCCGCCGTCAACGAGGCGAGCGTCGCCTCGACCTCGTTCTCGTAGAAGTCGGCGATCTTCTGAAGCATGAAGTCGAGAGATCCCGATTCTTCACCGACGCCGATCATATGGACGACCATCGGCGGGAAGAGGCGAGACGCTTCGAGCGGGTCGCCGATGCGGTCTCCTTCACGGATTCTTGCACGGGCTTCGAGAACGGCATCCGACATGATCGAGTTGCCGACGACGCCGGCAACCGTCTCCATCGCCTGGAGGATCGGAACACCAGAGGTCAGCAGCGTGCCCATCGTTCGGCTGAACCGGGCCATGCAGATCTTGTGGTGGAGTTTGCCGAACACCGGAATCTTCAGCCGTACGCGGTCTGCGACGCGCCTACCGAAGCGGGTGCTGACGAAGAGCCGATAGGCGAAGATGATGATGACCAGCGAAATCAAGACCATCCACCAGTAGTACTTGATCACGTTCGAAACGTCAATCAAGAACTTGGTTGGAGCGGGAAGGTCGTCCGCCTTCAAACCGAGGTCGGTCAAAATGGCCGCCCACTGAGGAACGAACCAAGACACGAGGAAGATGACGATACCGGTCGACATGAAGAGGACGAGAACCGGATAGGTCATCGCGGACTTGACCTTGCGGCGAAGTTCGACGTCCTTTTCCAAGAAGTGCGAAAGACGCTGTAGGGACTCTTCCAACACACCACCGACTTCACCGGCTTTGATAAGTCCGATGAATAGGTTGTTGAACGTCTTCGGGTGGCGCTGCATGGCGCGTGATAGGCTTTCGCCCGATTCGACGCGCTCGCCGACATCCACAAGAATCTTCTTCAGCTTGGCGTCTTGTGTCTGGTGGCCCAAAACGTCGAGACACCGGACCAACGAGACACCGGCGTCGACCATGGTCGAGAACTGGCGACAGAACACCGATAGGTTTGTGAGCTTGACCTTGCCATACGTTTTTGTTTTCGGCGACTTCGCCTTGATCATCGTTAGCTCGGTGATCGTGAAGCCCTGTTCCGAAAAACGCTGACGTAGCGTATCTTCGTTCTCGGCGTCGGCGGTACCCTTTTGCAGGCCGCCGGTCGCATCTCTAAACGTGTAGCTGTATACAGGCATCTATTTTCCTCGTTCTGGTGTCGTTGGCTCTTGCGCTTCTGTGCCCTATCTTCTCGGCGGACCGCCTTGAGAACTGGAGCTCTGTGTTGCCGTAGACGTGTTGATCATCTTGCGAAGTTCATCCGGGTTCTGGCAACGCGACATCGCGTCTTCCATGGTGATGAAACCTTTGAGATAGAGATCGCGCAGCGACTGGTCCATCGTGATCATTCCCATGTTTCCGCTCGTTTGAATCATGGACGTGATCTGGTGGGTCTTCGCCTCACGAATCAGGTTCCTGATAGCGGACGACGCGACCATGATCTCGTTCGCCGGCACGCGGCCGGGGCTGCCCGCTCGGGCGAGAAGCTGCTGCGAGATGATCGAAACCAGGTTATTGGATAGCTGAACGCGAATCTGCTCCTGCTGGCCGGGCGGGAAGACGTCGATCATACGGTCGACGGATTCTGCCGCGTTGTTCGTGTGCAGAGTCGCAAAGACAAGGTGTCCGGTTTCCGCAGCGGTGATGGCCAGGGAAATCGTTTCCATGTCGCGCATTTCACCGACCAGGATGATATCCGGGTCTTCACGAAGCGAACCGCGAAGCGCGTTCAAGAAGCTGCGGGTGTCGTTTCCGACTTCGCGCTGGTTGATCAGCGACTGCTTGTGCTCGTGCAGATATTCGATCGGATCCTCGATCGTGATAATGTGGTGCGCGAAGTTGGTGTTGATGTGGTTGATCATCGCTGCGAGCGACGTCGACTTTCCAGAGCCCGTAGGTCCGGTCACCAGGATCAAACCACGCGGCTTTTCGCAGAGGGGCTTGAGAATCGGCGGCAGGTTCAACTGCTCGACGGTTGGGATCTTCTGCGGGATCAACCGGAATGCGCCAGCAACCGAGCCGCGGTCGCGATACATGTTCACACGGAAGCGGGCTCGCTTGGGAAGCGCATACGAAAAGTCCAACTCCAACGACGTTTCGAACTTGTTGATGTTCTCATCCGAAATGATGTCGTACATCAGTCGCTGGATGTCTTGGGGCGTGAACTCCTCGTAGTTGAGCCGCTTCAGTTTTCCATCCTCTCGAATGACGGGAGGCGAAGCGTAGCAGACGTGCAGGTCGGATGCGTTCTTATCGACGACGATGTGAAGCAGTTCATCGATATGAAGATCCTTGATCGACATCGGAGGAACGGCCGGTTCCTCTTCTTTCGGGATCTCCATCTGGGCCTGGGGCATCTGCCCGAGAGGCGGCATCGAGCCCACACCGGGGCGAGCGACAGGCGGGGGCATCATCCCTGGAGGGTTCTGTCTTGGCGGAGGATTATTCTGCATCTGTGTCCTTTAACTAAGATTCTACGTCAGAAACCGGCGGTGAAGACGACGCGCATGACTTCTTGAGGGTCGGTGATTCCGGCCAAGACTTTCTCAAGACCGTCTTCACGAAGTTCCTTCATTCCGTTGGCCTTGGCCGCTTCCTTAATATCGTTCAAAGGAGCTCGGCGAACGACCAGTTCGGCGATTTCAGCGTTCATCGTCATCAACTCGTGAATACCGGTACGGCCTTTGTAACCGGTCATACGGTTCGCTTCGGCTGGAACGCCCCGGTAGAGAGTGATCATCTCGTCCGGGTCGATTGCCTGCAAACCGAATCGGCGAAGGTCGGAGGCCGGAACCTGATACGGCTCGCGGTTCTCGACGTCGATCTTGCGTCCCAGGCGCTGGGCAAGCACGCCGATAACCGTAGCAGTGATGAGGTAAGGCTCGACGCCCATGTCGATCATACGGAGGGTGGCGGATGGAGCGTCGTTCGTGTGAAGCGTCGAAAGGACAAGGTGTCCCGTAAGGGCCGCTTCAATCGCGATTTCAGCCGTTTCCAAGTCACGCATTTCACCGACCATGATGATATCGGGGTCTTGTCGGAGGAAGGCGCGAAGCGCGGTGGCAAAGGTCAAACCAGCCTTTCGATTCATCTGAACCTGGGCGATGCCGTTGAGCTGATACTCAACCGGGTCCTCCGCGGTGATGATGTTCACGCCGACCGTGTTCAACTTGTTCAGAACCGAATACTGGGTGGTGGTCTTGCCCGAACCAGTAGGGCCGGTGCAGAGGAACATGCCGTTCGGCTGACTGACCAACTCCTCGATCTTAACCTGGTTCTCTTCCGTAAAGCCAATCTTCTGCAAGCCGATCATGACGCTCGACTTGTCGAGAATACGCATAACGATCTTCTCGCCGAACGGCGTCGGGATCGAGCTGACACGAAGGTCGTACTCCTTACCCACATGCCGAACTTCGATACGACCGTCCTGAGGGATACGGCGCTCCGCGATGTTCATGTCCGACATGATCTTCAGGCGGCTGATCAAAGGCGCCATCAAGTTCCGCGGAACCGTCATCGCCTCCTGAAGCACGCCGTCGATTCGGTACCGGATGCGAACCGCGCGCTGCTGCGGCTCGACGTGAATATCAGAAGCTCTATCGGCAACTGCTTGTTGGATCAAAGCGTTTGCCAATTTGATGATCGGGGCCTGCTCGGCCATCTTCTCGGCATCGCCTTCCGAGTCGCCCTCGTCGTCAGACGCCTTGCGACCGGCGCCCGCATTCGCGATCGCCATTCGGATGTCAGCGTTGAAGTTCGCGTTCTGCGCGGGGGCCGGAGTCGGAGCCGCCGATTCCGCGACGACGGCGCCGCCGCCGTAATATCGCTTGATGGCGTCTTCGATCGCGCCAGTTACGGCTACGACCGGAATGACGCGAAGACCGGAGGCGATCTTGATGTCATCCAACGCGTTGAGGTTGTTGGGATTGACCATCGCGACCCACAGGTTATTGCCTTCCTTCTTGACGGGAATGGCGTTGTGGGCCTTGACCATGCGCTCAGGCACAACGTTCAGGCACGAAGAGTCGATCTGAATTCGGTCCAAGTCGGCGAATGCGTAGCCCATTTCCTGGGCCTTTGCCATCAACACTTCCCGCTCGCCGACCATATTGAGCGAAACGAGAACTTTTCCTATATCGGTCTGCCCAGTCTGCTGCAGAACTTTTTGGGCTTCATCGAACTGATCTTGCTTGAGATACCCCTTCTCAACCAAGAATTGAACCATCGGTTTACGTGGCAACGCCATAGATGCTTTTCACCCAGTCCCCTATCCGGACGCAGAGAACATTCCCCCTAACGACCGAATATTGTAGACCAAAGACCCCGTGTCGGAACACTTACACGGAACCCAGACGCTAAAAAGACGGGGAATCCGAGACAATAGTTCACGTAGACGTGTGGGGACTTTGAATAGCATCGTCCAAACGGCCCATTTCGGTCAAGCCCCCTCCGACGTGGCCCGCACACTCTGAGCGGGTACAACGATGACTTGCTGCGTAATAGATTAACGAACCTGATCCGCTCTGCCGTAGAGTCTCTTATCGCCTCGGGGATGCTCCCCAGCGAGGCGCGTGTACCGGTTGAAATTACCGACACAAAGACCCGCGATCATGGTGATTTTGCCTGTAATTTTGCACTGACCGCCACCAAGAAAGCAGGCATTCCGCCTAGGCAAATCGGAGTGATGCTCAAGCAGGTGTTGGAATCTTCATCGGGTGAGGCCAGTTCGCCGATCGCGACAGTCGAGATCGCCGGTCCGGGATTCCTGAATATCCACCTTAAGCCGGAAGCAGTGGCCGCTTACGTCGACACGGTTCTGGACATGGGAAACAGCCTCGCAAATCTCGCCGCCCAGTCTTTCGAAGGGCAGAAGCTTCCCAAACTTAACGTCGAGTTCGTGTCGGTGAATCCGAACGGCCCGATCACGGTTGGCTCCGCACGCGGCGCCGTATTCGGCGATGTCTTGTGCCGTGTCTTCGCCGCCGCCGGCTATCCGGTCGACCGGGAGTACTACATCAACGACGGCGTGAACTCGAAGCAGATGCGGTTGTTCGCCGAATCGGTCCAGTCGTACGCACTTGGCCTTCCACTGCCCGAGAACGGCTACCAAGGCGACTATGTCAAGGACGTCGCGGAAGAAGTCTCTCGGCTGTTCGGTAGGGATGCCAGTCGAAAGGAACCGGTAGGTTGGTGGCAAGAAAGATCGCAAGAACTTATGCTGGAGCGACAGCGACAGGATCTCGCTACATTCGAGGTCGGCTTCGACCGTTGGTTCTCCGAACAGTCGATGCACGAGTCGGGCTTGGTCACCGATTCGCTAGAAAAACTAAAGGCGAACGGTTCGGCTGACTCGGAGTGCTACCGAACCGAAGTGGTACGGGAAGGCAAGGAAGCTACGTTGGAGCAAAAGCCGGAAGAGTGTGGGCCGCTTTGGCTGCGGGCTACCAAGTTCGGCGACGACAAAGACCGGGTTCTCCTTCGGTCGGACGGACGCCCCGCCTATATCGCGGGCGATGTCGCATACATGGAGAGCAAACTGGGCCAGCGAGGGTACGAGAAGGCGATCATCATCCTGGGTCCCGATCACCACGGCTATATCCCGCGTATGAACGCGGTCTGCCAGGCGCTCGGATATCCTCAAGAGCGATTTGAGATCATCATCTTCCAAATCGTCCGTTTCGTCAAAGACGGGAAGCCGGCGCCGATGCGCAAGCGGGACGGCAACATCTACGAGTTGCGAGACCTGATCGACGAGATCGGGGCCAACTCCTCCCCAACCGCCGACAAGGCCGAGCAGCAGAGGATCGGCAAGGACGTTTCTCGGTTCTTCTATCTCATGCGAAGCCATGAAACCCACATGGATTTCGATATCGACCTCGCGACCAAACAGAACGACGAGAATCCGGTGTTCTACGTCCAGTACGCTCACGCCCGAATCTGCAGCGTAATCGCCAAAGCTGAGTCGGCCGGATTTGTGCGCGACGACAACAATCCCACCGATGCGGCGCTACTCACCCACGAGACCGAACTCGCCCTGATCATGAAGATCCTGGACCTTCCGATCGAGGTCGCTCGGTGCGCGAAGGACTACGGCGTACATCGATTGACTACCTACGCGATCGAGTTGGCCCGAACCTACCACCACTTCTACGATGCCTGCCGCGTCGTGCAACCGGAAGAACCGGCTCTGACACTTGCGCGTTTGAATCTGTGCCATGCGGCGCGAACCGGCCTGCGAGCGGTGTTTACGCTCCTAGGAGTCAGCGCCCCAGAGAGAATGGATCGCGAAACGGCGTCCTAAGATCGCCGTTTCGCAAACCGCGTGGCTGTCGTACATTAGAAGATAGGTGTTCTATGCTCTTAGCCCTCTCCAGCTTGGTCGTGATACGTGCCGGATATGGCCAAATAGAAGGACTACCCAAGTTCGACTTCAAGCCCGCGGTCATGGTCGGCCAGCGAGAGATCGTCTTGGGCCCGCTCGTTCAGCCTGACACCGTCATGGAGGTCCGATACGACAACGATGTGCCTGCCGAGTTCGGCAAGGGTCCGATCGCTCCCCCTTCGTCGTTCGTTTACTCGAAGGGCTATGTCCGGTGGTCAGTGACGGATGGAATGCTGTTCAACAAGTCGTGCCGGATCCTAAAGTCGGAAGGTCTGACGAAGGGCGAGATCATCTTGCGAACCCGGCGTGTTCCCTATGCTTGCACCTACAGGGAATCGTACTGGATTCTGCCCGACGGAAAGCTCCTCCGACAGTCCGCCGAACAGGAAGACCCATATGGCAAACGCCACGCCGAAGCGGTCTTTTGGCCCGACCACATCGACGTATCGGTGGTCGATTCGAAACACACGAAGTCGTTCAGCATGTACCCGAACGTCGACATGAAGCTGCTGGACGCCCAGTTCAAACCGATGGTCGACAGTGGAAAGATCATCACTGACCTCAAGGAGTACTACACTTTCGACCCGTTCACCCAGGGGTTCACAAAGTACAAGGCCACCGTCACCGGAACCTTCCACGGCTCGTGGCTCGCCACGAAATTCGAAGGACCCCACATCGAGATCGATGGCCCCAAACAGACGCAGATGGTGTATGTGAGCAAAGAGAACGACCTCATCAAGGTGGACCTGCCCGACCACCTTTCGATCGTCCTTGACTTCTTGCCGCGAGATCGCGACCCACTTTACCAAATGTCCACCGGTAAGAAAGGCGGCAGTCAGTAAACTGATTTGGCTCCTTTGAATACTCCTTTGCCAACCGATCCGGTCGCCGTCTACGTGCACATTCCGTTTTGCCCCAGCAAATGCGGCTATTGCGACTTTAACTCCTACGCGATGGAGGGCGATGTCATCGATCGAACCGTCCGCGCGATCGTCACCGAGATTCGCCGTTCCCGACAAAAAGGAAGGCCGGCAAAGACCGTCTTCTTCGGCGGTGGGACGCCCACTTTCATTAGCGAGCCGCAGATCCTGAGCATCCTAGAAGCCGTCTTCGAGACCCATCCTCCGATCGAAGGGGCGGAGATCACTAGCGAGGCCAACCCCGGGACAGCGGATATCACCAAGTTCGTGGCCATGCGGCGCGGTGGCTTCAACCGCATGAGCTTGGGCGCCCAGAGCTTTTCGAACAGTGATCTTCTAACCCTTGGCCGCGTCCACCGATCTGACGAGATCGGCAGAGCCTTCTCAGTCGCTCGAGAAGCCGGGTTCGACAATCTCAATCTCGATCTGATGTTTGGCCTTCCCGGTCAAGACGGCACGGGTTGGCATCGGAACCTCGATACCGCTCTGGCGCTTGCGCCCGAACACTTGAGTCTCTATTGCCTGACGATCGAACCGAATACCGCATTCTATCGCCTGCAACTGAAAGGGCAGCTAGATCTGCCTGACGACGATGTGCAGGTCGCAATGTATGAGGACAGCGTCGCAAGGGCTGCCGCAGGTGGTTTGGAACAGTATGAGATATCGAACTTCTCCAAACCCGGCTTCGAGTGCCGCCATAACCTCTGCTATTGGGATGCCGAAGAGTACATGGGCTACGGGCCGGGCGCGGTCGGCTCGACGGAGACTGAATTCGGACGCATCCGCTATACGAATCTGAAGCACCCTGATGGCTACTGCAAGGCGATCGAACTCAACCTTCCGCTCTCCTGCGACTCAGAAATCCTAACTGACGAAATGCGCCGGACAGAGCGCATCATGCTCGGCCTTCGCCTGAATCGGGGACTGCCGATCGGCGAAGTCCTTCTCAAGCACCAGGCAATCGACAAAGTCGTTGCGAAAGGATGGGCTGAAATCGACGGGGAGACGATGCGCCTCACGCCCCAGGGCAGGCACTTCTGCTCCGAAGTCGCCCTCGAGTTGATCTAGCCGGCTCGCCGGTCTGTTCAACGTGGGCCGAAGGTACGCTGACGCAATGAAGCTCCGAATGTGGACCTATGACCTTGCGCGAGAGCAGGCGCCGACTCTGGACCACCTGCGCCGACTTTGCGATTTGAGTCTCGAATCGGGCTACAACGCCCTGGGGCTTTATCTGGAGCACCGTTTTGCCTATCCGTCCACGCCATGGATGCATGGCAAGGGGTGCCTGACGCCCGAAACGGTACGCGTACTACAAGACGAGTATCCCTTCCTCCAGATCGTGCCGTTCATGAATTTGCTCGGCCACTTCGAGGGCTTCATCTATACCGAGGAGGGCCGGCGTTTTGCCGAGTCGACCTTCAAGGGGATGCAGGCATGCCCCAGCATGCCCGAGTTCCAATCACTTGCTGCGGGGTTGGTCGACGACGTCCTCTCAGTTTTCAACTCGCCGATCGTTCATATCGGGGGCGACGAGACGTGGCAACTTGGTGCATGCCCAACGTGCAAGGAGCGTGTTTCCGAGTACGAGAAACGGCCGGGGGTCGACGGTAAGGCGCAGATCTACGGCGAACATTTCGGTCCGCTGGCCCGAAGAGTGGTAGAAGCAGGTAGGGGCCCCGCGGTTTGGGGCGACATGTTTGTCGATCATCCAACCGCCCTGCCAATGATCCCTGGCGACACTTTGATCTTCAACTGGCAGTATTTCCAAAGCAGCCAAGTGAACTCGAACGTATTTCGCGATGCCGGCTTCGAGGTCGTCTACTGCCCGGCGCTCCACACCTACAACGCGACTTGGCTTCACCTTCCTCAAAGCGAGCGAAACGTTCGCGAGAACGCGCGGGACGCCGTCCGCGACGACGCATACGGGGTCTGCGTCACCACATGGGAATGCGGGCTGTTCGGCAATTACGAAACGCTGTTTCCTGCCATCCGGGCCTCCGGCGATATCCTTAGGTCTGAAGAGGCGTCTGCTGGAGCGATGGGTCCGGTTGTCGATGAGACCATCGATTACAAGGACGAGCGTCACGGCGACGCCTTTCTCAAGGCTTACTTGAGGGAGGGAGAAAACTACGAGGAATGGGCTCGCCTCATGGGGATCGAACTGCAAAATGCAGGCGGACCGTTCACCTTCGGCGGGATTCGATCTGGCCTCAAATGCCGGCTCTTGCTCTACAACAACCCCTTCCTCGCTTGGCTACACCACCATAAGGACCTTTGCGGCGAGCCGGGACAGAAGGCATGGGCGATCTGCGAGCGCGCATCGATCTTCGCGCCCGACGCGTCCGCTCGCGGGGTCACTGACTTCGCGAAGAGCGCGATTGAATTCGTACAACATGCGGAGCGAGCCCACCAAGCCTACGCGAGACGCGAGCCCGGGGCGGCGGTCGCCGCACTAACGCCCTGTCGGCAGATCCTCGAGAACCTACATAAGATTGCGCTCTCGAACACGCTTCGCGTGGGCGGATCGCTTGCCGACCAGGAACGCTGCGTGATCGCCAAGCACCACGTTGAGCGGGTCATGAGCCGGATTAAGCAATACGGCGACGGATCCCTGGGCTACCTGCCGTCGTTTGAAACGATCACTCATCCGAACTTCGTTCCCCACGATCAAGCGGCTTGGTGGATGATCAACGGCTGGGCTCGCGAGTAGCGATCAGGGCGCGATCCGAGCTGTCCTCAGTTCGTATTCGTATGCCTTGGGCGCCCAGGGTCCGCCGTCTTTGAAGTAAGTTCCTTCTATGAAGTAGCACACGTTGCCCCGCAAGAGGAGCGCGACCTTTGACACCGACGTGTATCCCCGAGATGAATATTCGCAGGCAACGAGGCGCCCCGGTTCTCCCGCGATCACGGTCGTCGCCTGCCAACTGCGCTTGATGCCGGGAATCTGATCTTTCTGCCGGCGTTGCACGTAGTCGGCGATCGCATTGGGGGACGATGGCCGGCGACGCATCCAGTAGGCATACACGCGAGTGTGAAGGTGCCGACCAGCAAAGGCGTAGCCACCGTACTCCGAGATGTCCATCCGGGAGGCTAAATGACGCTTGTCGAATTCCAACGGCTTGGGCGCCACCGTACATGCCAGGTGGACGCCGATCGGCCGAAGGTCGTACCACCTCCAGCCGTGTGACAGGGCTCGCGAACTGACCGGCAACTCCATGCCGGGGCGTGGGCGGGTCCTCAACCCGGTAATGGCCCTATGGATCCCGATCGCCAGCAAAAGTGCCCCAAGCGCACAAAACACGCCTACTAGAGCGATGATCGTCGCGGGCCCCATCGATCTGGAAGGAGGATATACCGGCTGCGGAATTTGGACGTGGGGCGGAGGCGTCGGTCCGGAAGTCATCACCCTATTCTATGACCAGACACGGCCAAACTCTCGTCTTTCCGAACAAGCACTAAAAACTGATTCGGCTCCGGAATGCATGTGTGATCGCAATGGCGAGGGCATCCGCCACGTCGTCCGGCTTTGGCGGTTCGGAGAGCCCAAGGAGTCTGGACACCATGAACTGGATCTGTTTCTTATCCGCGCTTCCGTTGCCGACGACGCTTTGCTTCACCTCGGGCGGCGAGTACTCGCTCCATGGAATCCCTCGAAAGCTCGATGCCAGTAAGATGGCGCCCAACGCCTTGGCCACATCCATCGCTGTCGTCTTGTTGACGGTGAAGAGGAGCCGTTCGGTGGCGATCGCATCAGGCTGGCGAGCGTCGATGATCTCCAGTGTCTTGTCGTGGATCAGGCGAATGCGGTCTGGCAAGGCGATACGCGGGGTTGTGACAAGGCCAAAGTCCAGCGGCAACAGCTTGGAACCCTTGCGCTCGATCACTCCATATCCGATGCGCTCGAGCCCGGGATCGATTCCGAGAATGATCACCTGATTTCTCCCGGCGCCCAATGTCGGATCGGCTCCAACCGATCACCAAGGTTAGCCACCGTTTGCACCATCAAATCTCTCGACGATCATTCGTTTCGCACTTTCCTTGTCATTCGGAGCCAGGCTCCCTTCCAGCACCTGTTCAGTAAGGTACGCCTTAATCCGTCCGACTTCCGGCCCAGCTGGCACCCCAGTAAGCTCCATGATCTCACGTCCGCTCAACGGGCTCTGGAGCGTCTCCCGTGGTGTGGCCATTTGTACGGTCGCCAACCTCTCGCGAATCGTCCGCAATTCCATGACGCGAACGCCGGGCCGAAGGGCGCTCGTATCTGCCTCAACCAGGTCCAAAAGCCGTTCGGTTTGGTCGCCAAGGTCGCGCAACACTCGGCGAGCAGCCGCCGGCGAAAAGGTGGGCGAACTTCCCAGGCGCATGTGGTTCTTGACTAGCTGCGCGACCCGATCGATATCCCTCTCTGCGAACTTCAGCCTTCGCAGGATATGACGCGACATCTGAGCGCCCACCACCTCGTGCGAAAAAAAGCGAGTGTTTCCCTCCTCGTCCACGGTCCGGGTAGGCGGCTTCCCAACGTCGTGCAAGAGGGCTCCCAGCGACAACGTCAGGTCCTCGCAACCGGCGTTCCTGAGAACCAGCATCGTATGGTCCCAGACGTCGAGATGGTGGTACTTCCCTTGCTCGCAATCGACCATTGGCAGGAACTCGGGGGCAAAGATCTCGAACAGACCCAACTGCATGAGGTCTTGAAGCGCGTCGGGCGCCGAGGGGTGTCCCAGCATCTTCACGAACTCGTCCCGGATGCGCTCAAAGCTGACGATTCCAAGCCGATGCCGGGAATCGACGATCGACTCATAGAGCCCGGCGGCGGGAGTGAACCCCAGCTTCCAGCGAAACCGGACCGCTCTCAGCATCCGTAGCGGATCGTCCACGAACGTTTGTATCGGGTCGCGCGGAGTTCGGAGGATTCGCGCCTCCAAGTCGTCGAGGCCCTTTCCCAAGATATCGCGCAATTCACCGGTGTGGAGACTGCGCATGAGCGTGTTGACGGTGAAATCGCGGCGGAGGGCATCCTCGTAATAGGTGGCGGGTTCCACGTTGGGTTTGCGCGAACCCTCATCGTAGCTCTCACGCCGGGCGGTCACCAACTCGACGTTGATCCCCTCGACGTGCACCATCGCAGTGCCGAATCGTTCGTATGTAACAGGAGGGATCGATGAGACTCCCAGATCGTACAGCCGCCGGGCCAATTCGGGTGCGGAGCCCCGCGTCACCATATCGAAGTCTGTTCCGGTTCGGATTCCCAGCAGCTCGTCGCGCACGGCGCCGCCGACCAGCCATAGATCTCCTTCAAACGGAGTGGCCAGCGTGGCTTCACGGATAGCTAGCAGGGCAGGATGCATTTCGACAATACAGAATGACGTATCCTCACTTTCGCTGGCACGTCGCAAGGAAGGAGTCGTTGGAAATGACGTCCAGAACGGTGTTTTGCGTTGGTCCTGCAAATAGCGTGAGACTGGTTGGAAGTCGCTCCCTACTAACCGAATCGTGAGAGGCGGCAGTGGACGGAGCCTTGGCCGCGACGTAGGTCGCGCACCTTGGGTGCGGCGACAGGCTTGTCGTGGCCGGTCGCCGCAGGAATCCGGATGGCGGACCGAGGTCCACCGGACTTGGGCGGAACGCATTCCGCGCTCTCTAGAGGGCGGCTAGAGGGCCAGGCTCCCCATCGGATCCCAGGGATCGAGTTCGACCGGTTTCATGTCGAGTGCCTTGAGGACGTCTCCAGGGACATGATTCTTGTGGACCACGACCTCGTAGTTGTACTCGTCGAACCAGGCATCGCTCATTTGGAAGAACCCCTTGTCGCCAACTTTGTCGCTCCAAGAGTTCTCAACGCGCCACTTTCTCGACTTGCCGTCCTCGCCGAGGTCGACGCCAGTGAACACCATCGCGTGCGACATAGCTGAGTGGCAATACTGCAGGCGCTCGGCTTTGTTCATGCCGTTGCTCGTTCCATATACGAGGTCATAATCGAACATCTCGATATCCATGGTTCCGAGGTCGCGCTCCAGGAAGCGGCCCACATCACAGCCGAACCAGACCGATTCGCCGGACTGGATCTGCTTGATCGCCGCCTGCTTGATCGTGTCGAGATCGACGTTGAGGTACTCGACCGGCTTGCCACCCGTCACGTTCCCCAGGAATCGCACGGTGTAGGTGCAGTTGAAGTCGTGGCCCGGCCTCGGGTCATTGATCAGGCAGACCATGTCCGAGAGGTTGTAGCCGACGTACTGGGCATAAAACTCTTTGGCAGTCAACGTTCCGACCCGGTGGAACATCTTGTCCTTGTCCCGCCACTGCCACTCGAAGTTTGTCGGGGGCTCGCCGAGATGGATGCAGAGCATCCGGTAGGTTTCGGCCATCTGAGCCTTCTTCATATCTTGAAGTGACTCGAGAGAGCGTCCGGCCGCATGCGCCTTTCGAAGTTCGCAGGCATATTCGCGAAGCTTGCCGGTGATGTGGTCGTTCATCTGACCGGTGCTGGAACTGCTCTCCGTCTCCGGCATGACCGTCTTTGGGACTACGCCGTACTTCTCGATGAGATTGACGAACATGTCCCACTGGCCGCCGTCCTGAATCGGACTACTCAGCAAGTAGTTCAGAAGGCGGCTGCCGACCGGTTCGTCAAGGGTGACGAGGATATTCTCCAGATAGTAGTTGGCCTTCTCCAGCTTGTCCCAAAACATCGTGTAGTTCTGGCTCAGTTCGAAGCCCTCGGGCAGGTTCATCACGGTCTGCGCCTTCGAGCGGAACGTGTTCAAAGCGGCGAACATCCAGCAGCGGCCACTTCCCTTCTGCGATGTTGCCGGGTTCTCCGTGAGATGGTGGCTGAAGGATGTATCCACCAACGCCGCCCTTCGCCGGTTAGTTGCAACCTTATTCACGGGCGTAGTGCAAACCGCGTTCATCGACTGCCTGTAACGAGGGGTCGACTCAAACGCGTTCTGAAAGGCTTCGAGATCCGATTGGGTAATCGCTCCTGTGTCGGGGCGCACTGATGTAGCTGCCATGCCTAATCATATCCTGACAAACATCCCAGTGGCCTAGAATTGCCCATCACATTCAATTTCATTCCTTTAGATCGGGACTTTTTTCAATTGGAACAGCAGTAGGACGGGTCGATTCAGTTCCAATCGCCTAGTCGGCCGCCACCAACGCTGGCAGATCGCTCTGGGCAACACTTTCACTGAGCAAAAGATAGAACTCATCGATGGATTGGGCCGCTTTGACCTGGGCAAAGTGGGAGAACGTACCAAACGTGGCGGCCAACTTCAGCCACTGCTTCAAACGAAGGAGTGTCTTGACCGGAGCCGGTCCATGGCAACGATCCATCCACGCCTCGAGATCGCCCAAAAGAGTGGGCCAGTTCCGGTCCGCCCACGGCGTCAGATCCGAATCCGCACATCCGATTCCCAGTTCTCCAGCGATCTGCCTGGCCAGCATCGGATTGGCCAAGGCGCCACGTCCAATCATGAAGTGGCGACATCCGGTGGCCTCCCGACACCGGTGGAAATCGTCCAGGTTCCAAATATCACCGTTGGCAACGACCGGTACCGGCAGGTCGCGGCGAACCTCCGCGATCGGTTCCCAAAAGACGGGAGGCAGATAGCCCTGGACGCGAGTTCTCGCGTGAATTGTGATCCAAGAGGCGCCTCCCTCGACCGCCATCGCCGCGTTCTCGTGGATCTCGTCGATCCGGTCCCAACCGAGCCTCAGCTTCGCCGAAATGGGAACCCCGCTTGGTACCGCTTGCCTCACCGCTCTGACGATCTCCCGTATCCGGTGGGGATACTTCAGGAGGGTTGCCCCGCCGTCGTTTCGATTCACGGTCTTCGCCGGACAACCGAAGTTGATATCGATTGCACCGGCCCCTGCCTGGCAAGCGTTTATTGCCGAAGCCGCCATCCGCTCAGGATCGCCGCCGAGGATCTGAACCTGAACCAGCATCCCGGTCGGAGTCCTTCCACCCTGGTTCAATTCCGGTACGTCGCGGCGATACACCTTTGTAGGAATCGGATGAGTGCTCACCCGGATGAACTCTGACACCGCAAATGAGAAGGCGCCGGTAGCGCCCTGCAAAGCTCTCATTGGCGCGTCGGTTATCCCTTCCATGGGCGCCAGGACGAGCGCTGGGCGGTCCACGTCGATGAATTGGACCACATCCGCCATTCCATTTCGTTTGACGACCAACGGCCTACTGATAGCGGAGCCTCGGTGTGTCGTCTGGCTCGCCCGGGTCGATTTGAATGAGAATCGCCTCGAATCCTTCGCTTACGACCGAACCAAAGGCGCCCAGCGATGTGACGATATGGCCATTCTCGCGTTCGAGTTCCACGTAGTACAGGTCATGGTCTCCGATCGGCAGATCGAAGGAGACGATCCCCGCCCATTCGAGGCAGATCCGCACCGACAAGTGCTGGTTGCGGTCTTCGCCGAGCATATCGTTGTAGTCCAACACCATTCGGATCGTGTCGGCCGACCGGTCGATGTCCACACTTCGCACGACGGCGTCGTGAAGCGTCGGATAGTAGCCGTAAAGCTGCTTCAGGAGTCCGCCGTCCGTAGTGTCCGCCCAAACAGTCTGGTCGCTCATACCTGCGCTAGATTGTGAACGTTCCCGGCGCATCACTGTCCTACAATCCATATGCGATAGGCATGACGGGGATGATTCGGCCAAAAAACTAAGAACGGTATCTCGATCGCTCGGACGGGTATCTTCACCTCGTGACCGTCATATTGTTCATCGCCGCTAGCCTCGACGGCTATATCGCAGGTCCCGACGATGACCTTTCGTGGATGTTTACCGATGCCGACTACGGCTTCTCGAGCTTCTTTAGCGAAGTCGAGACCCTCGTCATGGGCCGGGGCACCTATGAGGTCATACGAAGCTTTGGCGACTGGCCGTACGCTCAAAAACGCACGATCGTAGTCAGTCGTTCCTCAAGCCTCAAGATCGATACTCCCGAAACGTCGCTCTATTGCGACGATCTTCCGAGTTTGGTCGCCCGCTTGGACAGCGAAGGCTGCGACCGCGTTTGGCTGGTCGGCGGCGGCGAACTCGTTCGCTCATTCTTGGAGCAGGGCCTCCTCGACGAGATCAACGTTTCAATGCACCCGATCCTGCTCGGAACCGGCGTCCCCCTCTTCCCGGGTGGTTTCCGTCGAACCATGCTCCTGCTGAAAGACCACCAGGTCTTCGAGGGCGGCCTCGTCCAACTCGTCTACCACGTCATGCCCGACGACGATTTCTGAGCCCTGCACGGGACGCGGGAAGCGGGAAGCGGAGCATTGGTGTAGCGTAGCGGCGTGTTGAGCTAGCTGCGGATCCAAGCGCGCAGGCTCACCACATCACAGAAACAGCTAACCCGCCTCTTCGCCAACCCGCTTCGGCCCACGTCACTGCCTCACTACTCCGCCACTCCAATACTCCGCTCTCCGCTCTCTGCTCTCCGCTCCCCATGCCTCCCTTCCCCTTTCCCCCTGATACCGGCTAAATTACGGTGTGGAGACTGAGTTTGAGGGTGGCGGGGGACTGGGCAATGTCGATCTTGACCCAACTTCGCTGGAGCAGCGCACCTGGAATTGGGTGGACTATTCTGCGCTTTGGATCGGCATGGCTCACAACATTCCAACCTGGATGATGGCCGGTGGACTGATCGACGCGGGGTTGCGGTGGTGGCAAGCGGTCTTGATCATCGCCCTGGGGAACCTGATCGTTCTCGTACCAATCCTTCTCAATTCTCACCCGGGAGCCAAATATGGAATTCCGTTTCCGATCATCGTAAGAGCCTCGTTCGGAATTCGCGGCGCCAATCTCGCGACCATTGTGAGAGGCGTGATCGCAGCGGTGTGGTTCGGCATTCAAGTGCAGATCGGAGGAGAGGCACTCAAGCTTGTGGCTATTCGCCTGGCGCCTGGAATGTCGCACCTGAACGACATGCAGTTCCTGGGTCAGGGCATGCTGAGTTGCGTCTGCTACCTGCTGTTTCTATTCCTCAACCTGTGGATACTCCTCCACGGAATGGCCTCGTTGCGAAGATTTGAGCGTTGGGCCGCCCCAAGCGTTCTCGTTCTTGCCGGCATTTTGTTCCTGTGGTCGTGGCAGCAGGCCGGTGGGCTGGGTCCCGTCGTTTCCGAGGCCCCGACACATGCCCCAACTAATCTCAGCCACTTGGTTCTGACGTCGCTTATGTCCGTCATCGCCTTCTGGGCAACTCTGTCTCTTAACGCCTCTGACTTCACTCGCTTCTCACGATCGCAGAAGGATCAAATCGTCGGACAGACGATCGGTCTGCCTGCGACGATGATTCTGTTCTCCCTGATGGGCGTCCTAACCAGTTCGGCGACCGCCGTCATATTCGGGAAGGTTATCTGGGACCCCGTGGCGCTCGTCCAGAAACTTCCATCCGATCTGCTGGTTATTGTGTGCCTGCTCGCAGTGACCCTCGCGACGCTGTCCGTCAACGTCGCAGCAAACCTCGTTTCGGCCGCCTACGACATTTCGAATCTGGCCCCCACGAAGATATCAATGGCAAGGGGAGCGGTGATCGCCGCCGTACTCGGCACCGTCATCATGCCCTGGCGTCTGCTCGCAAGTGCTCACGTATACATCTTCGATTGGCTGGGTAATGTCGCCATCGCCCTCGCACCAGTTGCTGGAATCATCATCGCCGACTATTGGCTGGTTCGCAAGCAGCATTTGTCAGTTCCGGACCTCTACAGGACCGAAGGCGCCTACCGGTACTGGCACGGCGTGAACCCAAAGGCGGTCGTTGCGGCCGGACTGGGAGTCCTGGCGGCATACAGCGGCCATTTCGTTCCGGCACTCACGATCCTCTCCGATCTGAGTTGGATCACGGGCATCCTCGTGGCGCTCGTGTCGTATTGGCTCCTGATGGGCAAGGTTAGCGCTCCTGCGTCGTAGTTGGCCCAAGCCTGGCAGCCGGTGGCGCCGGAGGTGGGCCCTCATCGGAGCCTTGGTGGAAGACCAAGGCGACCTCGAGGGCAAATGCAGTTGGCCCATTCGTGAGGGCTGTTCGCTGGCCCAGTGCGATTAACCGACACCGCACAGTGAGTGTAAATTGACGGATTGTCCTTTTTGGGGCCGGCAAGCTGCCTCGGACATTTGTTGCCATCACTGCCTGCCCCGATAGGAATAGGGAAAGCCAATCCGGGCTAGCGTACACAATCCCATCTTCGGGATAGGCAGACCGGAATGGGCATTGGCCCTCCGATCTGTTCGTCCTCGCCTCATCCCAGATGGGCGCATGAAGCGCACATCCGAGGCTAGCATTTGTAATCCCCGCGGGATGGCCGGACAGGACGATGTCCGGCATTCCCGCGGGCAGGTTCTTGCGGACGAATTTCGAGTCAACGGTACTGCACGACGACTTGAACGGTTCCGCTGAGCCCGTGCAGCTTTACGACCTCCCTCGACTGGTCGAAGTCCTTCCACGGCTTTCTGTCGACGGTAACCGACTCGATGCGTGCCGCCTTTGGATGGCGGAGTCGCAGCCAAATCTCTTTCGGCGCCCTGCGGGCCGGAAGATCGACCATCGCCTCGATCGTCCCCGCCGACTCGTGGGAAACGATTTGGTACGAGACCTCGCCAAATGCGGTCGGCGCATGGCGCACTGATATCGACTTCCCATCCGCGAGCCATTCCTTGGGGGTTCCTCGGGCGAGCCACAAGTTGGAGCGGTCCTCCATCACCAGCAAGTTGCGGAACCGTTCGAGAAAGGCTGCCTCCTCAAAGATCTTGTCGGGAGGCCCATGAACCGCATGCTCGTTGAACACGTAGCCGTCCTTCGGGAGGATGTCCACCGCATAGCAATTCAGAAAGGATCGAAGGAAGACAGGAATGTCGTCGGCCGCCAAGTACATGTTCGCCTGCCGCTCCAGGCCTCCCTGGTACTGCCAGCCGGCGCCAAACCAATCTCGATCGCCCACGTTCTGGTTCTCCAATAGGAAGCGGTCCTCCAGAACGTCGAAATACCCCTGGACACGCACGTCATTGGCCGGCAGCAAGCCAGCCGGGCTGATCAGTGCCGCCGCCGATTGAACGGTGTCCCAATACAGCGGTCCAACGTGGCTTCCCGATCCATCCCGCTCCCAACCCCATGCGCCGGTCGCCGGGCCTCGGACATAGCATGCGAATGGGATAACCGAGTGGTATGTGCCATCTCTCACCGGGACGACCGGCGATAGCGCGATCGAGCGTTCGACCGCTTCGCGAAGGTCCTTGCGGTAGGCTTCCGCCTCGGCCTTTAGTTGCGCCCCCTTTACCGGATCGACCTCCGAAACCGTGTCGGCCAGACGCGAGACGGAGGCCCAATAGTAAGCCTCGCACTCGTAGAACTGCATCCAGAGCCCGCCGCTATCGGGTGTCACTTGAAGCGCAGGCTGAAGCCCTTTGCACCAGAGACGGCTTCCTCCAGGGAGGGCGTTGCACAGAACCTGGCGCTGACGCAGCATCCACTCCGCGTTCGCGATCATACGAGACGCATTAGCCTTCAGCCATGCCCGGTCGCCCGTCATCCAGTAATGCTGGGTGAGTGCCCACCCGATCGAACCTGGGCCGAAGGCATGGATGACGTCCATGTTTCCGCCGTATCCGTCCGGTCCCTCCGCATGATTCAGGGCTCCATACCCCTCAGAGAAGAGTCCGACCGGGTGATCGGGCGGATTCCGTTCAAGCGGAAGCGAGAGCCACTGGTCAAATCCGTCGGCGGCCGCTTCGTGGGCGCCCATCTGGTCAAGCACGGAGAGAACGAGATACGTCTCAGCCGCCAAAATGCCGTATGGGAAGTCGTTGAACCATCGCTTCCCCGTCTTCGGGTTGACAGCGCAATGCCTGACCAAGTGCCAGGTTCCCAAGTTCCACTGTGCGGTCAGCCGTTCGGACGGAACCTGAACCTGCATCGCCGGCAAGAAGTCCGCCGGCGGTGTGGGATGTGGTGGCAAGTCCTGTCCACGAGTCGACGTTACCGCCCCCATCCACGTCTGCTCGGAGTGCTCACGTGTCCGCTCGCGGATGGTCGATAGCCTCTTTGACGCAAGCTCCCGCTCGAACTCGGCCGCCGACGCGGCGGATGAAGCCAGAGAGAGCGGCGGTTCGTCACTCGATCCGCCCCAACCCACCATCGGCATCTCACTGCAGAAGCGCCATACGCCAGGATCACCAGCCCCATCCCGATGTGGGTTCTCGGCTTCGACGTCTGAAGCCACGTCCTTGGCCAGGTCCCAGGCTCTGCCGACCGTGCCAGTATCGCGAATCGAGAAGTCGAGGAGCATCGTGCAGCATCGGTGATCCCCATTCGGACCGATGACCAGATCGATGCAATCGCCCTTCTGGACCGCAACCTCTGGATTGCCTTTCGGTTTGCGGGCTCCTGGTGCCTGCCCAGGCACTTCCAGATCGGCTCCACCCGTTCCGTTGGTTTTCCCGAATGCGAGGACCTGCTTTCCCGAGGAGCGTCTCCCTATCAGCCACCATTCGACCCCTTTGCCCCCGATTTGGGCGTGAGCGATGCGCCCGGAGATGGACACGGCTCCATTGATGGGGCTACGCCATTCGGCGACTACGTCCCTGGATTCGCCGGGATGCATCGCCACCGACCTTGCCGGTAGTTCGATGCCAAGCGGCGAAATTGCTTCGTCAGCGCCATTTGCGCCAAACCAAGGCGTGTCGTCCGATCCCCAGCCCTTCAAACGGCTGTCGCCGGCGATCGCATCCATCTTGCTGAGCAAAGTCGCCGGCACGGTATCCAGCATCGGCGCTTCGTGGGCGGCAGGCGACGGAGCCGACGCTCGTCGAACGAAGAACCCGTACTCAGGAGCAAGAATGGGACCGCGGTCGAGGTCAGATGCGAGGAACGAGAAGTTTCCCGACTTTGTCCAAACCGTCACGATCGTTCGGGCAACATCCTCACCTTGCGACGTGTAGGGCACGCGCTTGCGCCATGAGGATTTCCCCATGTAGAGGAGGCTCATCTTGACCCCGCGGCGCGAGGCGCCTCTCGCCTTCGACGTCCACTTCAGAGGTGCGGAAATCGACGTGTCCGATGAGGAATCGATCGGTTCGACATTCGAGATCCGTCCGTCGTACACCTCGACACGACCGCTGTAGTCCTTATCGGCATTACCCGGATCAAAGCCCCACTCGAGTTCGACGTCCATCTTCTTCCAGCGGTCAGGCACGATGGCACGAACAACCGGCACGTCATAGTCGGATGCGGAGTGCGCCCCGGTCACGCTCACTACGAGCCCGCACGTCTCCTGACCGATCGCATATCGGTAAACCGTTCCAGACTCAGTGGTGACAACCGGATCGACTGGCTGGCGGACGACGACGAGGTTGTTCCACCACGAACTCGAACTCCCGCGATTCATCAGAGCACAAAGCTGTATCGCGCCGGGCGAAGGAACTCGCTTCGCCCGCTTCGGCCAAGTTAATTCGATGGTCTGAATCGGGCGAATCTCCTCCCAGAGCAGGCCCACCATCGCTTTCCTGACCTCGGGGTTCTTTCGGTCGACCGCATGGTTCAGAGGAAGCCCGGCAACCCTCATCAGGGCCAGCCAACTCTCCGGGTCGTTTCGCTCGGCAGGACGATCCGATCGGTATTGATAGGCGCTTGGAGCGATATCGACGGGTTGCCCCACGGTGTCGTGGCTCGGTTGCGAGAACGATGGCGCGGTCAAAGCGCCTAACGCGATTAGCAGGTTCATCATCGATCCTTGGTTCGGGGTTACGGACGGGCAGTGGGCAACCTCGCAATCACCACATGGTTCGTCATCTGCTCGGCCCTTTCCTGCCATATAATGGACCCGAGATTCGGTCGTTGCCGGTCATTGAACGATGAACATCAAGAAACTCCTTGGAATTGCGGGGGCGAAACAGGCGACGAATCTCCAGCCTCTCGTCTTGTCAGATTCGCTGTGCAATGCACTTGAGATCCTCTCCCAGATCTTTGGCCAAAGCTGGCACATGCCGGTCGTCGGCGAACTGCACCGGGCTTTACGGTCTCCCACCCCACCGTCCGGACAGATACTGGCAGGCATCATTCTCAAGCTACTCGAGGAGGCGAATATGTCCCGACCCGGAATTGCCACCCGATTCGTGGTCAGCCACAACCAGATCGTCTATCGATCGGCGGACCGCCGCTACGTGGTGCTGATCCTCCAGGGCGATGGGCACACCGTTCGAGTCGTGTGGCAAGTATCGGTCCGGCAGGCCGGCACGTCGTACATCTCGTATCAGGTGTACGGCAGTTCGTGGTCCGTCGTCGACTGGAAAGTAGCCGAACCTTGCCTGAATGACCTCGCTCTCCTCGCAAAGACCGGAGGCGAGGTGCTCGGATTTCTAGAGCAATACAATTTGTTGCCGACCGGTTCTCCATTCGAGCGTGCCCTGGATGCGCAGGTGGTACAGGCTTCGACGCTGCGTGAAATGGCGATCGAGCACAAAGAGCCAAGTGAACATAAAACGGCAGGCTCCGATCCCTCAGAGCCTGCCGTTGCATCCTGACGTCGTATTACTCGACCGGTGCGATACGCTCGATTTCGGTCACCTTCACCACCAGCGCCCGAAGCTTGTCGACAGAGCAAGACCCGATGACCAAGCGAAGCTTTCGGTCGACTTCGCTGACCCTTAGCCCCAATCCTTTTAGCTTGGCCAGTAAGTCGTCGTCCAGTGCGGTGAGATACACAAGTACGGCTACTTGATTCTTAGCCGACCGCAGCCGCTTGTCAACCACCTTCTCATAGGTTCTGACGTTCACCGCCGGCTTGTCCGAACGGTCCTCCAGCATTGCCTGGCCCGAAGTGGACTTCATTGCCTTACCTGCCGATATGTGCCGCGTGATCCTGCCACTCACAGTCCCCCGGCCTCCGCCAAAGCCGGCCATACCGCCAGGGCCCGCGCCTCCTCCGCCACCCGGCGCAGCAATCGCGGCAGAGAGGGTCACCGCAGGCGACGCAGGGGCGCCAAAGATCCCTTGGTACGACACTCCGTCGGCCATCTCGATCGGAACGTGGACGGTGTGAGAAACGCCGTCGATATTCACCACCCTTGGCTCAACCGCCACAAAGGAGGTGTATTGCGTCATGATCCCAAACTGAAGTCCTAAGTCCGTGATCTCGGATTCATAGTCGGCACGTTCTATCCCTGCCTCGCCGATCTGCTGCTCATACGACCGGTTGGTGAGTTCGTCGACTTGCCTTCGTGCCCATAGCGTCGCGATCGCGGAGTCGCCCGGATCGGGCGTGAAAGGCAGATGAAGAGACTGGCTCCAAGAACGCTCGCCAACCTGCCCCGAAAGCGAGATTCGGCCATGTCCAGGGTTCTCGAATCGCCCCTGGATCACGATCGGTCGATCACTGAAGACATCCGGAATTTCGCTCGGAGTGACCTGGGTGAGGTCGATGCCGTCGGTCTCGAATCGGACGTTCGTCAACACCGGAGTCCGTAGTCTTTGAACGAATTGGTTGACGGCCGGTTCCGCCGACTCGGCAAGGGTGACGATCTCGCTATCGCCCTTTCCCGCTTTGCTCATGGCGTCGATTAGGTAGCGATTCACCGAATTGCCGATACCGAACGTGAAGATTCGGGTGTGCGCGTTGTGCTTCTTGATCTCAGGAATGATGAACTGCTCGTCCCCGACGAACCCGTCCGTATTGAAGAGTACGACCCGTAGCCGCTCTGCGTCCTTGGAAGCAGTCAGCACGGCGTGCATCACGCCAAGAATGTCGGTGCCGCCTCCCGCCTGAATCGGATCTAGGAAGCGATGGGCTTCCGCAAGATTCTCAGCGTTGAACACCTTGGGATGCGACCACAGTTGCTGCACCGCGGTGTTGAAGCTGTAAACGTTAAAGGTGTCGCCTTGACGCATCGTCTTCAGCAGTTTGTAGGTCAGTTCCTTCGACTTTTCGATCGGGAAGCCCATCTGACTCCCACTCTTGTCGACCACGAAGATCATCTCACGTGGGCAAATATCCTCCGACTTCGGCGTTTTCGGAGGCAGCAGGATTAGGTTAAAAAAACCACCCTTGTTCCCGTCGTATGTCGTCACGAACGCACTCTGGACGCCGTTCGTAGCAGTCTGATAGCGGAGGATGAAGTCTCGATTCGGGATCTCGTTCTCCTTGGTCAGCGTCACCGATACGTGCCGGTCGTCCGCTCTTTCCACGCTGACCTGGTGCAGCACGCTGTTCAGCCCCACGATCGGCGCCCCCGCGTCGATCCGCACGTTCAGATCGACCGTCGTGCCGCTCCGTGTCCTTTCGGGAACGATCGGCGGCGCAACTTTCTCGGGATCGATAGTGTGACCGGTATAGCGTGGTCCAACGACCATCGGGAAAACGAACTCGAACTGACCGTTCTCGTAGTTCAGGATCTGTACGTAGCTGATATCGACTTGAACCACTGCGTTGGGCATGATGTTAGCGATCGATTGAGTGAAGATGTTCGGCCGCTCCTGGTCCAGCAATCCGGCGACTTGACCGGCGTTCTTGGCCGCGTCGTAGATGCGCTGCGCCTCCTCTCGACGCTTGATCTGTCCTTCAATGACGCGCGAACCGACTTTGATGCGCATCCGATCCACCGCCGCATCGTGAGGCAAGGGGAACGTGTACACCGCTTCGATCGGCGTGGAACTGGGATTGGTGAAGGTTTGGACGACATGAACGCGCGCGCCAAACCCGGCAATGTCAGCGTTGACGACCGTATGCTTCAGTGGACAGGGCGCAACCACCGCGCCGCTCCTTCCAGTGATGATCAACTGCCCCGGGTCGGGACCACGAAACCCTTGGGCGAACGCCGATGCCGCGCAGACGAGTCCGGTCAAAACCAAAACGAGCCGGAGCCTGACCGATTCGGCACGATGGAAGTTCTTCATGCCTGATGAGTGATCACCCCCGCACGTTCCGTTCTATCGATTCCCTGGATTTCTCCTGCGGGGGTCAGTAAGGATTCGACGGCGCCATCGTCCAGGCCTTGATCGATCGGACCGAGCCCTTTCCGCCCGTTTGGAAGAACTCGACGCCCAAGCTGTCCGCCTTGGTTGGATAGACGCGTCGGCAGATCGCCTGTCGATCGTTCGCGTACACCTCGACGACGGATTTGTCGACGAAGATCCGAAGGTTCAGCGTCTCACCCGGCTTCAGCTCCAACGGAGCTCTCTCAACCACCATCCGGCCGTCCCGTCCGCTGTGGGTTGAGTCGAAAACGAGTTCCTTTGCCGCCGCATCGTAGTAGAGCCGAGTTCCCTCCTCTCCATCGCGACTGGATCGAACACCGAATCCGATCTGCGCCGCTGAACCGCAATCGATCGACGCATCCAACTCGAATGAGTCGCCGGCAAAGCCTTCCAAGCGTGGTGGCATGCGACCCGGGTCCCAGGTCCTCATCTCGCCGCGTAGCGATTCGATCTCCTTCACGGGTCGCATGCACAACGTTCCGTCGTCGCCCAGCCATAGCGTCCTGGGCAGTCCATAGACTCCCGACCATCCTCGATCCTTCTCTCCGCCCGGGTTGTCGGTTAGCCAGGCCCACATAACCTGTCGTCCTTTTCCGTCGATGAGTGCTTCCGGCGCGAAGTAGGTGTTGTCTACCCAAGTCATGCGACCATGCTTATCGGGATAGAAGTGGTCGTTCCGATAGCTTCCCACGTAGTACTGGCAGCCCTTGTTGTGAGAAATGAATAGCAAGAGGTGCTTCTCGCTTGGCGGCCCGCCGTCCGGACTAGACGGGAGCGGCAAGAAGCTCGGGCACATGTCGTCTTCGCTTTTGTTGGTCCAGGCCGGGTTTCGCCGATAGAACACGTGCCGGTACGACCAGTGGGCCAGGTCGGTGGATTCGAACAGGTAGACCCGATCGCCCTGCTCATCGACCGGCGAATCCGTCGAACGTCCGACTTTGTTCAGGACCAGAAGGTTGCCGGTCAGCATGTAGTACCGGCCGTCGTGCTTCCAGATGTTCGAAGGGTCGGCGGAACCCAGGTATTCGGGCTTTCCATCTGGTCCCATGATCTCGGTCACTCCGAACTCAGTCGAACGGATCACCGGGTTGACATCCAATTTCGTCCAATGGTCGAAATCAGGACCGGTACTCTTCGCGATCCCGATTCCCTTGGCGCCCCAAAGCATCCAATACGAGAGATAGGCGGTGCCGTCCGAATCGACGAACGCGCCTCCGCTAAAGCAGCCCTCGTCGCCGTGACCGGGCCCGATCGCGTCCGGATGATGCCGCCAGTGCACCAGGTCTGCACTGGAAACGTGCCCCCAGCAAAATCCCGAGCCAGCCCGGCTGTAGAGGTACATCAGGTGATACCGGCCCTTATAGTAGAAAGCGCCGTTCGGATCGCCCGGAATCCCCATGTCCTCCGGCACACAGAAGTGATAGCCCGGCCGATACGGGTCGGCAAGCAGCCGCTCCCTCAAGAGACGAGCCGATCGGACAGCCTCTTCCGGCACGGGACTGTCGAATGTCCACTCCTTGGGAAGCGGCGTCGCCGGACCGTCTCCGACAGCCGTACTGATCACCGATGCACCTTTGCCGCCGAGAACCAGGCATCCGTCCTCGAGCCGGACGTCTCCGACAAGTTGGATCTCGGTGAACCGGCCGGTCGTTTCGCGAAGTCCTTGGTCCCCGAAGGACCACCATGCCCACGGCTGCTCGGCTTCGGCTATCTGTCCCGGCTTCATCGCTGCGATCGTATCGCGGCTGAGTGCTCTGTCGTAGATTCGCGCGTCCTTGATACGCCCTACGAACGAATTCTCTGGGTCATGCGCATCGAGGTGACGCCGTCCGAAAAGGACGGTGGCGCGATTGCCAAACGGATTCGGCATGTTCGGAATCGTGTAACGAGCGTAGTCCTTGCCGTTTCGATAGATTGCGACCTCTCGCCCGTGGTACACGATGGCGATCTGAACGAACGACTTGCCCTGGTTGGCTTCGTTCGGTGACGCAGATTGGTCTCGCTGAGTACGGCTGAACGTGTCGCTGCCCGCCATCCACTTCTTGGGGCTCAATTCGCCGAAAACGACTCCGTCGAAGTGCGACTGCCCGTCGTCGAGGGTCAGTGCCGATCCGGCTCGCTGATCCAGGTTGGCGGGGGAAGCCCAAACCACCAACGTCTTGTCGAGAATCTGCCCTGCCATCCCCATCGAAGTCACCCCTGCCAGCAACAAACTGCCGAAAGCCAGAATCATCCTGGGATGTTACTTGCTCACCGGCGCAATTCCCGTCTTTGCCACTTCCCAAACATGGAGTTCGACAAGGTGGACCGAGTCGTTGGCGCTGCCCTTGAGCATGTTCACCTTCACGTACCTCACCGGCCTCGGCGCGATCTTGATTTCGTCACCCGATGCGCTGGCAGGCGTCGAATTCGCCGACCGGTCGGCTATCATCGCCCAGGTCTTTCCGTCGACGCTGGATTCCACGGTGTACTGGTAGTAACGAACTCCATCCCAATATGGAAAGACCTCGATCCGATTCACCGAAAACACTTTGCCAAGGTCGACTTGAAGCCATTGAGGCGCCGGACCGGCCCACCAACTTGAGGCGAGGTCCAGGTTGTCATCGACGGCCAATTCTGGGATCTGTCCACCTTGGGTTCCCCCCGAAACCGTCACCTTCTTACCGACAGCAAGGTTCAACGTGTGGGGCGCGATGTGATAAAACGCCATCGACGACTCGAACCCGTTGCGCCGCCCAATCGCGTCGAAGACCGCAGCCCTTACCGTAGCCGTTTCATTAAGTGTCAGAGGCGCCGAATATGTGGACGATTCCGCCGTCGGCGGCTTTCCGTCCAGAGTGTAGCGGATGAACCCCGGCCGATCGGACGACAGCCGGATGGTCAAAGGCTTTGTGAAACACGGAACATCGAACCCGTTCGGGTCTTTGGCATCGAGTTCGCTCGTCGAGATGTTCACCGAGTGAATCAGTCGCTCCAGAACCGCATCTGTCGAATTCAGTCTCGGCTCGAACCGGTCGAAATCCTTGCCTGATTCAGGATTCCAAATTCGTTCCGACATGGTGGCGGCCAAGCGCCGTAGATTCTGAATTTCGAGTTCTTCCGGACCTTCCCACGAGCAAGCCTGAGCGCCGTCGATGAATCGCACGTCTGGCGCTCGGAACCATTCGGTGATCGGATAGAGACTGCCAAACCGCCCAAAACGGCCTAGATCCCACTCATAGACCTTCTTTGCCGGCCAAACGTGACGGTTGACAACATAAAGCGGCGTCCATGAGGCGTTCACCACATGATATCCGTCCTCAAGCAGGTCGGCCGGCATGTAGTAGGCGTTCTCAAATTCCATCACGAGGATATCCCTGGAAATCGGGAATTTGGAGTTGGCATCGCGACCGAATCCTTCCCAAACGAGCAGTTTTTTACCGTGCTTCTTGACCATATCGTCGACTTGGCCAATGAACCGCCTGAACAACTCCTGTTGCCCTTTTGGAGGAAGGCCGAGCGACTTCATCGCCTTCTGAAAGTCGGGATGCTGATCCACGAGGGCGATATCCGCCTCGTCGCCGCCCATGTGAAAGTAAGGAGATGAGCGAAAAACGTCGCACATCTCTCCGATCATTATATCGATCGCATGCAGGACCTCTGCATTAACGAAGTTGATCGTCGCATGATGCTCATAGGGCTTGGTGCCCCGTATCTTAAACAAGTCGGGCATCGTACGATTGAGAGTCGCCGAGTGACCCGGAATATCCATCTCTGGAACGATCGTTACGCCATGGCGATCTGCGAAAGCCACTAGATCGCGCAGTTCGGACAGGTCGTAGGCTGGGCCCCCATGCTGGTTCTGGGAATTGATGGCGGGATAGTGCGAGCTTGGGAAAGTGAATGCCTGGTCATCGGATAAATGCAACTGCAGGTAGTTGATCTTATATAGATGACAAAGAAGCACGCACTGTTTGAGCACGTCGATCGAATGCCACCGCCGGGCCACATCGACCATGAGGCCTCGGTACGGCCGATTCGGCGCGTCGAGGATCGTCATTCGTTGCAGCACCAGATGCCCGGCCCTGCCCTCCACCGCCTGCAACAGTGTCACGGCTCCCCAAATGAGGCCACGCACCGTCGAGGCGGTTACAGAAACTGACCGATCGACCGAGATCCAGTACCCCTCGGATGGAAGTCCGGGCCGGAGCATTAGCTCAATCGATCCTTGGTGCGCTCCTTGGACGACCTCTGGTCGAACACCTGTCTTTGCCGCAATTTCGCCGGCAAGCAACTCCGCGACCGAAGCCGCCTGGGCGTCCTTCACCCGAATCGTGGCGTGGTCGAGCCTAAGGAGCCCCGCGCGAAGCCGAACCTCTCTAGGCCAAGGGACGAGATGCAGTTTCTCCATTGCTTTTGGGTCCAACCCCAGACCTTGGGGCTCGGTGCGACCTTTGAGCACTTCGCCAAGCCCCGCTTCGAATGCACTCGCCAGGATACGATTGCCCGCCGGCAACATATGAACTCCATCGTAAGTCAAAACGCCCCGGTCGAGTTGCCTCCAGTCAGGTCGGCGTGCAAGGCCGTCGAAGAACGCCCTCCGAAGGTCCACCACTTGCGACCCTGCGCTAAGCCCGACTTTCTTGACGATCTCGGCATATTGGTCGAGCTTTGTGTCGAGCGGGTTGCTCCCACGCGGCATCTCTCCGATCAAGGACGGCGTGGCGAGTACGACCGAAACGTGTTCGGACTTGGCTTGGGCGACCAAGTCCCGCAGATTCTGCTCGTAGACGGCGGGAGGATTGCCTTTTTCGCCGTGCCAAACGTCGTTGATCCCGATCTCGATCACGACCGCACGCGGTCTGTCCTGACGGAGAACCTCGGCAAACGGGGCCTGTGTAAACCCGTATAGGTTTTGGCACCCGTCGCGCAAATCGTTGCTCTTTCCGCCGTTGATGCCTCGCTTGATGAGCGAGATCTGAAGGCTACGCGTTCGCGGGTCTGCCTGCAGATCGTCCGCCATCATATCCAGATACCCGCCCTGCCATGTGATCGAGTCGCCAAAGAAGTCGATCCGATCGCCGGATCGGAATGGGTTGGGGGAGTCCAGCGGTAGCCCGATAGAGAACGTTGCGGCGAGGAGTGGCAGCATCAAGAACATGACCAGCCTCAGTCTAGCGCCGATTGGATTGCGAGCTTGCGGCTCAGGACACCCATTGCCCATGATGGGGTTATGCTCGGAACCGAATCCTTGATTGCCCTCGCCACTGCGCTCCTGGCTCTGCCCCCTGCCTTGGCCATCCAAGGTGGTTCTCAGGCGCCTGACAGGAACTCGTTGCCCGGCCTCCGCAAACTGATGGACTCTCCGCTGCGCGACCCATCTATATGCAGGGCGCCGGACGGTTACTATTATCTGACCGGAACGGTCGAACCGTTCTACGGCTTCAACGAGGGAATCAAAGTTTGGAAATCAAAGGATCTCGTCGATTGGGCGCCCCTCGGATTCGTGTGGAAGTATGGGACGAGCCCATGGCACAAGCCATATCTCGAGAAGAGCATATCGCTCTGGGCTCCTGAGATCCACTACCTGCGCGGCACTTTCTGGCTCTGCTACAGCATGCCGGGATATGACGGCACCGCCAAGACCTCCGGGTGCGGACTGCTGAAGAGCGTCAGCGGAAAGGCAGAGGGCCCCTATATCGACATGCATCCTAATGATAGGCTCGGGGACGAGATCGACGCCTCCCTGTTCGAGGACACCGACGGCAGGGTGTATTTCCTTTGGCACAGCGGCAAGATCGCTCGGATGACCGACGACATGACGGCTCTTGCCGAACCTTACCACTGGCTTCGAACGCGGGTCCCTGATATGGATCCCCACCACCACAGCGGGCTCTGCGAAAAGATCTTTGGCAAGGGCTCCTTCGATCACGTCGGCTACGAAGGGATGTTCCTCGTGAAGGCGAACGGCCGGTACTACCTAGACTGCTCGGATATGATCAATGGCCGCTATAGCTGCATGATCGCCGAGTCGACGTCGATCTATGGACCGTACGACGCGCGTTACGAAGCGATTCCTCACGGCGGTCACAACACGTTCTTCCAAGATGAGAAGGGCCACTGGTGGTCCACGTTCTTCGGCAGCGACGAAAGCGCCCCCTGGTCCGAGCGCCCCGGCATCCTGCCGGTTCATTTCGACAAGAAGGGACACGTCACAATGGGGCACGGGGCAGGCAGGTAGGGGACAGAACAAAGTGCCGTCGGCAAGGCACGCATGTCTCAGAACCCCAACGTGATCAGAATCAAAGCGAAGGGTTTGCGCTTGGTCGCCTGCCCTGGGTTTGGGTGAGAGGGCCTGGCCATCCAACTCGATTTCGCCACCCTGAACCCCGTTCCCTGCTCCACGCAACCCGCCCGAAGTGGTAACGTCAGAATTCGTGGCGGAATACCTGCCAGGACACGGACGTCGAAACGATGACCAATCTTGATATTGCTCAGAGCGCGGTTTTGCGCGAAATTACCGAGATCGCGAATGAAGCCGGGCTTGCCTACAAAGATTACGAGCCCCTTGGCCACTACAAGGCGAAGCTGACCCAGGACGCGGTTGCTCGACTGTCCGCCGACCGCAAAGGCAAGCTGGTTTTGGTCACCGCAATCAGCCCGACTCCCGCCGGTGAGGGCAAATCGACCACCACGATCGGTCTTGCACAGGGCCTCCACAAGCTGGGCAAGATGGCGGTTCCCGCGATTCGGGAGCCGGCTCTCGGGCCGATCTTCGGGATCAAAGGCGGCGCCTGCGGCGGCGGCTACAGCCAGGTCCTGCCGATGGAAGATATCAACCTCTTCTTCACGGGCGACTTCCCCGCGATCACTGCCGCACACAACCTGCTGAGCGCGATCATCGACGCCCACCTTCAATTCGGCAACGAACTGGACATCGATACCCGCGGCGAAATGTGGCCGCGCACGATGGACATGAACGACCGGGCTCTGCGCCAGATCGTCACCGGGCTGTACAGCGGGAATGGCCAGGTACGCGAGGACGGATTCGTAATCACTCCGGCCAGCGAGATCATGGCGATCCTATGCCTCTCGACGTCCCTTGCCGACCTCAAAGTGCGTCTCGGATCGATCGTCATCGGGCGAAACATGTTACGAGAGCCCGTCTTCGCCCGAGACCTCAAGGCCCATGGGGCGATGGCGGCTCTCCTGGTTAGCGCGATCCGCCCCAACCTCGTGCAGACGATGGAAGGCGGTCCCGCCTTCGTGCATGGCGGCCCGTTCGGCAACATCGCCCACGGCTGCTCGTCGATTCTCGGCACCCAATGCGCACTGGGCCTATCCGAATACACGATCACGGAAGCCGGGTTCGGCGCCGACTTGGGGGCCGAGAAGTTCCTGAACATCGTGTGTCCCCGGCTTGGCTATGGTCCCGACGCGATCGTTTTGGTCGCCACCATCCGAGCCCTGCAACACCACGGAAAGGGCGACCTTGCAGTGGGAATGGGCAACTTGAGGCAGCATATCCGCCACCTGCAGAGCTATGGACCGCCCGTGGTCGTGGCGATCAACCGTCGCGCGGAGGACGCCCAAGAAGACCACGACCGGCTGATCCAACTGTGCGCCGACATGGGGATGAAGGCCGTTTCGTGCGACCCGTGGGGCGGCGGGGGAGCCGGATGCACCGACCTCGCCGAATCGGTCGTCGAGCTTTGCGCGACGCCATCCGAGTTCCACTCGCTTTACCGCACGGAGGATTCGGCCGAGGACAAGCTCCTGACAATCGTCCGAAGGGTGTACGGCGGCGCCGACGTCAAGCTTTCGGAAAAAGCCCGAAAGAGCCTCGACTGGCTCCGGAAGAACGGCTTCGGAAACCTTCCGGTCTGCGTTGCGAAGACCCAGTACAGCCTTTCCGACGACCCGATGCTGATCAACGCCCCCGAGCACTTCACCCTGAACGTCCGCGAGATCCGCCTAAGCGCCGGCGCCGGCTTCCTCGTCGCAGTCTGCGGCGAAATCATGCTCATGCCCGGCCTAGGAAAGAACCCCACCGCCTTCGTCATCGACGTCGATGACAAAGGCAAGATATCGGGGCTGTTCTAGGACGGTTATTTCCCGCGGCCGACGTAAGACGAAATCGCAAGTCGCTTGATGGGGACGCCTTCCTCGGGCTCGGCGTCGACTTGCTCGACGACTCGCGTCGTTCGGCCCCGAAGGGACGTCGCTAGCTTTACCATCTTTGAGAGGTCTTCGCTTGGAGCCACAAACGCATAGCTGAGGTGCTCGCTAACACCGATCTTATTGGTCCAGACACCCACCGGGAACCAATAATAGGTTCGAGGTTCGAGCGGCTCGCCCGGCCGAAAGGGCTGGAAGGTCATGTTCGGCGTTTGCATCGCGCAGGACGTGACGAACTCGCATTGGGCGTCCCCTTCCGCCCGGCTGAATTCGCGCAAAACCGACCCGAACGGCATTGTAATGCGCTTGTCAGCCTTCATCAGGAGGTAGATCAGCGCCGAGGAATGAACGTCGCGAAAGCGCCACGTTTGAGTCTCCCCATCTCGTGTAAGGGTGAGGGTGCAGAGGTCGAGATTTAGAACGACATTCGATAGCGAACTGAAAACGATGCTTTGAGCATCCTCGACGGAGGGCTCTATTAGGGACAGGCGGAGGTGCCATCGAACAAACGATTCGACGTTCATTGCTCTCGGTATACCCATTGTGTCGATCGAATTAATTCCATTTCGGGCACTCCGTCTTGAAGTTATGAAACACCATTAAGGATCAATAAGTTTTCTATGTATCTAAAGACGCAACCCGATGGCGCAAACGAGATATTGGGCACGCATATCACGACGCAAAAACTCCTCGCCACGTTCCCGCCTCATTAGGGGCGTGACGCAAGGTTGAAGGATTGCTCGGCACGGGACGAATGCGAAGCCACCCCCCCCCCCGGCAAGTTCCTGCCTCAGAGCTTCGCCTGGCCGAATCCGCTTCCATCCTCCCTGCCTATGTTGCCGTCAGCCCCGGCCAGAAGATCCCCAGCATCGAGATCAAGAACCCCTTCCAATCGTGACTGGATGCAAGGGGTTCCATCTGCTCGAACGCTACTTTCCGTCCGCGATATCGGCGTTTTCTCCCGTGCCACCCGGTTTGCCATCGGCGCCATACGACTTGACAACGAAACCGGGCTTGGTCGCCGAGCCATGTGTGGCGTAGACGTAAGGATGCCCCCAAGGGTCTTTCGGTTGGTGGCTTGAAAGATAGGGTCCCCTCCAGTCTTTGGCCCCCTTTGGAGCCACCCAAAGTGCCTTGAGCCCTTCGTTTGTCGTCGGATACCGGCTGCAGTCGAGGCGAAACTGATCGATCGCAAGGCGGAGAGTCGCCAAATCTGCCTTAGCCCTGGCCGTCTTGTCACTCCTCAACGCGCCAAGGCAACTTGGAACGGCCACAGCAGCAAGAAGCAGCACCGCACTGCCCAGAATGACTGCTTTTCGACGAAAGTAACCGACGGATAATCCGTCCCGCAACGAACCTCTTGTTTGAATACTGGTCATCAATTCACTTCCTCCGCCGAGTATTTACGCAGCAGAAACCCAACATGTTCAGCGAACTTGAGATACCTAGAGAATTCACACTCTGGGGTTATCCGTCGGTGAAGTCGGAGTCACGACGCAGAATTCGCCTGTCGCAGGTACCGCGGGTTCCTTGCGCTGCCACGGAGGCAGCGGCTACGGGGGCTGCGTTCATGCTGGAGTACGCCCTATGCCTGTACCCAAAAGGCAACCTCCTCGCTTCGAAATCGTCAATGAACTCGTGACCGACGTCTTTCCGAACTTCCTCCAGCCAACCCTGAACACCCCGAATGGAGTGAGAAACAATGACTGAGCTCACGCCTCGCGAACGCTTCATCGCCGCTCTCGAACGAAGACCGATACCGGGACGCGTTCCCCACTTCGAACTCGTATTTTTCCTGACGATGGAAGCCTTCGGCAAGGTGCATCCGAGCCACCGGGAGTACTCCCAGTGGCAGCAGATGACGGAGACCGAGCGCCGCTTGCATCGCAAGGAGATCGCCAAAATCTTCTTCGACACTGCCGAACGGTATGAGCATGACGCTATCTTCGTCCACCCGAACCCGGGTGGAGTCGAAGAGGAGATGCGGCTCCTCGACGAGATCCGCGCCCTCGACAACGGCAAGTACTACTTGATGTTCCACGGCGACCCGACCTTCGCCATTCCGAACGGGCAAGGAATGGAGGACATGAGCATCCGTATGCTTGAGTATCCGGAAGAGGTGGACAAAGACGCGATCCGAAGTGTCGACTGGCACCTTCGCCGCGCAGAGCGCCTAAAAGAACATGGCGTACTCGACGGCTTCGCGCTTTGCGCGGACTACTGCTTCAACACCGGCAGTTTCCTTCCGATGCCCTGGTTCGACCGCTTCATCACTCCCCACCTGAACAGGATCGTGAAGGATTATCGAGACATGGGTTTCTATGTGATCAAGCACACGGACGGTAACATCATGCCGATTCTGGACCGGCTGGTCGGCTGCAAGCCGCACGCGCTCCACTCGCTCGACCCCCAAGGCGGGGTCGACATGGCCGAAGTGGTTCGCCTGGTCGGCGACCAAGTTTGCCTCTGCGGAAATGTCGACTGCGGCAAGCTTCAAACCGGCACGGACGAGGAATGCATCGAGAGCGCCCGATACGCGCTCCAAAACGGCATGAAGGCGCCCGGCTACATCTTCAGCACCAGTAACTGCGTGTACACCGGTATGGAGCTAAAGCGGTACGAGTTGGTTCACCAGGTGTGGAAGGAAGAAGGAATCCGGCGGTGAGGCCCTGGCCTAACGCCTATCCCTTCCTAAACCACTGATCCAATACTTCTTGAACCTCCTTTTCAGATACCGAAGAGAAGTCGAAGGCGAGCATGCCCTTTGCGTCTTTCATATGGCGGAGGATGTTGTCGCGCATTCGCGGCCTGATCGCAGGGTCCACAGGATGACCGAATTGCCACAGGCAGAAGCCATTATCCGGCACATTGTCGGCCTCCTCTTGCAGGGATTCCTGATGGGTGATTTCGGGAAACTCCGATCGACTATCCCAGGGAAGCACTTGCACGCCATCGAGGGTCAGAGTGTCCCGAAATTGCTGGCGAGGCTGAGCCAGGATGGGCGGCGTCATGCGGCTTGTCAGTTCTTGGATCGCACGCTTGTTGATCTCGGCACGGAACCGATTCCACTTTCCGAGGCTCCCGGACGGTTGATCCACCGCCACATTCCTCGGATCGCCGAAGAAAGGCAGGCTCAGATCTAGCTTGTCGTAGTTCAAGATTCGCCGATCGACGATGTCGACCGGATCAACCTGATTCTCGGTGAGAAACTGCTCGCGCTGCGGCGCGGTGTACCCGAGGTCCAAGAAATGGCCGGAAACGTGGAAATAGTAGATCGTGTTTTTCGGCTCATAGCCCCTCGGCTCGGTATCGCACAAAACAACGCCACTCAATCCATCCGTCTTGGACAGCTCTATTAGCTGATGCCAGATAGCATCGCGCGAAGGGTCATCCGGCGCCATAAGGGTGCCCGGGCCGATCGGAGGCCGGCCCCAGATCGGAGAGCTTTCCACCCAATCGAACGAGTTCTCAAACAGATTCTCGGCCTGCACCGACGTCTGCCCCAAGATGTTCCTGTCAGGCTTGGATGTCCTTTTGCCGTGCGGGACTTCCCACGGCTTAAGGACCAGGCGAGCCCGCAGGTGGAGCGCACTCGCCTTCTTGAGGACCTCCTTCAAGCATTCCCCACTCCATGTTTGGATCCAGACCTCCTCAAATCCGTGGGACGCCGCAAGTTCGGGCAGTTTCGCCGCGACCGACAGATCGTCGGTCTTGAACAATGCCGCTGCCGAGGAACCGGAACGAAGCTCGATCGTCCTGAACTCCGATTTCGAAAGATAGTCGGGCGCCGGACCGCGATCGTGTGTCAATTCCTGGACGTGTCCGAGGCTCTCCTCCCACTCGAGCGGCCTGCCGTCGGGCAGGACGAAGTTCCAAAACACTTCCCCATACGGAAACGCGACGTCCGTCCGCAATTGCGTATTCGCGAAATGCGACGTCCCGCTGTTCAAGACCGCCTGCCATTCGGGAGGCAGTTGGCTCGCCGGCAACGTCTTCGAACCGTCGTCCTCATGGTAGTCGCTCATGAACTTCGCCATCGCGTCGTTAATCGGCAACGCCCCACCGGTTCGCATGGCGATGCTACGCGAGCCGCCCTTGCCCCCGATCGTCCGTTTCCACTCTTGGACGCGTCGCCTGGTTTGGCCCTCTAGGTCGCTCTTCCAGGCGTCGATTCTGAGCCGCTTGACTCCGATACCCTCTAAGTCGCTCGTAAGGACGTAGGTCTCGCCAACTTTGCGGAACGTCCCGGTGACGCTCAAAGCGATCGCCTGCAAGATATCTCCTGCTCGGGCCGATTCGCCGTAGCCGGCAACGGTCAGCCCACTGATTCGAACGTCCGCGACGAGCTTTAGTCCACAGGCAGCCCCGACCGCATGACACGCCTCGCCGATCGTCGCGGTCTTGACAAGTGGGACCGGAACGTCGAGTGCTTTGGACTTGTAGTTCAGGTCGGAAGGTTTGAGCCGGTTATCCAAGACCTTGCGGATTTGAACGCCGTAAAGCGTCGTCTGGTCTTCGACGGCATTATCCGAACGCCTGAGATAGGGCTTACCCACCAAGTGACGGTCTCCCAGTTGGGCGCTAACGGCAGAAAACCCACCGTTTTGAAGCTTGACTCCCAGCTCCACATCTTGGAAGAAATGTAGGCGAACTCCCTGTTCCTCCTCTGGTGACAACGTAGCCTTCGCCGGCGAGTTGGGGTTCGGGAGGAGCGAGTTACCCTTTCCGACCAATTCGTTGTCATATGTGAACTGCGAAGGCAGGATCGATCGGAGGACCGCCTTCTGATCCTGACGGAGATCGGCCAAACCGACGCCGCTAGTACATGCGATCTTCCATTGGTCGGCGTCTAGTACCGACATGAGGTAGAAGACCTTGTCCGTTCGCGGGAGACCGTCGTACAGATTCGGCGGCTCTTTCAAGCTCGCATCGATGTAGACCATTTCGGTCGGGGCGATCACGCTCAGGCTTCCAAGCGCGAACTCCTTTCGGTCGAAAGACCGAAGGCCACCGTCGACGCTAGAAGACCAAACCAAACCAGGATCGACAACCAACATCGGTCCTCGAGTCGAGACATCCCACGGATGCTTGGCCAGATAATCGGTCAACGCCTGACCGTTCGGTCGCGGAGCGATTCTCGTCTGAGAGCCCAGCGATAGGGCAAGCGCTGCCAACGTCGTAATCATCATCTGTTTGCCACGAATCTGTTTTGACAGCTTCCCCCAAAGAGACGCCCAATGAGCCGGTTCGAAACTACGGTTTCAAGTTAGATTCCTGTTACCGGTCGCCATGAATGCCCAACGCCTACCTGGCGATTGCCCTTCCTTTGGGCCCTCTGCATGACATTTTCTCCAAGCACCATGCCGCCGCCTACTTCGCGAGTGAGAGCCGATTCGAAAAGCCTAGGTCTTGGGGCATGCGAAGACGCAGCCGACGCAAGAGTACGGGGGGTGATAAATGCCCGTCCGCCTGGAAAGAACGACTTTGCGCGATCCTACGGGCGGCCATCCAGACGTGCAACTGGATCAGAGAGGGTTCGATGTAACATGAGGGGAGGCTGCTTATACGAGACAGGCTCCAAATGAACTCAGTCCTCCTCACAATTCCCTTGCTTACGTCAACCGCGTTGGCTGCACTAGTATCCGAAAAGGCGGCTAACGTGATCCGCCCAGGCGAGCCTTGGCTGGATAACCGAGGGAAGCACATCCAAGCCCATGGCGGTGGAATCGTCAAATTGCGCAACACCTGGTATTGGTTCGGCGAGGACCGGTCTGCGGACAACGCGAGGGACAAGCGGTATGTCGCCTGCTACTCGTCGAACGACCTGACCCACTGGCGGTTTCGCAGGCAGGTCCTCCATACCGACGATCCCGCCAACCTCGGCGCCGGATTCGTACTCGAACGTCCCAAGGTGTACTTCAACGCCAAAACACGCAAATATGTGATGTACGTCCACCTCGACGATCATAGCTATCGAGTCGCCAAGGTCGGGGTCTTCGTGTGCGACCGGGTGGATGGCGATTACACGTTTGTGACCAGTTTTCGGCCGCTCGGACAGGAGAGCCGCGACATCGGGCAGTTCATCGACGACGACGGATCCGCCTATCTGATCTTTGAGAGCCGCCCAACCGGCGGGTTCTACATCGCCAAGCTTTCGGACGACTATCTGAGCGTCGAGAAGGAAGTCTGCTTTATCCACGCCCCTCTCGAAGGGGGTGGTCTTGTCCATTACGACGGGCTCTACTATCTGATCGGGTCACGGATGACCGGCTGGGCGCCGAATCCCAATCTCTATGCGGCGTCTCCCACCTTGGAGGGTCCGTGGCCGGACTTCAAGGACATCGCGCCGCCCGAAACCCGAACCTACGGAGCGCAGTCGACGATGATGGTGAAGGTCGGCGGCCGCAAGACCACGACGGTGATCTTTATGGGCGACATCTGGAAGCCGAGCCAGCAATGGGACTCGCGATATCTTTGGATGCCTCTGCAGATCGGCCAGGGCAAGCTCTGGCTTCCCGAACCGAAACCGTGGAGCCTCGATGTGAAGACCGGCGTGGCGTCGACCAACTAGTTGGACGGTACTACAAGCAGTCGCCCAATATTTCGATGGGCCGGTCGGAACTGGACAGCCACAGCACGCTCGTGACCCCTCGTGGATAGTAGCGGCTGCCGACCGCTTTACCCCACAGCATCTGGTCGCTCCACGCGAAATAGGCGTTGTCGGCTTCGAGCAACCATCCGACGTGCGCTTTAACGGCCGCTTGGTCTGGACACTGGTTCAGGATCCGCTCGGCCACGAACTGGCAGAGGTAGATCTTCGATAGCCAGGAGTTTCCGCTGGTGGAACTCAGCCGCCATCCGCCGTCTTCGAACCGGCAGATACCGGGTCGAAGCACTGCTTCGAAGTGCCGGGCCAAGGTGGAGACCAAGGGCGCGTGGGTTTCGGGAGGGCCCGCCACGAACGGGTAGACAAGGGCTTCGATCGCGGGGGCGAGAACACCTGCACCATCATGTCTCCTGCGTGCCAGGTATCAACCGCCACCCCAAGTTCGCGAACGATCAAGGAGTCCGGAAATATCGAAACAGCCTGATCGTAGCGATTGTCGCTCAAGCCCTCGACGTCGTAGTCTTCCGCCTCGACGTTGGGAGAATCGAAGAACGGTAGAGCCTGAAACCGCCCCGGTTGGCGATCCTCCACGCCGCCGTATGTTGCTTCATTCGCCGGACCGGCTAGCTCAAGTCCCAACCCTCATCTCGAACCCTTGATTCCGAATGTGAACGAGGCGAAAGCCCCGATCGGCGAGTGGTGAGCGTTGAAATAGGGTGTTTTCATGGAATGCGCGGAGCTGCAGTGGACTCTCTTATGTCGAGTCCGCAATCGTAAATGGACGACACGATCGGCGCGGGGATCTTCCCTTCCGCTGATTCGCGGATGAGTGCCAGTAGGTGCCGGGTGGCCGCGTACGCCATCTTCTCAACTGGCTGATGCACCGACGTAAGGCGCGGCCTTGTGTTCTCGCAGAACGAGCCTGAGTCGAAGCCCACAACTGAAAGATCTCTGGGAACCGATACCTCGTAGCGCTCGCAAGCGGTAAGGACCTGCCCGGCCACCGTGTCGCTAAAGCACACAAGGGCGGTATGAGGCGGCCGGTCGCTGGAGTATTCGGTAATGGCGCTGCAGTCGTCGCCCCAAACGAGTACGTCCGGCGCCACTCCCACAGCGAAAGCCGCGTGCATAAAGGCATCGCGCCGAGCGATGCCTTCGACGGTGTGCTCGTTGATCGGATCGATGACGAAGGCGATCAGACGATGGCCGAGTCCGACCAAGTGCTTCAAAACAATCCTCATCGCGCCTTCATTATCGGCACAGAACGTCGGCACGCCAGGCACCGATCCGGGAGGGGCATGCATCATCACGACCGGGATACTTGAGTTCTGAATCTCCTCGAGGGACGCCTCCGTAAAGTCCGGCCGGCACCAGAGCACGCCGTCGAATCGGCCATCCGAAATCGATCCGGCGGCGCCTCCGAGGACGAGTCGTGGGCACAAGGCCAGTGCCACATCTTCGGGAAAGAGGGCTGACATCACGCCGTTGAGGAGTTGAGGGTAATACGGCTTCTCGCTGCCGAGCCGATCGAAATGCTGGAACACCACGCCCACCATGCCGGTTCGCCGATTGCGGAGCGAACGCGCCAGGATATTCGGCTGGTACCGCATCTCGCCAGCAAGGCGTCGAATGAGTTCCGCCTTTTCGGCGCTCACTTTCACGTTCCTCCCAGTACCGTTCAGAACTGCGCTCACCGCCATGGCCGAAACGCCGGCCGCCGCAGCAATGTCTCGAATGGTCGTCCTCATAATTTACGGTTAAATTCAGGACTAACTGTACTTCAAAACGTGTTGATCTACAAGAAACTTATGCCGCGAAATCAAGCGGTTCGGACGCGATCGACGAACGCTTTTGCCCTCGAAACAAGATCCTCTCGCGACAGCTTCGTGTCTACGAGATTCCCGCCAACGCCGACGGCGACCGCTCCGGCGCGCAAGAAGTCCGTCACGTTTTCCAGCGTCACGCCTCCGGTCGGCATCAACGGGATATGAGGCAGCGGCGCCCGAATCGCCTTCAAGTACGCAGGTCCGCCAACCGCGTCGCAAGGAAAGACCTTGACGATATCCGATCCCGCCCGCCAGGCGGACAGGATCTCGGTCGGAGTGAGAGCACCGGGAGCAACCACCACGCCTGCTTCGACGCAGTATGAAATCGTAGGTAGGTCGACGACTGGACTCACGATGAAGCGTGCTCCCGCCTCCACGCAGACCCTTGCCGTATCGGCATCGAGGACGGTTCCCGCACCGATCAGAACGTCGTTCGGATGGCGCTTCGCCACCTCCCGGATCGCCTCGATCGCGTTGGGTACCGTCATCGTGACCTCGACGATCGCAATCCCACCTTCGAGCAGGGCATCCACGATCTGTAGTGCCGCTCCGATCGAAGGGGCACGCACGACCGGAACCAACCGCTCTCGCTTCAACCATGTCAGCACTTCGCCTCGGCTCATCGATCCACTCGTGCCGTACCGCCCTTCATCGCCTTCAGCACCTCGCCAAGGGTCGCCATGCTTGTGTCGCCGGGTGTGGTCATCGCGAGTGCGCCGTGGGCCGCCCCGCAATCGACGCACCACTGGGGATCTTTCCCTTCGAGAAGACCATAGATCAGCCCGGACGCGAAGGAATCGCCGCCTCCGACCCGGTCAAGAATCTCCAATCCCGGACGTGGAGTGGCATGAAATACCCCGCTGGGCGTCCAGAGGATGGCGCCCCAATCGTTCTTCGACGCAGTAGAAGCGACCCGCATAGTGGTGGCTACCATCGAGATATTCGGAAACACTGAAACAACCTGCTCGATCATCCTTACGTAGCTAGCTTCGTCGAGCCGGCCATTCGAAAGGTCGGCTCCATCCACCTCGAACCCAAGCGCCGAAGTGAAGTCTTCCTCGTTCCCAAGTAAAAGGTCGACGTAGGGAGCGAGTGCGCGGTTGACCTCTTTTGCTTTGTCCGACCCGCCCGTTCCTTTCCAGAGCGACGGTCGATAGTTCAGGTCGTAGGACACGCGCGTCCCGTTCTTCCTTGCTTCCTTCATGGCTTGGAGAGCTACCTCCGGGGTGGTCTCCGAGAGAGCAGCGAAGATACCTCCGGTATGGAACCAATGAGCCCCGTCGTCACAGAACATCTTGGTCCAACTGAAGTCGAGGGGAATAAGTTGGGAAACCGCCGTATGCCCCCGATCCGAGCATCCAAGCGCGGCACGAACCCCGAACCCCCGTTCCGTGAAGTTCAAGCCGTTCCGTACCGCTCGGCCGACGCCGTCGTAGTCGAACCACTTGAGATAATCGAGAGCGACGCCACCTTGGAGCATCAGGTCCTCGACCAGCCGTCCCACTGGGTTATCGGCAAGCGCCGTTACGATGGCAGTGCGCTTCCCGAAGGTCCGCCGGAGTCCGCGCGCGACGTTGTACTCTCCACCCCCCTCCCACGCGGTGAAGGTGCGGGTCGTATGGATCCGCCCCTCGCCCGGATCGAGGCGAAGCATCACCTCGCCCAGCGCGACCAGGTCCCATTTCGGTGTTCCAGTCATAGGCAACCCAATCCTAAGGCATTGCAGCTGCCAGCCTCAGCCAAACCCAAGCCGGTCCTAAACGGCGCGCTGTCTGGGCCAAGAAACGCCATCGTCGCGCGAATATTGACAATCTTCAACGAAATGGATCACCACACATCAGCTGTCCGTATGTTAGCACTGGTTACCGGGATGATCGGGGCGCTTCATGCCCTCTCGACTTGCCCAGACAACCGACCCGAGAGCGCTATCCCCATCTTGGTCCCAGCCAGTCACACATGCGGGAAAACAGTCGTCGGTTATCCACTATATGGAACTTAAAATCCACATCTTTTCCTCTTTTCATATCGACAATCGTCCAGTAATCTGCAGAGAATCATGTGGTCACGCGCTCATGCACCCATCCCGCTGGTAGACCCCGCCAAGCTGCAATTCTGCATCCAGAACGGGCTCAATGTCCTGCTCGAAGGGAAGCACGGCGTCGGCAAGACTACGCTCGTCCGGCAGGCGTTCGCGACCGCTGGGCTGAACCTTCTCGTGTTTAGCGGGGCAACCATGGACCCCTGGGTCGACTTCGTCGGCGTGCCTCGGCCGATCAAGCGAAAGGACGGAAAGACGGTCCTTGAACTGATTCGACGCCCAGAGCTTGTCGACGATCAAGTGGACGCAATCTTCATCGACGAGTTCAACCGGGCCCCTTCGAAAGTTCGAAATGCGGCCCTCGAACTGCTGCAGTTCCACAGCGTCAATGGACACCGGTTCAACAGGCTCCGGGCAATTTGGGCGGCGATCAACCCGGCAAAGGACGAATACGAGGCCGAACAGCTCGATCCGGCCCAACTCGACCGTTTCCATGTCCGAATCGACGTTCCGTATCGCCCTTGTCCCGCTTACTTCATCAAAGAGTTTGGTAGCGCCGGCCGTGCCGCATTGGAGTGGTGGGATAACCAGACTGCGGAAGCCCAAAGAAAGGTGTCGCCTCGAAGGCTCGAATACGCCGTCCGGATCGCCCTCATGAAGGGTCCGGTTCGCGACGTGCTTCCGGGCGAGGCCAACGTCCGCAAGTTCCTTCAGATGATCGACGAGGGCCCTGTATTCGACCGATTGAAGCGTCTGCTGGATTCCGGAGACAAGAAGGGCGCGGAAGAGCTGCTGCTGGATCCCGAGACCGGACCTCAGGCACTCCACCATGTCCTTGGAAGTCCTGCCGCATGCGTCTTCTTCCTTCCGCTTCTCGGACAAGAGCGGATCATGTCCCTGCTTCCGGACATGAAGGTGCTCGATACGGTGGTGAAATACAGCGATAGCGTGCCCGAATTTCGGAACGCGGTGATCGGCTGCCTGCGGTTGGGTGACCAGAACCCGTTGAGCAGGCAGACAGCAGCGCTCGTTAAGAACCACAAGATCAGGATCGAATCGGATTCCCAACCGATCTTGGTATCGGTCTCAGACGAACTGCTCGACGACGAGATCGCGAAGATGGATCCCTACGGACGGGTCGTCGGTGGAACCTGACCAGCCCACCGACTTCGACTTTGCTGCCCTGGCCCGACGCCTCGAGTCGTTTCACGAGCTGTTCCGCGTTTTGTGGGAGGTCGGTCGCCCCGTGTTCACCGAGCAGATCGAGACAGCAGCTATTGCCTTCGACAGCAAAGGGGCGCCTCTCCGGTTTCTCTTCAACCCCGATTTCTATCGACGACTGGACCCCTACTCGCGAGAATTCGTGGTCTGCCACGAAATGCTGCACGTCGTCCTGAATCACGGGTTCCGGACGATTGGACTCGAAAGCGACATCGCGGCCAATATCGCCGCCGACCTGGTCGTTAACCATCTCCTCGTATCACGGTTTGGATTCCGGCGTGAGCTCCTGATCGACTGGGAGTCGGCCTGCTGGGTAGACACGGTATTCCCGCTGAGGGGGAAGCTGCGGCCCGCCGCCGATTTGACCCTGGAGCAGTACTACGAACTCCTGCTCAAACAGGTCGACTGGCATCTGATGCGGCTGATCGACGAGCACCTATTCGAGCCGGGCCCATCAGGCTCCCTTACCAGCAGAAGGGGATCCAGGGAGTTGAATGCACACCTTGCGAGGGTCAGCCCGTTGCTCGCCAACGAGATCAAGTCGCTGCTTGGAGCCGATGGACGATCGGCCCAAGCCGGTTCCGAAACCCTTGGGGCATGGTGTCAAGTGAATCCGGTACCTCCGGAGAAGGTTCCATGGGAGTGGCTGATTCGAAACCGGTTGGGATTCAAGTCAGCCGATCGCATAACCGAAGGCTGGGTAAACCCGCCACGTCGCCTGATGGCGGTCGAGGAATTGGTGTTGCCGTCTCCAATGCCCGATCCCTCGGCCAAGGTGCCGAAGACTCAGAGTTGCTTCTTCTTCCTGGATACGTCCGGGTCCTGTTGGGACTACAAGGATCGATTCTTTGGGCTCGCCCGTTCTCTGATGCGGGCGAAGTTCAAGGTCGAGTTGTGCTCCTTCGATACCAGAGTATATCGGTTGGATCTCGCCAAAACGGAGGTCAAGGGCGGAGGCGGCACCAGCTTTGCGGCCATAGAGGCCTGGCTACGCGTTCGCTCGCTGCCGAGCAAGCGTGACACCGAGCCGTTACCCTATCCGGATGTCGTCATCGTCCTGACCGACGGAGTCGGCGACAAAGTCGAACCGCTCTTTCCAGAACGTTGGCACTGGCTGCTGACATCAAACTGCGTTGAGTTGGTCCCGAAAGCTTCGGTCCAATACCGACTGAGCGAATACCTCTAGCCAGCGGATCTTTGGCCGATCACTCCGGACGCATGCCTATAATGTGGTTGGACCGATGGAGATCTGCCGGATTACCTTCACTTCCCTTGCCCTAGGTTGCGTGATGCTAGCAATGGGACACGCAAAAGCCCCGACTCCGCCCAATGTAGTCTTCATCTATGCCGACGACCTCGGCTATGGCGACACCTCCATCTACGGGGCGAAGCGAGTTCACACACCGAACATCGATCGACTAGCTCGGCAAGGCATGCGCTTCACCAACGCCTATTCCTCTTCGGCGACATGCACCCCCTCCCGATACTCGGTCATGACCGGCAGCTACGCGTTCCGCAAGCCGGGCACCGGAGTGCTGCCCGGAGATGCCGCGCTTATCGTCCCAACCGATCGGGCGACCCTTCCGGACGTTTTCAAGAAGGCCGGCTATACGACAGGAATCGTCGGAAAATGGCACCTCGGCCTCGGGGAGAAGGGCGGAGAGCAGGACTGGAACGAAGAGGTCACGCCTGGACCACGCGAAGTTGGGTTCGACTACTCGTTCATCATGGCCGCCACCGGAGACCGCGTTCCGTGTGTGTACTTGGAAAACCAGAAGGTGGTGGGGCTAGTCGAAGAAGACCCGATTCACGTCAGTTACAAGCATGCGTTCCCAGGCGAGGTTACGGGCGACATGGAACTCGACCAACTCAAGATGAAACCGAGTGCGGGCCACAACCAAGCGGTGGTCAACGGCATCCCGCGCATCGGCTATATGGTGGGCGGCAAAGACGCACAGTGGAAAGACGAGGATCGCGCGGATCTGTTCACCAACAAGGCTATCGAGTTCCTGGAAAAGAATAAGGACAACCCGTTCTTCTTGTACTTTGCGACGCATGACATCCACGTTCCCCGTGTTCCGCATAGCCGTTTCGTCGGCAAAACCGGGATGGGCGCGCGCGGCGACGTGATCGTCGAATTGGACTGGACGGTGGGCAAGATACTCGAAACCCTCGATCGCCTGGGCCTCGCAAAGAACACTCTCGTCATCCTCAGCAGCGACAACGGGCCGGTGATCGACGACGGATATCAGGACCGAGCGGTCGAACTGCTTGGCGACCACAAGCCGGCCGGGCCATTCCGTGGCGGCAAGTACAGCATGTTCGAAGGGGGCACGCGACAGCCTTTGATCGTCCGCTGGCCCGGCCACGCGAAACGGGGTGTCAGCGATGCGGTCGTGTCCCAGGTGGACTTCCTCGCTTCGTTCGCCGCCCTGACCGGCCAGCAGTTGGAGAGCGAAGATGCGCCCGACAGTTTCAATCTGCTGCCAGTCCTACTCGGCCACTCGAAGGTCGGGCGCGAGGACTATGTCGAATACGCCGGATCGTTGGCGATCCGCGAGGGCAAGTGGAAGTACATTCGGCCAAGCAAGGGAGCAGCTTTCGAACCGACGACGGCGACCGAGCTTGGCAATTCGCCCGAAGACCAGCTATATGACCTGATAAAGGATCCAGGTGAAAGGCACAACCTCGCCATAGAGCAGTCGGAGGTCGTTAGACGCTTGTCCACCAAACTGGCTCGTTACGAACGAGACGGCCGGACTCGCGATGCAAAGGACTCACTTGAAGTCACGCACTGAGCGTTTTCCGATACCGTCCGATTCAAGCAACGAGCTTCTTTCATCCATGATCATCCTCCGAACAACCGATGGCGTGCGGTATGGCATTCGGCAGATTCGGCAGGAGGATCGTCCCTACCTGGTGATCGGCATACAGGAACTCAGCCCAATCACCCGCTATCGCCGGTTTCTGAGCGCTCGAACGACCCTGACCGACAGCGAGTTGGACCACCTTCTCTCCTGCGACGGCTGGAACCATATTGCTGTGGTGGCGGCAAGCGTCGACGAAGACGGGCGGGAACTTGACGGCATCGGAGTCGCCCGGTTTCATCGCGATCCTAACAACCCGTCAGTAGGCGAAGTGGCTATTGTGGTCATAGATGCTTGGCAGGGAAAGGGGATCGGCTTTACCTTGCTCCAAGAGCTGAAACGCTTGTGCGTCAACGTCGGCGTAGAAGACTGGAAGGCGACGATCATGGGCGAGAACGAGGCAGCCCAAGCCCTGTTCGCCAAGGTCGGCGAGACCGTGTTGGTTGAGGCCGATGAGTTGCACGTGACCCTTCACATCGAAATCGGTCCTTAGTCGCTGTTTGCGCGCGCTAGAATGGGAGCTTAGTGATGTTGCCCCTATTCCTCCCATTGTCCTTTCAGGCACCGATCGATCGCCTGGATGCCCTCGCCCAGTCCCGCAACGTATCTGGTTTGAATGCGTTCCTGGCTGATTCAGTATCTAGGAGTCCTTTCGGGATACTTCGTACAGGGGGAGGGTATGCCGCCGGATCTCTGGGCTGGCATGCGAAAGCGCTGGAGCCCCCAGACGGATCTGCGCGTTACATCGTGTTCACGACGCCGATCCTAGCCGAGGACATGGGCGAGCTTCTTTTTCAGGTCACTCCGGCCGGCAAACTCAAATACATTCCGGAACGCGACAACTTTGGCGTCCGGCTGGATTCCCATACGTTCGACGTCTCGTTCGACCTTCCGGCCCATCGCGTCTCGGTCGTGGACACGATTCGAACGGCTCGCGTCTCGGCCGGCTACCCTCACTTCTTCTTCCGACTCTCACCCACCTTTACGGTATCAAGCATCTCCGACCCGTCCAATCGACCTTTGCGATTCGTTCAGTCTGGAGGCATCGTCGCCGTCTCGGCGGGCGGTGGAGACCAAGTTCTAACCATCCGGTACGCCGGCACCGTCGACAAGCCGGGATTCCGCAACGTGATCGGCCCGACCGAAGCGACCCTTTCCGGCACGGTCTGGTACCCGATGATCGCGCGGCATCCTGCCGCCTACGACATCACGATGCACGCGCCGAAATCCTGGCTGTCGTTGGCACAGGGAGACGAAGTCTCCTCGAAGGTGGTGGGGGACGAGAGCGTCACGAAGTACCACATGAGCTTGCCGGTCGTGTGGATCAGCGCGACCACTGGCCCTTACAAGCGGGCCGTCGACACAATCGGGGGCCGTCAATACGCCACGATCAGCGCCACTGCGACCGAGGAGGCGATGCACGCCCAGAACGCAGATAACGCAGAGGTCGTGGACTTCTATTCCAAGACGTTCAGTCCCTACCCGTTCAAATGCTGGACGACGATCGACAGCCGCCAGTTCAGACAGGGCGTCGGCGCCCTCGAAGGGTACTCGTTCGCCACGTATCCGGCAGGGCGTCTTCCATTCCAGGACTCCCATGAACCGGCCCACACATGGTGGGGCGGCATCATCAACAACGACTACCTGGCGTCGATCTGGAACGAGAGCTTCGCCGACTATTCGCAGGTGGTCTTCCGGCGCGACTATCCGATCGGGAATCGCGAGGAACGGAAACGGGCCTATGCCGCCTCCAGTTTCTACAATCCGATCTTCGACACTGCTCCACTCGCCCGGTCGGGTCAAGATATCGGGCCGGCGGCGACCGCTCTCGGCTACCAAATGGGGGCATACGTTCTCCAGGTTCTGGAGGACGAACTGGGTACCGATATCTTCCTCAAGACCCTTCGCGAGTGGATTCGATCCAACCCGCGCGGACATATCGGAAGTTGGGAGGACTACGAGGCGGTCGTCGATCGAGTCGCGGGGCGCAAACTGACCTGGTTTTTCGACGAATGGGTACGTCGCCCTGGCTTGCCGAACCTCGCCCTAAGTTCTGGCAACTGGGAGAACGGCGTTTTCACGGGCCAGGTGACGTTCAAAGGCGAGTCGTACCGAATCGACACCGACGCGGTCGCCGAGTTTGCCGACGGAAGCAAGCGCCTCTTCCGGGTCGCCATCGACCCACAGCAGAACGGACGATTCACCATGCCATGCCCGACGAGGCCCACGGTTGTGGCGATCGACCCCTGGCAGATCATCCCCCGGCATGGCAACATCGGCCAGCCGGCAATCACGCTGCGCAGCTTTGAGCGTGATCGGGTCTATCTGGGACGCCTAACCCCCGATGCAATGAAAGGACTGCGTGGAAGTGACGTGATGGACTCCCTGCCTCAGGATCTGGATGGCATGTTCGTGGTCGGCTCGCCGGAATCGCTACCCGCATTGGCGCCGCTCTGCAAGCAGGCCGGTTTTGAGGTGAGTGGACGGCGCCTAACCTACAAGGGAACGACGATCGACTTGGCGACCGGCGGCGCGATTGCGGTCGTCGATCTGCCCGGCGGCAAGCACTGCATGATCGGCCTCGGAAAGTGCGACGTACGGCCCGACTTCGGGCGAGCCCGTTTGGCGGTGCTCGACGAAAAAGGCCGGATATTGCGAGCCGAAACCGATCCGGTCGATTACGGTCCACTCGCGATCCGACTCTAGGCCGTCAACGCGAAGTCTGATGGCCGATTGGGCGAGTGCCGGACTCCAGCGCTCGCCGAATCGCCGCGATCACCTTTGGATCCGCCCGGTTTCCCCATTCGAGATAATAGTACCGGGCACGGTCCGCATCCTCGATCTGTCGGTCGACCGAGTCCATCTTCCATGAACCGTAGTCTCTGAGGTAACTCGCACTGGTGCGCACTGCTTGCTCGAACCTCGGAGGGTCCGTCGCCTTGTGATCGAAGTCGTACGTCTCCAGCTTGAACCCGGTCAGAGTTGGTTGTTCTTCAGGTAAGTGCTCTCGCTTAACCGGCTTCATCTTGGTCTGCCGCTGGACGTGAACGATGTGGGTGCGATACCGGACGACCAGAGTGTCGCTATCGCGACTGAATGCAACTCCCTTCAGTCCGCTCAACTCGTGCTTCAGCTTCGCCTCGATCGTGCTGGAGATCTGAAACTGGGCAAATGCAAGTGCGGCGACGACCATGTCTTGTTATACGCGACTTGGCAACGGCTACGATCCCTCACACGAATTGAAAACGAGACGGCCAGCCTTCCAAGTCGAGCGGTCCGCGGTCCGACCGAATCGCTGTCACCTCCGCCCGTTCGCCCGGTTCTTCGCTCAAGACTAGCTCCACTCCGCGCTTCGCCTCTGGCAACCCGAAAAGCGCGTTGATCTGCATCCAGTCAGTTGCTGGATTCGGCGTAGATATCTCAACCTCCACGAGCGGAGCCAAGGCCGGAAACATTTGGGGACCTAATCGTTTATACAACGGAGGCACATACTCGCAAAGGAAGAAATCGATCGGGATCTCTCCTTCAGGGTAAGCGTTGCGGCAGATCAACTGCTCCACCTCGGCTTCTCGATCGGTGAAGCCTCGTAGCCGGAGTAGCTCCGAATTGCCCTCTCGCTTCTCGGCAAGCCGCATCGGAACTCCCAGTTCGCCAAGTCTCGCGGCAGCGATTTCCAGTTCTACTGGTTCGAATACGAGCGTCTGAATACACGCAACCTCAGGCGCCCCCATGTCCGATTGGAGGAATTCCAGGTTGATTCCACCTAGGGCAACGCCTGCTGTCCGACCAGACGGCCAGAACCTCCCAATCGGCCATGCCACCGGGAAACCAAGGTCCACGAAGCGCTCGAACGCATCCTCGATGTCGGGCACCTCGCAGATCAGGTGATCAAGGCGACGAAGCCATGGACGGTCTGTGCCGGACAAGCAGTACATCCCCTCCATCGTAGCCCACATGCACGACGATGCAGTCTAGCTAGCGGATAGAATAGGGACCCTCGCGATGTTAACCCGACGCTTGACCATCACGGATCGCCTGCGAAGCCGCCCGATCGGACTCGTCGGACCAGGCGACTTCGCGGCAACCCCCGGCACCGCCATCGAGCCCGAGACAATCGTTAGCGATCCTAACTTTAGCCTCTATTGCCTCGATCCCCAAAACAACGCCGTTCTGTTCGTCGAGTGCGCCGATCCCGCGGCAGTCGATGGCGCTCCATTCTACTATCAGGCTCAAGCCGAACATGCAATTGGCCTGGTTTCGATGCCTGTCGAGACGTTCCACCGGGTCGGACGTCAGATTCCCTATCCATCGGGAAACCTCATCTTCGTTCACTCCACCGGCCGCTGCGGATCGACGCTGGTCAGCAAGGCGCTGGCGGGAGTACCCAGCGTCCAGAGCCTTTCGGAGCCAGACGACCTCACTCAGATGGTCAGCCTGCGCGTTGCCGGAGTGTTGGACGATACGGCCCTTGCGGCATTGATCGAGAGTTCGACGAGATGGCGCTGCAAGGCTCGCACGGGCGCCCATCCAAGCCACGTTGCGATCAAGACGCGTAGCGAAGTCATCGTTTTGGCTGACCTGGTTGCCCGCGTCTTTCCCGATGCCCGGCACTTGTTCCTCTACCGGAACGCGATATCTTGGATGGCAACCCTGTTTCGCGCGTTTCCAATGGATAGGGATCCTTACGATATGACCGCAAACCGCGAGATGGCAAATGGGTGGTCCCGTATGCTGCCCCTTGCCGGCGAGTTCGTTCGTTCGGGCACTCCACTGAACCAGATCCAGATACGCATACTTGCCTGGATTACTTGTATGGAAGGCTACTTCGTTCTACGCGAGCGAAGCGTTCCCTTGGCGGCGGTCAGGTTCGAAGACCTCACGAACGATCCGATCGCAGCATTGGAGGGAATCTTCGAGTTTCTAGGGGTCGAGATCGATGATTGGCGATCCATCGAAGATGTGCTTAGCCGCGATTCCCAGGCGGGGACCATCTACGATCGTGAGGAACGAAAGAAGGGGAAGCGTGAGTTGACCGAAGACCTCATCCAAGACATACGTGAACTGGTAGCCAGCCGGCCCCTGATCAGCTCGACAGACAGGGTGTTGCCTGGCACCATCCTTGCCGATAAGGTTTGATTAAGGTGATGGCTGGAGCCCGCAAACGTTTCTATAATGGTACTTCCCATGCGCAAGGCGTTCACTCTCATCGAATTGCTCGTCGTCATCGCGATCATCGCAATACTTGCGGCCATGCTTTTCCCAGTTTTTTCGCAGGCGAAGGCGGCAGCCAAGGCCACTGCATGCATGTCCAATATGAAGCAAATGGGTTTGGCTCTTCAGATGTACGTAACCGATAACGACGATCGCATGTTCTACCGGTCGGGATGGGTCAATTCGCGTTCCGGAAACACCAAGATCCTCGGGCCAGGCGACTCGGCAAACCACTATCGTTGGTGGAATCTGATGATGCCCTATGTGAAAAGCAAGGGAATTCTGGCTTGCCCTGCCGATGCAATGCCGACTTCGAGCCCCGACTACAACGGGCTCACCAACATCCTTCGATCCTATATGGCGATCTCGTGCGCTGAGAGCCTGAACTTGAGCAGCGTCGAGGACTCGGTCGACACGATGGTGATCACCGAGAAGTGGGGCCAGGACTATACGGGGATCAGGACAGACTCCTGGATCGAGCCGTTCAACGGCGACTTCACGACGGATGCGAGCGACCACGCCCGTACGTTCACCGCTTCCAATCGGCACGCCGGCCGCTTGAACTGCTCATTCTTGGACGGTCACGCCAAGTCCAAGACCGGCGGCGACGTTCAAACGAGCAAGGACCTGTCCGGCTGCCGTCTCGTTTACCAGTTCCCCTTCGCAGGGGCCAACCCGCCCACCGTGTACACACCGACGACCGTCCCCCTCCAGCCGAACCTATGCTCCACCTTCACGTGGCCCTAGGACGTTACTTCTTGGGAAACTCGATCGACTCTCCGTCTGGGACCTTCTTGTACGTTCCGGCGGGGACCTTGAACATTGGCGGAAACTCGATGTCTTGCCGGATGATCAAGGCATTGCCTGACACGTTGTAGTCGGAGCAAGCCGGTTCGGGATCGTCATCTTCCGACTGCGGCACAAAGCAGAGCTTCCCTTCCCGTACCTCCCAGATCAGATCGAACCAGTCCTTCGGCACGTCGCTATTGGGGCGAAGGCTTATGAGATGACCACGGGTGGGTCCGTGCAATCGAAGATCCAGAACAAGCTCGCGATCGTCCGAGCTGCGCCAACGCCCCGCGATCTCGGATGGATAGGTGGGTTCCGGTAGTGGCGCCCGTCGAGAATCGTAGATCCAGCATAGTCCGACGACTACAACCGCAATCGTTGCCAGACCAAACCATCCTCGCGCCAAAGCCGGAAGTGTTGGCATGGTTTCACTATACAGGCAACGGCCCTTTACGCAACGTCCGCTAACAATATAGGCCGCTCCGGCCCAAAAACCTGGCCGTCACATATGGCCGCTAGTCCCATCTGAGGAGCAGCAGCCGATCGACTGGCACTGGGCCCAGTAGCAAACTACTGGCACCTTGCCCTACGAGTCTGGACTAATACTCAGGCTATCCGCTAGGTCCCCTTTCCGATCTGTCCCGTATTCGCCTGTCCCGTGTCCCGATGGATCGTCCTGCTCCCCGCGCGGCTATTTCTCCGCTTCGAGAGCTTCACGGAGGTCGTCTTCGTCGACCATCTTTTCAATCTCATCGAGGGTGAGACGCGCGAACGGACGTTCCGGTGCGTCGGCGATCGCCCACATCGTGTGGGCGCCAACGGCGGCGGCCCGCCCGAGTGCCGGTTGGGACACCTTCTCGAAGGTATCGCCCACGCTGTGATAGTAGTGACCACCCTCGCCTTCCAGCTTCGCCATCAACGCCACGACCGGCACGCCGGCGAGCATGAACGGTTGATGGTCGCTATGGAGGCCCGCCTTGTGGCCGTACTCCTGTGTCATGCCGATGCCCGAAAGTTGGTCGGCAAGGCTGGCGATCATCGGGTGCTTCTCACGCCTACCCGGCACCCAATATCCGTATGGGTCACCGGTCATATCGAAGTTCAGAACACCGCACATTCGATCAAGTTCATTGGCATGATCTTTAACATAAGCATGCGAGCCACACAAGCCAATCTCTTCAGCCGCCCATAGCGCGAAGCGGAGCGTGCGCTTGGGCCGGCGGCCGGCGGCCGCCAAGGCGTGGGCCATCTCCATCACGATCGCGGAGCCAAGACCATTGTCGGTCGCGCCTTGGGACACATCCCAGCTGTCAAGATGACCGCCCGCCAGAACGACCTCGTCCGGCTTTTCAGACCCGGTGATATCGGCCAGAACGTTGCGGGCCACCCCGGACGCGTTGGAGTTCCGCATCGAAATCCGAACCCTCGGTTTGGACCCGCCGGCAATTAGCCGCTTGAGCCGCTCTCCGTCCTCCTGGGAGATCCCCATACTGACGATCGGCGCTTCGCCGTAGTAGCAGACGCCGGTCCTCGGAAGCCCTCCCGAAGCCGAGCTGAAGATCATCAGACCGGCCGCTCCCGATTCGATCGCAAACTTCAGTTTCTCGGTCCGATGAAGGGCGCGATGACCCTCAGCGACCCCCTCGTCGCAAAGAACGAGTTTCCCTTGAACCACATCCCCTAGCCGCTCGAAGTCGCACCGCTCAGCGTGACCCGCGTCAAGCACTTCGGCGGTCAGATCAGCTTCAGACGGCGCGTTGCCGTGCGCCATGGCCGTCAGGCTCCAACTGGCCGGTTCCGTGACGACCACCTCGACGGAGCCTCGCTTCCATATAGTAACCGGCAACTCCTCGTATCGAACGTTCTCCAAGCCCCACTTCGTAAAGAAGCGATGGCCCCATTCCTCGGCCCGGTTACCCGATTCTGCGCCGCTGGTCCGTCCTCCCACGTTGTCGCAAAGCCACTGGAGTTCGCGGTAGGCCTGGGGTCGGTTGAGGCACTCAGCGAGAATTCGGTCGGCAATTTCGTTCGGTACGATCACAATGACCGAAGCTTACACTTTGTTTATTGCCGCTGGACTTATGAAGAGGGGGTTCAACCCAGTGTCAACCCAATACGAGTAGATCGAGTCCTTGAATGGCAGTAAAGGCAGAGTCGGTCGACACCAACTGATGCCCTCCGGCAATGGCAAACGCGGCCAGATAAGCATCCATCCATTGCTTAGGCGAGGACAACGGGCCATCGGACAGCTCTCTCCACCGGTCGTCCAACTCCGGAGGCTCCAGAACAAACACCACCCTGCTATCGGCCCGGAATCGGCGATAAATTTCCCATGCCTGCCCGTTTGACAACGGAGGAATTCCAAACGGAGTGAATACTGCCCTGGTTGTGAGAAGACGGAGAGTCGATACTTGGGTCATCCGGCAAAACGCGATGGGCTCGGATGACAATTGACGAATCCACTCGGAAACTCGGGCGTGATGTTCGTGTCCAGACAAGGCAAGCGCCAGCCAAATGTTAGTATCGGCGAGCTTCATCGTTCCATCAAACCTCCTGCTCCAACAAAATAGCAGCTACGCGCTCTGGAGTAAGAGATCCGCCACTAGGTGGGATGATCCGACAGATTATGGTAGGAAGACCAGAAATGGGGTCAACCACCGCCAAGGGCGATGGACGGTCCACTTCTGTGGTTGGCGCATCCAGGCCCAGACGAAGCAGTTCTGCGATAACGTCCTTCAGCTTTCGCCCCTGCATTGCCGCTCGCACCTTGATCTCACGTGCAAGTTCGTCAGGCAAATCCAGTGCAGTCTTCATCGGCTCCTTCCCAGGATTCTAGTTTACTATATTCCCGTTTTCTCACAAACCTCGAGGGCGCTGTTCTGGTTCGACAATTCGACTGCCGCCCCTGTTAACTCGGGAATACTGAGCCTATGGACCGCGACTACTTTTTAAGCCTTGCCGAGTCGGGCATTCGAATGCCGATCGGCGCCGATTTGGTTCTCCACGAGAAAGGCGACCGCCAAGCGATCCTCCACGACGGTAGACGCTTGGGACAAGTGATCGCGGAAGCCGCCCACCGCTATCGAACCCCGCTCGCACTTCCTCTGATGGACCTGACGATCGAGAAGCAGGCGATCGCCCTGGAGCTTGGCGTGCAGGCGGATCAGATCGATCAGTGGCACCTGAGTTCGGCCCCGAGTCCCGAGCAATTGGCACGGTTTGAGGCCGACCGCCCGTGGCAGCCGACCGCGAGGATGACAGCGACCTGCGACGCCCTCCGATACATCGCGACCGAGACCGATCTCGTGCCAGTCGGAATGAGCATCGGCCCGTTCTCACTCATGACGAAACTGGTGTCAGACCCAATCACCCCGGTATTTCTCTCCGGCTCCGGGGAGACCGCCGAAGACGAAGAGGAGATTGCGCTGATCGAGTCTGCCCTCGATCTCGCGGAGCGGGTGATCGCCCGATGGCTGCGCGCCCAAGCGGAGGCGGGGGCCAAAGCGGTCTTCATTTGTGAGCCGGCGGCAAACGTCGCCTACTTCTCCCCGATCCAGCTTGACGGTGGATCGGACATCTACGAGCGCTATGCGATGGCGCCGAACCGTCGGCTGAAGGCTCTTCTCGACGAATTGAACGTCGACCTGATCTTTCACGATTGTGGCGAACTGACCGATTCGATGGTCTCCAGCATTGGGTCGATCGAACCCCGTGTCCTCTCCTTCGGCAGTTCGCGCCGCCTTTGGGAAGATGCCGCCCTGATTCCAAAACACGTGGTCCTTTACGGAAATCTGCCGAGCAAGCGATTCTATAGCGACGAGTTGGTAAGCGTCGGACAGGTTAAGGATATGGCCGTCGACTTGGAGGCCCGCATGCATGCGGCCGGGCACCCGTTCATTCTGGGTTCCGAATGCGACGTGCTTGCCGTCCCAGGGTGCGAGGAAACGATCAGGGCAAAGGTAGCCGCCTTCGTGGGCAGGGTCACTGACTGACCAGGCTATCGAGATCGCCAGGCCAAACCGGTTACCTCACGCCGCTGATCGATGTTACCGTCCGGAATCGCGACCGCCACCCATGGCCCGTTCAGCACGTCGACATGGCCGTGCCACAAGATCGTTGTCGATTTCCCGTCGAGTACAAACTCTTGATTCGGATGAGGAAACGTCGCGTTCTGCGAACGGATCGCAATTGTGTGCCTGCCGGTGCCTTGGACCTTCGCCTCGATCGTAATCTCTCCCGTCGGACTGGTGGCTTCGGTCAGCCGAAGGTCGAACCCATGTCCGGATCGAACGTCCGACCAGACCGGCGCTCCGGGCAGAACGGTCACGGTTCGTCGCTCCTTCCCCGCCGCGATTTCGTAAGCGCCGGCGGTTAGGGTCGCGTTGTACGCACCTTCCCGACTAGAAGTCACCCGGGTCGTTTTTCCAGTCTCAAGCTGCTTGAAGGTGATCCGTTGACCTGGCTTGGCTTCCCCAGAGATCCTTCCCGGCCCCGAAAGATCCTTCATCAGCCATATCCAGCGGCCGGTCGGGATGACCCACACCTCTTTCCAGTTGTGGCAGTTCTCGGTCGGCCAATAAGGGGCGTCGCCATCGCGGTGCGTCTGGATGCCGACCGGAAGCGAACCGACGATGTCGCCGGACATGGCGGTGTACTGCGGAGCATAGTCGTGCCCTTCCCCCCACATCGTAGACTGTGCGAATGGATTACGGCCGATTACCCACTCAAGGTGTTTGAGGAGGAGCGCGCTCAACTCATAGTCGCCTCGGAGGTGGGCGGCATTGGCCAAGCCAACGGCTTGGCTGAGCGTCGTCCCGAAGTTTCCGCGGAACTCGAACCAAACCGGGAATCGGCGTACGTAATGATGGTCGCCGACTTTCACCCCGTTCAGCACCTGTCGCCGGTAGCTCTCGCGCTGCGCTTGGCTCCCGCCCGATCGCTCGTACTCGTCGTCGGCAAAGATCGAGGCGCCCAACATTCCGTACGGCTCGGTGAATTGCGCCATCGCTTGCTGGAAGTACCGGGAATAGAGGGTCGTCGCCGAATACCAACGCATCCAATCCGGGTGCTTTGGAAAAGCCGAGCACATCTGGGCTAGCGCCACGACGGGAACCTGCTCGTTGCTCAGATGCTCGTAGCGAAGCACATCCTTTCGATCCGGCCCGGTGTAGAAGTATCCAGCGATGGGGACATGCAGATCGGGGAGAACCGCCTGCTCCTGGGAGTCCACGATGACTTTGGCATAGGCGGCCGCCTTGTCGGCATAGGTTTGCGCCTTGGTGGCCCTCCATAGCTCAAGACTCGCCAGCGCGGCGTGGCCGCACTCCTCGGTCTGGCTCATCCATCGGTTCCGCGCGGTGGAATTCTGGTGGTCGAGCATGTCGACCCCGAACCGCCAATCCTCTTCTGCCAACTTGACGCACTGGGCTGCCAGCGAGGGATCGCTCTTTCTCAGCACTCGAGCCGCCAACGCCTCGACGGCCGCACACTGGAAGTCGATGGTGAGCCCCTTGCCGGCCCGGGCGTGGATGTCGTCTATCGTCCCGACGACCCCGTCCGTCCACCGGTCCATCATATTGAACGAGGTTCGGAAGCCGTCGTGGAACGTGGTTCTGAGGACGAACTCCAGTCCCCATTTCGCCTCATCCAGGAGAGTGGCCAGCAGTTTCGGATTCTCGCCCGTCGCCTGAAGCCGCTCGGCCAGCGCGAACATCGCATACGCGGATTCGGCGGTGTTCTGCAGGTTCTGAGAAAGGTCCCCCGCATCGTGCCAACCGCCTGCGAGGCTGATTCGCTGGCCGTTATGCTCCATGAACCAGTCCGCATGGCAGAGATCGTGCACCCCTGGCACCGCATAGCCACACCGCTGGGCATAGAAGAAGTTGATTGCCTTCGTCAGGCTCGACTCCCACACGTCGTCGCCGATCCGAAACGGTTGGGTGCTTCGATCTCCAGTCCGCAGGATGTAGGTTCCCGGCTTCGTCAGATCGGTGAAGTCCATGACCTGGAACCGCCCGAGCGGACCGTCGGCTTGGCGCACCGGCTTGGCAAGTATTTGGGCGCCGGAGCGAGCGTCGACCACCTCGAAGGTCTTGGCTTTGAGGTCGCTGGCAAGCGCGGATTTCGATGCCCCAACCGGATACCCGGCATGGCTGTAGGCGATGCGACCTCGCTCCACGTTCCAGCCTTCGTATTGATCTGCATCTACCTTTTGAAGCTCAATCTTATCGATATCGAATTTCGCCATCGTCGTAGCGCCGGGTTCGCTCCCTTGCATCTGATAGGCGAATCGTATGCTGGTCACCTTGTCGCGCGGTAGGTTCCCGACCTCCCAGACAACGTGATTCCACTCGTGGTTCTTCAGGAGGACGTAGTTGACGCCCATCTTCTTGTACACGTCGGGCACCTTCTCGACGCCGTCGTTCATAAGGGTGACGATCATCGAAGGGTGCCTGAAACCCGGCATGTCGGTGTAGATCCAGAACGAAAGGCGGTTCCATGCCGACCAATTGGCGCCGCCGACGTTTCTCACCGCCAGTCCCTGCCCGTAGTATCGATCGTCCGGCTGCGCGACCGGACCGGTCGTCGGGCACACGAACCGCAGGGAGTGCGTTCCATCCTTGCATCGCTCCGCGTTCAGCGAGACCTTCGCGGTTGCATGCCCCACATTTTCAACCGACCACGTGCTCAACGACTCGCAATCGTCGAGAAGTTTGGTCGCATAGACTTTCTTCGCCAGCCATCGCGTCAGGATCGAATTCGAGTAATCGTTGGGAATCGGCTTGGCATGGGGCGTATCTGCCCCGATTGCGGATGTTGCCGTCAAGGCCAACACCAGCCAAGCAAAGCGTCCCGATCTTGCCGATAGAGTCTCATAGGTCTTCATGGTCGTAGCGAGCCAGTGAAATCGCCCCGGATTGAGTTTAGAACGATCGGGCCCCGTCCGGCCAAAGTCGGCAGACCCATCCATTGGACTCATCCAGTCGCCGAGGTTCGCCGGGAGCGTTCCGTAGCGGACTTAGGCTGCATGGTGATGTCACGCAACGACGCAACGGGCGCAATGAAAATGCCGATTGACGACATTCAACCAGCCCCCGTTTGAGCCATTGCGTGACACTACACTGGGCAATCCAATTTGCCGCCCTTGTTCCACGTTGTCTGGTCAAGTTGCCGACCTGCAAGTTCCAGCTCTTGCCGACTCGAATGGCTCATCAAGGGTCTGCTGTTTCCCTGGCCTAGAAGCGCAAATTGGGGAAGGCCCAATAGGCCGAATATCCACCTGATCGCCCAGCATCTCCGCTGGTTGGTCATGTCTACGAGATTTTCCGGACTAATCCCGCACGGTAGTGCCAGACTACATGCCCTTGATGAATCTCGTCGCCGCTGCTTGCAGTTCGATAACGAAACGATCAAAGGCGAGATCAGCCGCGGGATGCGATACTTGCGTTGCCGCATCATTCGTCGCTAACGTGAGACAAGCTGCATCATAATTTCGCTCGAGTACCAAGCGTCGGCATAGCAACTCATAGCGCATAGCGTAAGACGCGCCAACGAAAGCCGGATCGGCTTTGAAATGTGGTTCAACCAGCTTCACGGGTGTATGGACGCGCGGGCAATCTTCGAGGAGGAAAAAGTAGCCAAGGAACGGACGAGGCGACGTGCCGAAACGCCCTTCCCGATAGGCCGTCCAGATATCGACGGCGTTGCCGATCGCTTCTTCCGAGCGGTTGTTGAAATTGTTGCCGAACGACGGCCCTACTTGCGATTTGAACTCTAGCGCACAGACAAGATGACCGTTCGAGACCGCAATGAGGTCCCACTTCTTCTCCGGTCGATAATAGCCGGGAAGTTCCAAGCCTACGCGCGGTTTGATCGCAACGTGATCAAGGCCAACTTCTTTCAGGATGTCGACAACCAACACCTCGAGCGCTCCCATCTGGGAGCCGCCGGTAACCGCACCCCGAGTGCCGGCATCTATCTTGTCGCCCCCGATCTGCTTTTGCTGTTGTTGACTTCGTGCGTCCCAATAACTCTGAACGGCGCTATGAAGTCGTTGCTTGTGGTCCAATGAGTTCTCTTTCTACGGCTGTTAGTCGATACAGTTCACCCGCGACTGCATTTGATAATGCAACATCGTGAGCAGCAAATGCACAGCGAAGATGTTCGGCTTGGGGTGCTGAAATCTCATTGGGCCGAGGCACGCAGATTCGTCTCAAATATTGAGCTTGAAAACGGAGATAGCCACCGCGCATCCGCACTCCGTAGGCTTCAATAAAAAACTGGGCTACATCTGAAAGCAGTAGTCCGCCGAGAACTTCAAGGTCCCACGTTTCCGCCGTGATAAAGTACAGATTGTGATGTGGATAGGTGTTACCAGCATCGAGCACCGGCGCAATCCGTCCCTTGAAATCCGGCAAGTACAGTTTCGGCGTTGCAGTTAGTTGATCGTTGACCCGATCAATCGTCCGATACCAATTTGCTGGCGCCTTTAGGCCAACATGTCGGCCCTGGAGATGATCCCGATGCTGCAAGAAGTACGCTTCAAGTTTGGGATATTCTGCGAGATCGACCAACCCCTTGCCGTTCCATGGGTTTACCAAATAATGATTCGACCACGTGACGGTAGATCCCTTCACGTCAAAGGCCATTGCTAAAGGCAACAATCTTTCCGACTCAACTAGCCTCGGGTCCTTCGTAATAAAAACCTTATCGGCCCCCGTGGCGACACCAATGCCGACCGTCGTGCCTGTACTTTCGAGAGTCGGGAATTCAAATTCGAGCCGCCGGAGCAGCGCCAGTCGTTCCGGGTCCATGAGCGGCCATGGAGCCGTTCCCGTATACCAGCGGTCAACGCGTGCAGCGTTCGTCGTGCCCTTTCCGACCCTTCCTTGCGCGAATTCCGCTGCAAGTGCAGTCGCGCCGATGCGTTCCGCTTCCGGATCGAGTGTTGCCACCATCACCGGACCTTGCTTAGCGTTTCGGATGATCGTCACCGCCGGATAGGCGCTCACTTCTTTCTCGAATGCATCCGCATGATGCATTTGGATCACCGCTTCCACGCTAAAACTCCGCGTGATGAACTGGCGTAGCTCCGCGCCGTATTGATTGAACATCCACCGGTCGGCGCAAATGAATCCGCACGCCCCGCCAGGTTTCAGGTGTCTTAACGCCGCTTCATAGAAGGCGACATAAATATCGGCGCGGCCAACCATGGTTGGATAGGCGGCCCGGTAATGTTCTCCCATTTCGCCGAGGTCTTCGAGTCTGATGTACGGCGGATTGCCAACGACAAAATCGGCTTGCGCGGCCAGGTGATCGGCTTCAAACAGATAGTCGCCGGTTCGCACCCAGCTATCAGCCAACACTTCTGCATCGCCTGATTTCGCACCATGTTGCTGGAGGACTTGCCGAAGTGCAGCGCGTGCGCGTTCAGCGCTCTGGTCATTGAGTTCGAATGCAACAATTGAAGAGTGGCAATCACTCAGTGGCACCTTGTGGCGCACACAGCTTTCGGCCAGCCGCTCGGCGGCGCGAAGTAAGAACGATCCGTCACCGGCAGCGGGTTCAATCAGAAGCAGCTGATGCAAGGGCCGTTCGACGGTATAACCCACGAGGTCGAGAATGAGATCGACAACCCATGGTTTGGTATAAACGACACCGTTCTTCTCTTGTGGTACCGATGGCACCACAGTCCGAGGACGCTCATATGGGAAGAGTGCGGGTTGTATCGTTTGCAGAACTCCAACATGCGACACGCGCTCAATGGTCGCTGGTTGCTCCGTTAAGTATACATCCGTCTGCATGTTTCATTTATGGATGATTTCCGGATTTGTGTCCAGCTTCAAAATGATCAGCGAGAGCCTCGTCTCATGGGCGTCTTACTTTTTTTCGCGCCGGGACCTTGGCCACCCATATACTGATTTATCTCCAGCGTCTCCAGATCCATCAATTCCAATGGACAATCCAGGTGTCCAATCTGACGTAGGAAATCCTTCGTGTCTAGGGTGGCTATAGGCACCTTTGGAATCAAAGGGCAACGAGTTCGGATATCCCTCATCAGATTGGTAAGGAATGCATCCACAAAATCGATTGCAAAGTGAACTGCAAAGTTCTTGGCCGGATCGACCAACTCCGGATCTTCCGGCATCAGCAATGCTTGCCCAGGAGTACAAGCCCAAGAAAGGAATTCCTCATAGCCACGCCCCCGACTCTTCAACATGCCATGAGCTTCGACTATGACCGATACACCAAGCACAGGAATGTATCCTTGACTTGCCAATCGCCCCATAAACCCCGAAGCGACATCATGATGGTCGTCGCGCGGATTGAAGTTGCCAACGATAATATTCGTATCCAGTAGCACAAATCTGGCCGGTAGTGAAGCGGATGGCGACAGGGCGTAAAAATGCATTACCCAAATTTCCGAACATCGATTCCGGTCATCTCTACGATCACCTCCTCGATTTGGTCTTCGATTTCGACAACGTAGTCTTCACCCAATGGAGCTCGACTCGAAGCAAGATCCGCCAACGCATTTAACCGGCTTAAGTTTTCCGCATCTTCAATGAGCGCACGCGGAACCGGAAGTTGAGAAATATGCTGGGGCTCGAATTTTACGAAATCCGCCCGAAACATAGGTGTGCTTTGAGTCAAATACCAGTTCACCAGTCGGCTGTTTAGATAACAGAGTAGAGGCTTTAATAGCTGCTCACCCATGGGTACAACGGCTGTTCCGCCAACCAAGAACATATCCCCGATCACATCGGGCGCAAAAGATGCACGTAGCGCTAAGTCACGGGTCAGCAACTTAGGCTTTCCCAACCAGCGTACATCCCGCTTCTCGCTCAGTTCAAACCAAAACCGATCATTGCGCAGGCTTGTTCGTGCGCTAAGAATGTCTTCGTATTGCTTCAAGTATTTATAGGCAAAAGGGTACTTGGTTCTGAATTCTGGCTCCCTGAGAACGTTGCCACCCTCATAGGGATAGAGCAGGTACGAGTCGGATGCAGAGAAAGTAAACCGCTGAATCTCTGGACCTGATACCACCGGATGGAGCAGCA
>JARLGV010000063.1 GCA_031292555.1 Fimbriimonas sp.
AAGACGACGAACGGAACCACGCAAACCCGAATCGCAAACCCAGAAGGTGGCCGAATTCCTTCGGAATAGGTGGCCGGATAACTTTGGAACGGGTGGCCGGATTAAATTGGAATAGGTGGCCGAATTCGTTGGAATAGCGCACAAAACGAGGATCTGCGCGAACCGAGCCGCCTCTTGTGGATAGAAGTAGCGCAGTCGTTTGAAGGGCTGGATCGCAAGGTAGGGCATTCTATTGTTTAGCACGTCGAATTCTAGCGACCGGACATGTTCGGCCGCCACGGCTAACTTGAATGTGGGTCTACCGCCGTTTGGCTTCAGAAGGTGGTTTAGAATCTTTTGAGGTCTCTCTAGACTAAGCCCAAAAATGGCGGGAGGAATCGACAGTGGCCGAATAAATTCAGGCCGTTACTTGGGGTTGAGTGCAAAACCTGGCACCCCCGGCTGGACTCGAACCAGTGACCCACTGCTTAGAAGGGAAAAGAAATCAGGTTCAAATACCCTTCCCTGAGTTCACTGCCGTACGTGATCGTACCAGGTCGTTCGGGGTGTAAGAGAGACTTAAGAGAGACCTCGCGTCCCGCATGGCTAGGCCAACCATTTCTCCCACGTGTATGGCCGAACAGCCGACAATTGGCGCGGCATTACGAAGGGCTAACGCAAAATGGCATGCCCACCACCACGTTCACTTTTGTCGCCAGTTTTCGAGTTCGAGGTTGAATCCGACTTTCACAACTGGCAGGTAGTGCTTAGTATTCCCAGTGGCTACCGGCAAGCTCCGGGTTACGGCGCATGCGGCAATAAACGGATCAATTGGGCCGACCGGCTTGCCGACTTTAAGTAGAGCGCCTTCAATCCGAGCGGCCATTCGGAAGTCGTCGGCGTTGGGCAATATCTCGTCAGCTTCCAGAAGAAGGCGCTCGTAGAAACCGAGTTTTTCGGGGAGCTTATGATGGATGCCGCTCAGAACCTCGAAGACTGTCCAGCTAGTAATACTGAGCCTTCCATGAACAGCAACGTAGGCATCGTGGCGCTTTCCGACTAACTTGTCTTTGCCCTTTATGCACTCTGAAAAGAGATCGGTGTCCAGAATGACCCTACGCATTCAGCCGCCGAGCAAAGCGGTTGCGCCTCTCGGTCATCGCTTCGGATACGATCGCGTCGAGAACATCGGCATCCTCAGCCCCAAGCCCCCATAAGTTACCGGGTCTTCCAGGCTGAACCTGTACACGCACGCCGTCATCAAACACCTGCTCAGCGGCTTGCTCCGGCGTTATGTGCTCCTTCTCGGCTACCCGCTGCACCGTCTGCCACCTAGAGCTGTTTTCTGGGATGGTGATATGAAGATCCATTAGCTACTTCTCCTTGGTCATCCAACCATCATTAGGCCTAACCTATCTCGCATTGCGGGTGACGAACAAACGAATCGTCGGAAATCGCGCCGAACGTGGCGGCAAAGTATCCTTCAGGCCATTCGCCTTCACTTGCTTTAGGGACGCGGATGGTGACTTCGACCCGTTTGCCGGCCTTGAACGGTAAGTGGTCGAGATGCAATTTGCCACCCAACTCAATCGTCGCTTCCGCTCGATAGGACTCCATAACAGTATTATACGGCAGGGTCGCTTCCGCGCTCTGCCGTTAATGTAGTTTAGAGAACGAACGGATTTTCCTGGCCAAAGAGGCGAAAATTGTCTCGGACCGGCGTATTTCAGTGTTAGACGTGACGATCCTCCGGAAAAGAAGCTAAGTCAAGTCACTGTGACCGGCGTCTGTGGGATATTTGCGAGGTCCATAAAGGGAGTTATGCGCAGCGGCATGGGAAACGTGAAAGCGTACGACATGTCACTTTGCGAATTATTTGGCGTAACTCTTTCGGGATTAGGTGGCGTGTTCGATCAATCCCCAAAAGTCAGTGCGGTGCCATTTGTTTTGGGACTCTGATAGTGGCACGGGTTGCGGAACGCAAACGGGCTGGATTTCAGGTGCTCCAGTTCTCTTTCAACCGCGGCTTACAAAGTGTTCCAGAAACGCTGATTTGTGGGACACTGCCCCTACGCCAGGTAGCGAGCAAACTTTCGCGCCAAATAATTCGCAAAGTGACAACTTGGCTTAGCCTGTCACCAGCACCGCTCACTGCGGTGAGATTCATGTCAATGACGGTGACGATCTTAGACCTATCCTGCCCGACCGTCTCGGCCCACGTAGGAAGTCGGACAATAATAAAGATGGCCGCGAAAGAGGCACCCTATGATATCGATCGTCGCTACTTTAGTCATATCGATTTTGGTTCAGTCCGGGGCAACACGCGAACCCTGGGTAGCGGATCTGCTCCAAACCAAAGAAGCTCAGGCGATCCTTTCTGCTCACGCAAAACTGCCGACGCCTCCGCCGGGCAGGGCAATCGAAGTGCCGCCGCAGGCTGGGGAAGACAGTGGCCACCTGAAGTTCTTACCCATCCCAGGATTGGACCGGGCAGAAAAGGAAACGTATGCCTTGATAGAAGAAGGGCGATTTGAAGATGCGGCGGCCTGCATCTCAAGAGCGCGAAAAGATCATCCCGAATACGAAGCATGGACAATCGACTTGGCCATTGAAGCCGAATTGCTTGGCAGATCTTACGAGTCGGCTTACAAAGACGCGGTCGTTAGGGTCGCTACGGGTGGGTTCAGCGGAGAGGATCAGAATCTATATCTTTCGCTCGCTAGCGCGGCTAAAGGTCAGGTCTTTCCGCGGCAAGCGCAGTATTGCGCCACTTGGATCGAGCGCCACCTGGAGAATCATGGCCTGCCTGTACCTACGAAACTCACTTTCGAGGCTAGAACTTCACGCGATTTGATGGTCCTGAGCGCCATAGCGTTAGGAACCAAGGCTGAGCCGGGGTTTTTGGAACTGGCCCTTCGTCTGGACCCGGTAAACGAGTTGGCAGCCCGCCAGGCGATTCGGTATTACGAAGCCAAAGGGCGATATTCGGACCTTCGACGCATTGCGTCGGGTTTAGTGGATCGTCCACCGCCCGGCGAGAATCGTGACTTCTATGTCAAAGCGGTTTCCTCAGCCGCTGACCTAAAGGATCGGCCCTTGCATGCAGTCATTAATCCCTAGGGCTCTATGCACGTGAACTGAACCGGCGTTGTCCGACATCGACCGCCGTTCGCGACGCTTGTTCAATCAAGTGTATCGACAATTGGGTGGAACTCTACTCAGACATACACACGTATACACACGCATGAAGAGATTGAACTTCACAGTAGATGACGAAACTGCAACGCTCCTGGAGTCGCTAGCCGCCCAGCTCTACGGAGGCAACAAATCGCTTGCGATCCGCTCTGCAGTGGAGTCGCTGGCAGCCCACTCTGGCCATTCTGGCTGGGTGATTTCAGGTTTCACACCGGTCGAACTGAGTAGAGATACGGCATGTCATTGCTGCCACACGACCTTTGCGGTGGGGCAGACCCTGTTCAAGCCGGTCTTCGAGCGCGGAGTCGCTCAGAACGCCCTCCAAGAACTGCCAGTTGAACCATGGCTTGATTGCCAACGCTGTGCCCTGGGACACGTTTGAACTCTGCGCCTTCGATAGCTGCAGGGTAATTCGTTTTCCGTTTTCGTCTCGGTCTCTTTACAGGAACTCATACTATGGATTCACACAATAGATACCCTTACCCAGTACTAGTATCATTTAAGGTTTGCACACGGCATCCAAAGACCGCGCTTGCATTCACCTTGATCGAGCTGCTCGTCGTCATCGCTATCATCGCGGTCCTTGCCGCCATCCTCTTACCCGTCTTCGCTCAGGCGAAGATGGCCGCAAAGAAGACGGTCTGCATGTCCAACCTCAAGCAGATCCAGACGTCGATCATCATGTACGGCACCGACTTCGACGGCTATTTCCCTCGTGTCCAAGAGAGCGATGGCAACGGTACTTGGACAGTCGTCAGTTGGTTTGCCGTTCACTTTTACCAAGAAGCCTTGCAGCCCTACATCGACCAGCAGCGAGGCACGACCGACAAGTTGAATGTCTGGTGGGACCCGGCAGACCCGTCCAAGAACATGCCGTATATGTGGGGTTCGTTCATCGATAACGGCCTCCTCACCTGCGACAATAACGGCGAAGCGAATATCGAGAACCCGTCGAACACCATCTACAGCGGTCTTCGCGCCAAGGACTGGGACGTCCAGTCTGGCACGGCGCCGCTTCCGGTTCCTGCGCCCCCTCTCAGCGATCAGTTTTGGACTTCCGAATACTTTGACTTTGGGATCGACCCGTACGAGAAAGTCGACAAGACTAGCCCCTATTGGTGGAGCAACGGAAAGATCTTCCCTCCTTGTTCACTCTTTCCCAATGATCCGTACTGTGCCGACTGGCAGCCGCTTGTCGACACCCAGCGGTACGCCGGCAAAGCGCCCTACTCATTCTTCGATGGTCATGTGAAAATTCTGCCGTTTGCCGCTACCTATCGGGCGAGTAACGACAACATGTGGTGGATTCACTGATGCCGGGAGGAATTCAGGGAAACTTAGGAAGTAGCTATCGACCAGTTGGCCGGAGCGCCTGTCACGTGCTTGACCGGACCGGTTCCATCGCAAGTATCGCGTGCGCGATCCATTGCGCGCTGATGCCGTTTCTGCTTGCCGTCCTGCCGACCGCCCTCGGGGCAACGCTCGGTTCGGGATGGATTGAGTGGGGCTTGTTTGGATGCTCAACAGCGATGGGGCTGACGAGCATGCACTGCGGGCGAAGGATTCACCGCAAGAACGCAGGCATCGCCGTCTGCTCGACTGGTCTTGCCATTCTTGCCCTGGGAAGGATTGGAGAGGACAGGCATTGGGGTTGGTTCTGCGTCCCGACGCTTGTTGTGGGAGGGCTGCTTATGGCTGCCGCACACTTCGTAAATATGTATCATTGCCGGAAGTGTCCGGCGTGTTAAGCTACCTTCGGGGTGGCCCCGAATGAGCACGCTTAGGCTGCAACCGGTCCATACTAGGCGCGTTCTTAGGTGTGCCGCCGCGCTCGTCTTGTGCCTGTACGTCGGCTACCATTACGCGGGATCCAATCCCCCGCCTCAGCGACCCAATTCACGGCAGGCAGTGGCTAGCGCCGCCTCATTTGAACCGTCGCCCTCGTTGCTTAGGCGCGGGAACACGGGCCGTCGCGAGGTGGCGCTGACCATCGACGACGGTCCACACGAGCAATGGACGCCGCAGATGCTCAAGGTCTTACGCAATGACCACGTCCATGCCACGTTCTTCGTCGTCGGGCGCAAGGTGCGGGCCCACCCGGATCTCGCGCGGGAAATCCTTGCCGGCGGAAACGAACTGGGAAACCACTCGATGACGCACAGACGGTTCGACACGCTTACCGTCAAAGAGGTAAGAAAAGAGCTCCAACTGTGCGCCCGGGCGGTATTCGACGCCACCGGCGCCACCATGCGGCTCATGCGGCCGCCTGGACTTCGCTACACCGAGGGGATCTTGCGGGTCGCCCGCTCCATGCACTACATAACGGTGGAGGAGAATATCGCAGTGGGAGATTACATCGTCCCCGGAGATCGGTCGTGGTATCGAGGCAGTCGTCTCTATGCAAGGCATGTTGCGGCGGTCAAGCACAATGTCTTCAAGCAGCTGAGTAGTGGGGCGATCATCGTCATTCACGATATGCCGGTGACCGCCGATGCCCTTGATTCAATTCTCAAAGGCATTGCAAAGCGCGGCTATAAGGTCGTGACCGTTTCCGAGATGCTAACGCACCTTAAGCCATCCACATAAGAGCGGAGTCTCCACGGCTAACCAACCTTTCACTCTGCAAATTATCTGGCGTAAATATTTGCGCGCTATTTGGCGTAAGCCGAAACGAACAAAGCCTCATTTGAACCTGGCGACTTAGCCCAGTGGTCTGAGTGACGCCATTTAATTCGCAAAACATTGCGCCAAATATCTCGCAAAGTCACAACCGGTCAGTGCTGAGGCAAAACGGATTGTAACGGTATAGACCCACTGCTCACTTGGGAGTGGGTTAAGCCAGCAACTTGAACCCAAGGCGCCGTTTGGTCTCTCTTGAGGTCTCTCTTATCTCCGACAACGAAAGAGAGACTTAAGAGAGACCAAGCCTACGATTGTTAGGCGTTTCCAATTATCTAGGTTCAAAACTTGGCACCCCCGGCTGGACTCGAACCAGTGACCCACTGCTTAGAAGGCAGTTGCTCTATCCACTGAGCTACGGGGGCGTGAACACTCTATTTTATCCTGTCTCGACTACTCCGATTGGTCTTTGGGCTCGGCAACTTCCCGGGCAACTCCGGCGAGCGGGCGCCTTCTAAGTATGTACATGTCGTAGATGGAAGCCACCGAGGCTCCCGCGATTCATATTTGGTCCTGCTTCTGGGAGACGCGATGAGAACAGTGTTGAGTATCGTCGTTGCCTTGTTGCTTGCCTTTGGCGTTGCCGCGGCTGCGTTACCCCAACTTGCGCGGGCTGCATCACCGCGTGCCGTGCTGCAGGGGTCGCTGTTCTTGCCTTGGGTCTACAGTCCGATCGCTCCTCCAACGTGCGCAGCATTCTCGCACGACGGTTCAAAGTTTGCGGTTGGGGGCTCGGGAGGTGTGCAGCTGTTCATGGCTTCGGCGGGCGTGTTGCTCAAGGGCCTTTCTACGGCCGCTCAGACCATTTGCTCGCTTCGCTACTCGCCGAATGGCGCCATCTTGGCGGTGGGAGGCATCAGCACGACCAACAACCGCGCCGGGGGAGTCGTCGAGTTGTGGAATGTAGACGACGACACGCTCATCGCGTCGCTGCACACGTCGGCCGGAGGCGTCTTCGGAATCGCCTTCTCGCGAGACGGAACCTTGCTGGCCGATAGCGGTTTCGGCTACGCCAACGGTGGAACGGTCGGATTGATCGAATGCTGGAACGTCGCAACTCAGCAGCCGGTCGCTTCCATTCAGACGGAAGCGAACAATGTCGTCGATTCCGTTGACTTTGCCCTTGACGGGCAAGCGCTTGCCGCTGGCGGCGCAATCTACAATGCGAACGGCAACACGCCGGTCGGCGGTTTTCTGGGCTTGTGGTCCATCGCGTAAGGTACGGAAACGAAGTCCCTAAGCACGTCGTCGTCCTTGGGCGTCAGTTCAGTTGCCATTTCGCCAGATGGCACGCTGATCGCCGGGTGCGGTAGTACGTCTGTGTCGGGCATACAGCGCGGTGTGCTCGAGTTGTGGAATGCCTCATCTGGAACGCTCGTTTCTTCACTTCACACGACTGCCAACTATGCGCTTTGTTCGGTGGTGTTTTCTCCCAACGGCAAACTGCTGGCGGATGGCGGCGTGGACGGTTCCTCGAGTTCGGGCGTTGTCGAACTGTGGAACGTGTCGAGCAACAGCCTTGCCCAGTCCCTGAGCACCGAAGAAAACGGCGGCGTTCGTTCGGTCGCATTCTCTCAAGACGGAAGCGCTTTGGCTGTGGCCGGTCAGAGCTATAACCCAATCACTAGCGGTTTCCGAAACCTTACTGAGATCTGGAACGCGATGTCGGGCAACCTGCTGAAAACGCTCAACACCCAAACGTCCAGCTGCATCGAAGCGGTAGCTCTATCGCATGACGGTAGGAAGCTTGCGGTCGGGGGATATACGCTCGACTCGTACAGCGGGACGCAAACAGGATTGCTGCAGATCTGGGATCCCGCAACCGGCACGCCGATTGGAGCATTCAAGACGGCTGCTCAATATCAGGTCAGTTCGGTTGCGTTCTCTCCCGATGGCACGCTCCTTGCGGTAGGCGGATATTCGTTCAACCCTAATACCTCGGTTGGCGCCGGCGTTTTGGAGATTTGGGGGGTTGCCAGCAACACTCTGATCAAGAGCTTGCCAACCGGTGCTGGATCGCAAGTGACTTCTGTTCAGTTCTCCCCCGATGGCAAGACGCTATGCGATTGCGGAGTCGTGGATTGGATGAGCGGCGTGCTTGAGCTTTGGAACGTGTCGAGTGGAACGTTGTTGACGACTTTGAACACGAATGCGAACCCATCGATCGACGCTGTCGCGTATACACCCGACGGTCAGACGATTGCCGCCGTCGTGGAGCAAAGCGACGGTGTGGACATCGAGCTTTGGAACGTCTCCACGTTGGCTCTGACCCGTACGATTGGATTGGGAGCGTTTCCATCGCCTCAAAGCAGGTTCTCACTCGCCTTTTCGCCCGACGGATTGAAGGTCGCCTGCGGTGGGAGCATCACGACGGTCAGCGGTGGCCCGAACGGCATCGTCGGACTCTGGAAGGTTTCAACCGGCCAGCAAGTCGCGTTCCTGTCCCTTGTGCCTGGCACGAGCTACGTAAATTCCGTTTCGTTCTCGCCCGATGGCAAGGTCCTGTTTGCCGGTACATCCGGCTCGATCCTGCAGGCGTTCAGCATGTCGAACTACAGCTTCCTGTGCGAATATCCTGCCTACACCGCGGGGGACGTGGAAGCGGTTGCCGTGTCGCCGAATGGCTCGTCCCTCGCACTTAGGACCTCGTCGGGTGTTGTCGAGTATGCCGTGAACCCATACAGCACGGTGGCGGTCAGCAGCCTTGCGATGAATCCGAGTGAGATTGCAGCCGGAACGTCGTCAACGGGCACCGTTACTCTTGCGAGTGCGGCTCCGCCGGGCGGGGACGTGGTCATGCTGGCCAGCGGTGATTCGTCCGTCCTCGTTCCTGCCTATGTGGTCGTCAAGTCTGGTGCTACCTCTGCCACATTCATGGCGATTACCTCTGCGTCGGCTAACGACCTCACTACGACCATCAGTGCAACTTCAGGTGGGGTGACCGCCTCAGCGTCCTTGAAGGTGATTGACGTCACGCTTTCCAGCCTGCAACTAGATCCGGCCTTCGTCGCTGGAGGGAATCCGTCGACGGCCACTGTGACCTTGGCAGTCGCGGCGCCGCCGGCCGGATTCACCATGAGCTTTGTTTCGAGCAGCGCGGTGGCCAAGGTGCAGCCAACTGTTACGGTTCCCGCCGGAGCGACCTCTGCGGCATTCACCGTAACGACAGTTCCTGTTGACTCGCAGACAAACGCGACGATTTCGACCGGTAGCGGAAGTTCGACGTTTTGGTCAACCCTGACCATAATGCCAGCCACGGTGGGATCTCTGGTCTTGGTTCCGTCGACGGTAGGCGTTGGCGGTACTTCGACCGGGTCGCTGACGCTCACCGGTCCCGCTGGTCCGAGCGGGGTTGTGGTTTCTCTGTCCAGCAACAACAATCTGGTCACGGTCCCCAACACAGTGTCAATCGCCGCCGGGCAAACCTCGGGGAGTTTCACGATCAAGGTCGCGGCCGTGTCCGTGCCTGGTCAATCGACGTCAACGATCGTCGCGAGCTTGAACAGCCAATCCCAGTCTGCCATCCTCACCTTCGGGCCGACATCGGTGTCGGCCATCACCGTGAACCCGTCGAGTATTGTCGGAGGAAGGGCTGCCACTGGAACAGTGACTTTGACTGGACCGGCCGGCTCCGGCGGTTTCACTGTCTTGCTCTCGAGCAAGAATTCCGCGGCCAAAGTCCCGGGATCGCTCAAGTTCGGGCCAGGGCAAAGCAAATGAACCTTCACGATCCAGACCGTTGGCGTTCCGGTGAAGCGGATTGCCGACATCGTCGCTTCGTGCAAGAGTGGGTCGCAAACCGCGTCGCTAGAGATTGACCCGGCATCTCTCTTGTCGGTGGCAATTACGCCTGGTTCGTTGGCCGGGGGCGCATCGGCCACCGGAACGGTCACTCTCACTGGTCAAGCCGGGGCGGGCGGGACGGTTGTCAAGCTCTCGAGCAGCCTTGGGTCGACGACTTTGCCGGCATCGGTGACGGTTGCAAACGGGAAAACATCGGCCACCTTCACCATCAAGACGACACCTGTTTCCAGGCAGTCGGTTGCAACCATGAAAGCAAGCCTGGGAGCAACTTCGGTGACCGCGACGCTTACGGTCAATCCTCCGTTCCTGGTCTCCCTGAGCCTTTCTCCAACGTCGGTCAAGGGCGGAAAGTCGGCCAGCGGGACGGTGACCATCGGTTCCGCTGCCCCGGTGGGAGGGTTGTCCGTCGCACTTGGAAGCAACCTATCGTCGGCAACGGTTCCAGCCACCGTCACGATCGCTGCCGGAAAGACATCCGTGAAGTTCACCGTCTCGACCCTTCACGTCACCGCCAAGGTCGCGGCAACGATTACGGCCAATTTGGGAGGCGCCACCAAGAAGTCGACACTAACGCTAACTCCGTGACTTGCTTGGGACCTGTCTACTTCGTCTGGCCATAGCGGTTGTGGTAGCGGTCGTACCACTTCTCGGCTTCTTCGGTCGGAATGACCTTGGGGTCGCCGATTTGCATGGCTAGCCATACGGTTTTGGCGACGTCCTCCGTCATGACGGCCGCTTTCAGCGCCGATTTTGGGGAATCGCCCCAGGCGAATACGCCGTGGTTTCCCATAAGGATGGCGGGGCTGCGGTTTCGGTACTTGAGGATCGCCTCGCCGATATGCTCGTCCTCGTTGTCGACGTACGGCGCACAAGGGATCTCGGCTCCAAATTCGTCGGCAATAGCCGTCAAGACGAGAGGAACCGGCCTACCGACGGCGGCGAATGCGGTCGCATAGTTACTATGCGTGTGAATGATTCCGCGTACGCCCGGCACGTTGCGATACAAATAGAGGTGATGAGGAAGATCCACGCTCGGGCGGAGTCCGTTGTCGACGATCTCCCCGGTTTCTACGCAAACCTGTACGAGACACTCAGGCGTGATCCGGTCATAGTCCATGCCGCTGGGCTTGATGACCAGCAAGCCGGATTCCGGGTCGTAACCGCTGGCATTTCCCGAATGCATGGTGACGAGCCCGGTCTCGGGCAAAAGCTTGTTCGCTTTACATACTTCGACGCGCAGGGAAGAGAGTCTGGCTTCCGTATCCTTGTCTGACACGGCCCCAGTTTACTGAGATAGGGCGGGAGGTGCGCCGTACGAGTACGCTTTATTGCATGCTTGTCCAAGCTCGTTGGCTCGACCCTCGGGAACACGCTGGCCTGCCGATCGCCGATTCGGTTTGGATTCCTGCATCCGAGTTGCCTAACCGGGTGCTGGAACTTCCATCGAAGCGGAACGTGGTCTGGATTGCCGATACCGGAGACGAGGCAAGGGCCGCCCAACGGTTTCTGGAGTCGATCGGGTACCGGGTTGAGTTGGGGACCGATTTCGTGTCAGGCGAGCGCTTGCGGACGCGGCTCTGGTCGCCGAGTCCATACTTGGAGTGGATCGTGCCCCAGATTCCGCCCTGCGATTCGCTCGACCTGGCGTGCGGCTCGGGGCGAGACGTCGTTTTCCTGGCCGATCGTGGGTTCTCGTCGGTCGGGATCGACCATTTGCCGGATGCCCTGGAGATGGGACGCCGCCTGGCAGATCGATATCTAGACGAACCCGAACGAGCGTCTTTCATCCGGGCCGATCTGGAAACACACGAGCCGCTGCGCACCTACGGGTTGGTGACATGTTTCTCTTACTTGGATCGCGACCTCCTGGCCCGGATCGACCGGTTTGTGCGGCCGGGCTTCTGGTTCGCAATGGAGACGTTTACGACCGTCCACCGGGAGACTTTCGGTAAACCGCGATCTGACAATCACATCCTCTTTCCTGGCGAACTTAGGGGTCTCCTCGATCGCTTCGACCTCATCCACTACGATGAGGACTGGCACGGAGACAGGCACACGGCGAGGGCGTGGGTTAGGGTTTTGCGGCAGGACTCCACTACTTAGCGTGTGGCGATCGTTAGGGCCAGGAACGGGACGAGGGCGAACACGATGATCGCAATTTTGTAGGCGATCAGGCCAGCGAAGTTGATCCCGTCTACCTTCGCACGCGGGACGCCAAACCACTTTGCACAGGTGTCGTAGAGCCCGTTCCAATGCAGGATCACGGTCAAGACCCAGAAGATCAGGAGACCGTAATTGATCAAGAAGCACCATAGCAGCGTTTCCTTTAGGATTTGGATGCTCATACCTTTCTGGACGTCGGCTTTAGGCGTCAGAAAGCAGTTTCCAGCGGAGTTGAGATAAAGCCGTCTGGGTTGCCCGGCGCTGAATGTCTTCGCGAAGCCCTCGGTACTGAGCCTTGTCGACCGTTACTCCATCGGGGCCGGCCACCGCGATGTAGGCCAGTCCCACAGGCTTCCCATCCACGTCCGCCGTAGGTCCGGCGTTTCCGGTGATGGCGACCCCGTAGGTCGATCCAAGCCGTTCACGGACCGTTTCGGCCATCGCCTTGGCGGTCTCTTCCGAAACCGGGCCGAACTCAGTGAGCAGGCCAGAATCGATCCCCAAGAGAGTTTGCTTTGCGTCGACCGTGTAGACGATGACGCCGCCCCGAAACGCTTTGGAAGACCCAGGCACCGACGTAATCCTCGCCCCAAGCGCACCGCCGGTCATGCTCTCGGCGACGCTGACCGTCTCCCCACGCTCGACCAGAAGGTCCAAGGTTGCCATTTCGATCGTAGTCTCGTTGAATCCGTATAGGTGGTTGCCGATCCGATTCCTAATCTCATCCACGACGGGGTCGATCATCAACTCCGCCGCCTCGCGGTCAGCCGCTCGGGCGGTGACGCGAAGATGACATTCGGCGGTCTGCGCGTAGGGTGCGACGGTCGGGTTCTCGCCATCCATCAGGTCGCGAACCCGCTCCTCGACGAGGCTCTCTCCCAGGCCGATAATGCGCAGCACGCGCGAATGAATCACTTGGCCGCCCTGCAACTGCTCTAGAAACTGTCTGACCGGACCTTGAGCCATCGGGTCGAACTCGCCCTTCGGGCCGGGCAGGGCGAGGACCGCCTTGCCACCCTTCTGGCATATTAGGCCAGGGGCGGTTCCGTTTGGATTGTCGATCAACTCGGCGCAAGTCGGCTTCAGCGCCTGCTTGAGGTTTGAATGCGTCATCTGAACGCCCCTCGACTCGAAGAATGCGCGCAGTTTGTGAGCGACTTCTGGGACCTCTTCCAGAGTGTCGTCGAGCGCAATTGCTATTCCGTCTCGGGTGAGGTCGTCGACCGTCGGTCCGAGGCCACCGATTGTGACGACGACGTCGGCACGGCCCAACGCCTGCTTGAGGGTGGCCACAAGTCGATCCATGTTGTCGCCGACGGTCGCCCGGTGAGTGCACCCGATTCCGCACTCGGCGAGTATCCGCGCCATCAGGGGCGCGTGCGTGTCCACGATCTGCCCGAGCAATAACTCAGTACCCACCGAAACGATCTCTGCCGTCATGCCTACATAATGGCCAATCGCCTGTAATGGGCGCGACTCAATCGGGCCAGGGAGGGGCCAAGTCCTGTGAAGATATCGCCATGTTCTGCTACACTTCAGCCGATGAGTTTCTCCGTCCAACTCACTCCGGACTTCATACCGGTCGAGCCGGGGGCAACAACTCCGGTATCGGTAGGGGTAGTCAACAAGTCGGACGAGCTAGACCGTTTCGAATTGGAAATCGAGGGCGTGGACCCCGAATGGACGGCCGTCCCGGTTCCATCGTTCGCGGTGGACGGGTTGGAAGCCCGCACCGAGAAGATTTTCTTCAAGCCGAGTCGCAGCAGCGAGAGCCTCGCCGGCAATTACCCTTTCGTCGTTCGGGTTCGCTCATTGATTTCGGGCGAGTCAAAAACGGTCCAGGCGATCCTGCAAGTTAAGCCGTTCAACCACATCTCGATGGAGATCAACCCCAAAAAGGGGCATTACTCGGTATGGCGGAAGAGGAACGGGTTCTCCCTGGCCATCATGAACCTTGGCAATACGGACCACGCGCTCCAACTGACGGGCGCCGATCCCGAGGATTCATGCGCATTCGAATTCGAGTCGGTTCAGGCAACCGTGGGTCCAGGCGCCCAGCGGGAAATTTACTTCGAGGCGACGCCTACCAGCAGTTCGCTATTCTCAGCGGGGCGGCTCATCGGTTTCTCGGTCACCGGCCGCAGCATCGATCACCCTTCGGTCGCCGCAACTGCCCAGGGCCAATTGGAACAGAGGCCGGTGGTCACCGCTACCGGCATAATCGCCACTGTCGTCATCGCGGTGGTTATCGGCCTTTGGCTGCTGATGATGCCCAAGCCCCTTCAGATCATCAGTTTTAGCGTCAATCCGCAGTTGGTTCAGCGCGGTCAGCAGGTCACGATCAGTTGGGTCACATCCCAGGCGGATATCGTGAAAGTACTGGCCGGGAACGACGTGATTGCAGAAGGGCCGCAGAAGTCGAGCAGCGTCACGTATACGCTTAACTCGGCAGGCGATATTAATTTCAGAATCGTTGCCTCGCGAGAAGGGCAGGAGAAACGCGAGGACATTCACCTGAATGTCAAAGAGCCGCCGACATCTCCGGACCCCGAGATCATCTCCCTTACGGCAAAGCCGACTCGGGTCAAGCTGGGCGCCTCGTTCGAGTTGGACTATCAACTGAGCGATGCCGTCGGCAAGGCGGTGCTTGAGCCTACGACCGAAGTCCTTGATACGGCCTTGAGTCGGCGTGAGATCACGCCGGTTCACTCGGGAGACATCCAGTACACGGTTGTCGCAACGAACAAAGACGGCACGAAATCGGTGTCGAAGAGCATTACCGTGACGGTCTATGAAGAAAGCGATGCCACCATCATCGCCTTCACGCCGAGCAACGTTAACGTGCCGCAAAGCGTTGGGCGCGTCACGCTGAGTTGGCAAGTGAATAACGCGGCGCGTGTTGAACTCACGTCCGGCAATGGCAGCACGGAGATCGTCGAGCCATCCGGCAGCCAAGATCTGCCTTTGACGGCCAAGACTACTTACACACTAACGGCCTACGACCAGAAGGGCCGGAAAACATCGCTTTCTAGAACTGTGAACGTCATTCAAGACATCCCCCAAACACCGCCGGTTGACGGCGGAATTCCTCCCGTTCAACCCGGCGCCGGCGGCACGACGCCCCCGACGATTGCTGGAGGGAACGGCCGATGAGCAAACGAGCTTTGATCTCGGTCACCGACAAAACTGGCGTCGTCGAATTCGCCAAGGGTCTGGCCGACCTAGGTTTCGAACTTGTCAGCACGGGCGGCACCGCCAAAGCCTTGAGGAACGCCGGCTTGGCGGTTAAGGACGTCTCGGACATTACGGGCTTTCCTGAGATGCTCGACGGTCGAGTCAAGACGCTTCACCCGATGGTTCACGGCGGCCTGCTTGGCGACTTGCGGCAAGATTCGCACGTGGACGCGATGAAGTCGGCTGGGATCGAGCCAATTTCGATCCTCGCCGTCAATCTGTACGCCTTTGAAAAGACGGTAACCGCCCCCCACACGCTCGAAGAGGCGATCGAGTCGATCGACATCGGCGGTCCAGCGATGATCCGGGCGGCGTCCAAGAACTGGGCGAACGTTGCAGTGGTCGTCGATCCGGCAGATTACGATTCGGTACTTCAAAGTTTGGCGGATGGCACGATCGGCGATCGGCGCCTGGCCTTGAGCGCAAAGGCGTTCCGCCACACCGCTTACTACGATTCGATGATTTCGCGGTACCTGACTCGGGCGGCGGGAGAGTCACCCTATTCCGAGAACCTGACGCTCGGATTTCGCCGGGCGGTTGCGCTGCGATACGGCGAGAACCCCCACCAATCGGGAGCCCTCTTTCACGATCCATTGGGAACACCCGGAATCGCGCAATCAACTCAGCTGTGGGGGCTTGACCTTGGATACAACAACTTCAACGACGCAGACGGCGCCTGGGAGTTGGTGGCCGATCTTCCATCGCCGGCGTGTGCGATCACGAAGCACGGAAACCCGTGCGGAGCGGCGGTTGCCGCGAGCTATGGGCAGGCCTTCCGAATCGCTCGCGACGCGGACCCGATTTCCGCTTTTGGCGGAGTGGTCGCAATCAACGGTCTCCTTGACGAAGAGGCAGCCGAAGCGATGATTGAGAAGGGCAACAAGCTGGATGTCGTAATCGCGACTGGTTTCACCGAAGGCGCGTTAGCGATGTTCAAAGCGCGCAAGGGCTGGGGTCAGGAGGTCCGGTTGCTATCAGCGCCGCTTCCGGCTGCCGAAACCGGGCTGATGGTTCGGGCGATCCGCGGCGGCGCCCTCATTCAGGACACGGACGAAGACCCTGGTCGTGAGTGGAGGGTCGTTACCCAACGGCACCCGTCCGACGAGCAGATGGCATCGATGCGCTTCCTCTGGAAAGTTATCCCCCACGTCAAGTCCAATGCGATCGTGGTCGGCAACGGGCAGCGGCTCTTGGGAGTGGGAGCGGGACAGATGAACCGTGTCCAGTCGGTGAGGCTCGCCCTCGAGCAGGCGGGTGAGGCGGCAAAGGGCGCTGCGCTTGCGAGCGACGCATTCTTTCCGTTCCCGGATAGCGTCGAAGCGGCGGCGGCAGCGGGGATCGCATGCTTGGTCCAGCCTGGTGGAAGCAAGAAGGATCCGGACGTGATCGCCAAGGCCGATGAACTTGGTCTTACCATGTGTTTCACTGGGGTTCGACATTTTCGGCACTGATCGGTTGTACAATCTGAGGTGCAACCTGTGACATCCGCGGTCACCGGTACCGTCTGTATTTAGTAGGAACTGTTTTCATGAAGAACCAGAACGACTTGATTGTCATCGGTGTCTGCAGCGTATTGGCCATCGCCGCCGCTCTGATCATGTTTTTCACCAAGCGCGAGCCGATTGCTCCCGCGCCGGCAACCCCGGTTGTGACGACCAAGCTCGCCTATCCGTCAGGTGGTGACCCATCATTGGGTCTCGCGCTGCCCGGCGGCGGTGGCGGCGGCGGCGGAATGGGCGGCGGCATGATGGGCGGAATGGGCGGCATGATGGGAGGCCCCGGCGGAATGAGCGGCGGCAAACAGGGCATGGGCTTCGGCGCCCCAGGCATGGGCGGCGGAATGCCGGGCGGAATGCCGGGCATGGGCTCAGGCACACGCGGTCCGAAGATGGGCGCTCCGATGGGTGCTCCGAAGTTGGGCGGCGGCTAATCGTCGTCTAGATACAGACGTATTGGGCCTTGGGGCCTCTGACGGGTGTAAACTCCACTCTTCAAGGAGTAGATCGTTTATGCCCGTACCCGCAGTTCTCAACGTGGGTTTTTACAACTATGTGATGACCGAGAAGATCGTTGCTCTCGTGAGCAGCGAATCTGCCCCCATGCGCCGTTTGGTTCAAACGATGCGTAAGGAGGGAAGCGTCATCGACGCCACTCAGGGACGTCGCACAAAATCCGTGATTTTTACGACTGGCTCTGCCGTCGTCCTGTCCGCGATATCACAAGAGACCCTCGCGAAGAGACTCAACACCGGGGAAATCGTAGGCGATGAGGAGTAACGGTCGTCAGGGCTGGCTCCATGGCCTTAGCAACCGCTTTGGCCGAGATATTGGCATCGATCTAGGTACAGCCAACACTCTCGTGCATGTCGGTGGTCGCGGCGTAATCCTGCGAGAACCGAGCGTCGTTGCGATCAACAAAGACAACGGCGAGGTGATGGCGGTCGGTGAAGAGGCCAAGCGTATGCTTGGTCGGACGCCTTCGCATATCGTGGCGACTCGGCCGCTTAAGGACGGCGTCATCGCCGATTTCGAGCAGACGGAACGGATGCTCCAGTACTTCATCTCGAAAGTATCCAACCGCTTCCTTTTGCGACGAACCGTTGTCGTTGGCATTCCGAGCGGCGTCACTGAGGTGGAGCGCCGTGCGGTAATCGAGGCATCTCGAAACGCGGGGGCGACTCAAGCGTACGTTATCGAAGAACCGATGGCTGCCGCGTTCGGCGCCGGATTGCCGGTCGATGAACCGAGTGGATCGATGATCGTGGACATCGGCGGAGGAACTACCGAAGTCGCCGTTATTTCTCTTGGCGGCATCGTACATTCCCGATCGATTCGTATTGCGGGGGATGAACTTGACGAGGCGATTTCATCTTATGTGCGACGAGCCTACAATCTTTACATTGGCGATCGCACGGCGGAGATGACGAAGATCGAGATTGGAAGCGCCCATGCCCTCGAACAGGAACTTCAGATCACGATCAAGGGGCGTGACCTTGTTACCGGCCTGCCCCGGAGTGCGGTCATCACGAGTGAAGAAGTCCGAATGGCGATTCAAGAACCCCTAAACGCGATCGTCGAAGCGGTGAAGCTCACACTTGAGGCCACTCCGCCCGAGTTGGCGGCGGATGCTATGGATCACGGAATCGTGCTTGCCGGTGGAGGAGCACTCCTGCGGGGACTTGATCGTTTGATCTCTGAAGAGACGATGATGCCAGTGCTGATCGCTAAGGATCCCCTTAGTTGCGTCGTTATTGGGACGGGCATGGTCGTGGAAGCCATGCACGAGAACCCCATGATCCGCAAGATGCTGGAGAAGGCGTCACGTCCCTAAAGCGTCGTCGAAAGGACGGCCCCGTCGACGCAATGGTCTTGGTTGGCCTGTGCGTCTTCGGTTTCTTGCTCGGAAGCCTCCAAAATAGTTCCCACCTCAAGGACCGGGTCGACCCGGTCTCTTCAGTTATTCGATCGCTTTTGTCGCCCCTCGGATCGGCTCTCAACGCGTGCGTTCGATCGGTCGGTTCGTTTGCCGAAGGCACGCTTTCATCGACGCGCCTGGTTCGAGAGAATCGACGGCTCAAAGCATTGGAGCAGTCCTTCGCCCTGTACTCAGACACGATCGGGCAGGTTCGTGCGGAATGCGAGATGCTCCGGAAGATGGCTGGGTTTGGACCGCCGGCCGGGAAGGCGCGCGTTCCAGCACTTGTCTACGGTTTTTCGATCAACGAGAACCGCTTGACGATCAACGTTGGCAGCAACCAGGGGGTGAAAGCAGGTTGTCCGGTGGAAAGCGCGGACGGACTCGTTGGAACTGTTGAAGATGTGGAGGCGAACCGAAGCCAAGTCTTGCTTCTCACCAGTGCCGGACTGCAACCTAATTCGAATGGTAAGCCGCTCTTGATCGGAGCAATCGATATCAATCGCAATCCGCCCCCTGCCGGTTTGCTTCGCGGCGAGAATGCGAGCACGCTAACGCTGACGTTCATGGATCCAAAGGCGCCCGTTCAGATTGGCGACACGATTGTCACGTCTGGGTTCTCGGAGAAGATCCCGAGGGGGCTGGTGATCGGTAAAGTAATTCAGATCGATCCGAGCGAGGAATTCGGAACCCTCAAGGCGCGCATCGACCCGGCGTTCTCGTTGGGCAATCTGGAGTTCGTATTCGTTCTGACATGAAGGGCGCCAAAGGGTGGATCATCGCGGCTCTGTTGATGTGGCTCGCCGGGAGCTGCCAGCAATCGATTGCCTATCAGTTGGCGTTTGCCGGCTCGCCGCCGGACTTCATTCTGGTCGCGATCGTGACGTTCTCGCTCTTTTCCGATCGCCGTAACGGTGCGGTCATGGGATTCATCGGTGGGATCGTTCAGGGAGCAGCCTCGGGCGGGCACATGGCGACGTATGCCTTCACGCGAACGATTCTCGGCTTCATGGTGGGCTGGCTGACCAGCTTGGAATTCGAGGGAAATGCCGCCGTTGCCTTTATCGTCAACGCGGCGTCGACGTGTGCGGCGCAAGTGGCGTTCCTCCTCCTGAGTCCAAAGGGCGCTATCGTGCCTTTCCTGTTAGCTACAATAGTATCAGCGGTGTACAACGGTGTCCTCGCAATACCCTTATACGCTCTTCTGAAAAAGGTCTCCGGTCCGCCCCGTCACTGAGGTGGACCCTTTGATGCCCAATGAGCACACACATTAACGTTCTCGACATGGCCCGCGAGCAACTCGCGGTCGCGGCGAATATTCTGGATCTCGACAAGGGACTCCACAACGTCCTAGCACAGCCGATGAGGCAGCTCATCGTCCACTTTCCGGTTGTTCTAGACAACGGAGAGGTGCAGGTTTTCGAAGGTTGCCGGGTCCAGCACAATGCTGCCCGGGGCCCCACGAAGGGCGGCCTGAGATACCATCCCGATGTCGATGTCGACGAAACCACCGCCTTGGCGATGTGGATGACGTGGAAATGCGCGGTCGTCAATATCCCTTACGGCGGAGCCAAAGGCTCTGTGAAAGTCGACATCAAGAAGCTGTCGAAGCGCGAACTCGAAAAGCTAACTCGTCGATTCGTGACGGAGATCAGTTCGATGATCGGCGAACGCAGCGACATTCCCGCCCCGGACATCGGCACCAACTCCCAGGTCATGGCATGGGTTATGGACACCATGTCGATGCAGAAGGGCCATACGGTTCCTGGCGCGGTCACAGGTAAGCCAATCGAACTTGGCGGATCCGAAGGCCGGACCGAGGCAACCGGGCGTGGCGTTGTCGTGGTCCTCGAGGAGGCGGTACGCGTCCTCAATATGAACCTGGCGAACGCGCGAATCATCGTGCAGGGGTTCGGAAACGTAGGTTCGACAGCAGCTAAACTTGTCGAGGAGGCGGGGGGAACGGTTGTCGGGATCAGCGATGCCGTCGGCGGCATCTACAACCCAAAGGGCCTTCCGGTTCACGATCTTTTCAACCGCTATTCGGGCAGGGACGGTGGCATTCGCGAGTTCAAGGATGCCGAAAAAGTCACCAACATGGAGTTGCTCGAAATGCCGTGCGACATCCTGATTCCGGCTGCGATTGCGGCTCAGGTCACGAAGGAAAACGCCGACAAGGTCAAGGCACGACTGATCGTCGAGGGCGCAAACGGACCCTGTACGCCGGACGCCGATCATATCTTCTCGGATAAAGGCGTCTTGGTCGTTCCAGACATCCTCGCCAATGCCGGCGGCGTCATCGTCAGCTACTTCGAATGGGTGCAGGACCTCCAGAACTTCTTCTGGGAGGAGAACGAGGTGAACATCAAGCTCACCAAGATCATGCGCTCGTCATTCTCTGCGGTGGAGTCGGCAATGATGACCCACAAGACGGATATGAGAACGGCAGCGCTCGTCATCGGAGTCAAGCGGGTAGCGGACGCGACGATAAGACGAGGGATCTTCCCGTAGGCACCATGCAAAGGTCTGGGTCTTCCTTATGTGAAGGTCCAGACCCTCGACATCCTCACTCCTACCTTGGCTCCTTGCCGTGCTTTGGCCCCGGCAAAGGCCGAAAGGGTAACCTGCTTGCTGCGATACGTCGCCGAGGCTCACTTGTTGTTTGATATTGCAAAGATATACGAATTTCTTCCGCATCGGTACCCGATGCTGTTGGTGGACCGGCTCCTGAGCGTGAGCGAGGACGGGACGAAGTGCCGTGGACTCAAGAACGTGACCATAAACGAGGGCTTCTTCCAGGGCCACTATCCGGGCAAGCCGATCATGCCGGGCGTTCTGATTCTTGAGTCGATTGCCCAAGTCGGAGGAGCGCTGTTCCTTTCGAAGCCGGAGTACGCGGGCAGGATTCCCCTAATCGGAGCGATCGACGATGCCAAGTTCAAGAGAATGGTCGTTCCTGGCGATCAGCTGATCGTCGATGTCGAGATCTTGTGGATACGTGGGCCAATAGGCCGCATGCGCGGTGTTGCGACTGTCGATGGAGAGGTCGCGGCAAGTATGGAGATGACGTTTAAGTTGGCGACCAAGGAAAGCTGATTTGGCGAAGATCCATCCACTCTCAAACGTAGACTCCGGTGCCGAAATCGCGGATGACGTCGTAATCGGCCCGTTCTGCAATGTGGAGACGGGAACTTTCATTGGCGCAGGCTGCCGTCTGGACTCTCACGTCACGATCAAACAGGGCACTTCGTTGGGTGTCAATAACTTCATGGGACAGGGCGTTGTTCTTGGCGGCGACCCTCAGGATCGAAAGTACAGGGGCGAACCAACGTATTTGAGAGTTGGCAACGACAACACCTTTCGCGAATACGTCACTGTACACCGTGCGACTGGCGAGGGATTGGCGACGGTTATCGGAAACGACAACTTCCTGATGGCCAACGTTCATTTGGGACACAACGTCACCCTCCACGACCACATTACAATCGCCAACAGCACCGGGATTTCCGGACACGTGACCGTTGAAGACCTCGTCACGATGGGCGGCATGACGGGCGTGCACCAATTTGTCCGTATCGGCAAGGTCGCTATGGTCGGAGGGTGTATGCGCATCGTCACGGACGTGCCTCCGTTCATGCTCGTCGGCGGAATCGACGAGGAGATACGCGACATCAACGCTATCGGTCTTCGGCGTTTCGGAATTACGCCGCAATCCCGTCTCGCCTTGCACAAGGCGTGCAAGCTGCTCTTCAAGTCGCAGTTGGGGCTTTCGAACGCAATTGAGATCGTGCGACGCGAAGTTCCGATGACTGCCGAAGTCGAAGAGCTTCTGCACTTCGAGGAGCGCAGAAAGAGCGGAAAGAACGGTCGCCAAGATCAGCCATGAACGTGTTTCTCTCCGCAGGCGAAGCCTCCGGGGATGCTTATGCGGCGGCCCTGGTTTCTGAACTAAGGCTTTTCGAACGTGAGTTGGGAGACGAGCCGGTGTGCTTTGCGGGCATTGGTGGACGACGTCTGGCTTCGGCTGGGCTCCGCCTGATTGCCGATTCTTCCTCTTGGGGCGCCATCAGCATCTTGGAATCGCTGAAAGTGGTTCCTCGTGTACTGGGGGGATACTACGCGGCGAAAAGGTTCTTAAAGGCTTCGACGCCCGGCCTCCTGATCCCGATCGACTTTGGCTACGCCAATATCCGCCTTGCCCGGCATGCAAAGAAATGCGGCTGGAAGGTCCTGTACTTTGTCCCTCCAGGTTCGTGGCGACGCGACCGACAAGGCGGCGATCTTGTGTCCGTTTCGGACGCCGTTTCGACCCCGTTCTCTTGGTCGGCAGACATCCTGAAGGCGAAAGGAGTCGATGCACATTGGTACGGCCACCCGATCAAGCAACTTCTCCGGGACCGAATGCCGTCCAAGGACGGGTCCGAACGGACCCGAATTGCCGTCCTGCCCGGCAGTCGGCGTCACGAAATCGACCAGAATCTGCCGGTCATCGCCAAGGCGGTTCGCGATCCGATCGAATTCGGCTTGGCGCCGTCGGTCGACGTCGAGACGTTCCAGCGGGAGTGGAACAGACTTGCTCCGGGCCGGACCGAAGACCGGTTCACTCAAGGCGACATCTATGCAGTGCTGACCCGGTGCCGGGCGGCGGTGGTCTGCAGCGGTACCGCGACCCTCGAAGCGGCACTGTGTTGGTGTCCGATGGTCGTCATCTACCGGTTTCCGAAGATTGCCGAATTCGAAGCGAAGCTGGTCGGCTTCAAACGTCCCCAATTCATTTCGCTGCCGAACATCCTTCTCAACCGGTTGGCTGTGCCGGAACTGGTTCAAGAGCAGGCGACGCCGGAGGCGTTGACAGCAGCCCTGGACCGGCTGTCGGACGATTCCGATGCGCGACAACGGCAGATCGAAGCCTTTGAGGAACTGGACAGCCTGTTGGGCCCATCCGATGCGATCACTCAAACGGCACAGTTAGCGATCCGCTTGATCAAAGCAGTCCGGTGAGGTCGACGCTGAAGGATTGCCCTTCGGGCGGGACAGAGGTTACTCCAGTCAACACCAAATGGGTTGGACATCCAGCTCGTTCGCCGCTGACAAGGTCGGTGTCGACCCGATCTCCAACCACCAGAGCCGATGTGGGGGGAAAGCCAAGCTCTTCGAGAATTAACCGAATCAGATACGGGTTCGGTTTACCCACTACGTACGGTTCGGCTTCGCTGCACGCTTGAATACCAGCCACGACGCTTCCGGCGCCGGGAATAAGGCGACCCTCTTCCATCGGATACGTTACATCCGGGTTCGTGGCGATAAACGGCTGACCAGCGCGGATACGCTGCATCGCGCCATTCATCAGGTCATAGTTGAAGTGACGACAGATCCCAGCAAGTACGGCATCGGATTCGCTGCCAGCCGACACGGTCAGCAAGTCGCTTCCCGCGTTGGCCACCTCTAGACCATGGTCGCGCAAGGTCGTGACCAAACCTGGTTCGCCAATTGCGAATACGCGCTTTAGGCCGTTGGCCGCCAGGTAGGATGCCGAGCCGACTCCCGATGTGTAGATCGCTTCCATCTCGCATGGGAAGCCCATTCGAATGAGCTTATCGAGGAAGAACGCGCGAGTCTGGCCCGAATTATTGGTGAGGTAACGGATCTTTGCGCCGGATTCGCTAAGGGCACGAACCGTATCCGCCGCGTTCGCGATCGGTTCGTTGCCTCGATAAAGCGTGCCATCCAGGTCGAAAATGTAGAGCGGGTAGCGCTCCATCTAGGCCTGTCGGCGAATTCCCTGGTTGGCGACCGTCTCCAGGAGTACGCGGGCTGGAGTCTCGGGCAGCCTCTCGAGCGTCAGGATCGCCTGAGCGACGTGATCTCTGGCGGCCTGCTCGGCACGTACGAAAGCGCCTCGGATATCCATCCAATCGGCGATCATTCTAATTTCATCGTCGTTCACGCCGTTGCCGAATTTGCGCCGAACCATGGTCGACTCGGCCTCCGAAAGAGTTTCCCGCAAGTAGATGAGCGGCAGTGTCGCTTGACCTTCGCGGAAATCGGTCGCGATCAGCTTGCCGGTCTTGGCCTGATCGCCGCGATAGTCCAGTATATCGTCGACGATTTGGAACGCCATGCCAACATGGAATCCGAAGTCGCGCAAGGCGTGCTGAATTTCCATCGGGGCGCCGGCTACGATTGCACCGACTTCTAGGCAGCATTCGATGAATGAAGCGGTCTTTAGTCGCAGAACTTCCAGATGGGTGTCTTCATCCAGATCGAACTGACCGCGGGTGGCCAGTTCGCGAACTTCCCCCTCCGCGATCTCCACCGCCGCTTCCGAGATCGCACGTATAACCTCGAGATCGCCGTCGCGGGACAGCATGACCATGGCTTTCGACAACAGGACGTCGCCGGATAGGATGGCGGCGGTGTTGCCGAACTCCGCGCTGGCGGTGGTCCTACCTCGCCGCGTGGTCGCATTGTCGATGACATCGTCGTGTATAAGGGTGGCCATATGGATCATTTCCATACAAGCGCCCAGTTTGCGGGTGCGGTCAATGCTGAATTCGAGCCCGGTTGCCCGGGCGGAGAGTGTGACGAAGGCGGGTCTGAGCCGCTTTCCGCCGGCTTCGAGAGTGTGCCGGCCAACTTTCTCGACCAGCGTGACCTGAGATCTAACTTGCTGAAGAAGCTCGACTTCGACGGTGGCCACCTCGTCGGTGATTTGTTCGAGAAGGTCTGGGTCGACGTGGGACAGACCCATGGCGAGGAATGCGGTTGCTGTCATCTTGTTAGCCCTCCTGGCTTTTGGGCGTAGTGGATACAGATGTTCCCTAGGAAGAGGTCCTTACAGCGAACGTTCTCAAATCCGGCACTCTCCATCGAGGCGGCTAAATCTTCTCGGGACAAGAATCTTTGCGTACTTTTGGGAAGATAGGTGTATGCCGTTCCCTTGCCGAAAAGCGCGCCAAGAACTGGGACGAAACGGTTGAATAGAAGTTCCGAAATGAGCCTGAGCAACTTATTTCGAGGTCTTGCCATGTCGAGCGACGCGAATCGCCCTCCCGGCTTGAGTACGCGGACCGCCTCGCGGTGGGCCTGGTCGATATCCGGCACATTTCGGATTCCCCAACCGACGCTGACCGCGTCGAATTGGGACGATGCCATCGGCAAGACGCACGCGTCACCCAAGGACAGTGGTTCCCGGACCTTCTCCCGCGCAAGGCCAAGCATTGGGAGACAGAAATCAACTCCGACGACTTGCCCGGTCTGCCCAACTGCCTTTCGGAGAGGCATGAGAAAGTCACCCGTTCCGCAACAAAGGTCGAGCGCGGCGGTCCCTTCCTCAAGTTTGAGAGTCGATACGGCGATGCGGCGCCATCGGTGGTGAAGCCTAAGGCTCAGAATCGAATTGAGCCGGTCATAGGTGGGGGCGATTTCGGCAAACATATGTTGAACAGCCGAGCGCTTTTGGTAGCCCTCTTTCGACCAGATTGCCTCGTCGACCTTCGACATTTCCACCTGCACGCTCTCTTATACCACCCCCACGGCCCCAAGTAATCTAACTTTCAGAAAAATGTGAAAACTAAGGAATTTTACTGCCGGGGTCGTTTTTTGAGCTCGATCCGTCAGCCCGGCTATATGGATCTCCTCCCCCCCGCGACCGGTAGTTCCCAGATCGTGTATCGTGCAAGGGATCATGCTGATTCTTGCCGCATTTTTGCTGGGTTGGCAACGACCTCCTCCGGAGGATCTGATGAAAGACCTCATCGCCCATTATCGGAAGCTCAAGAGCCTTTCGGCAAAGGTAATGCACCACGGCGACTTTCTTTCAGATGTCAAGGACTCGACGGACACCCTGTTATGGATGGCGCCCAAGCGGTTTGATATCGTCTCAAACAAGGAATCGTCGCCGAGACTGACGTCCGACGGCAAGCGATTTACGACATATCTGCCTCAACTCCCTCCTATTTCCGAGTCGCTTGACCAAGAGAGGTCACGGGTGCCGACCTGGGAGACGAGGGGTGGCCTACTGCTCTCGATCCTGATGCGTAGTGAGCTTTCGGAGCAGTTGCTGCATCCGAAGAAGCCGGTTACGGCGAAATTCACCTATGGCAAGGAACTCCGCTGGCACGATGTCTCGGTGAGCGAGATCTCATCGATCCTAAGCGCTTTGGGGACGGTAGAGACTGTCTCGTACTTCTTGACCCCCGACTGCAAGGGGCTGATCGGAGTGGAGGTGCAGAGCGGAGGACAGAGCGTCTGGACTCAGTATGCCGAAATCGTTGAGAATCCGGACCTCCCCAAGTCGCTAGGAGAGGTCCCAAAGGGGGGCAAAACCGCTAACCGCCTTTGACGTACTTGTCCAGCCAAGCCACAAACCTAGCCCACTGGTCTAGGATCGTCTCTCGGGCGACTTGGCCGTGATCTTCATAGGGATATTTGTAAAGTGCGGCATGCTTTCCGAGCGCTTCCAGCGCGTCGAACATCCGCTCCGAGTTGATCGGATCGGTTCCCACGTTCTGGTCCTCCATGCCGTGATACATCAGCAAAGCTCCCGTCATCCGCTCGGCGAAGAGGAACGGCGACATCTCCAGATAGAAGCCGCGTCCGTCCCATAGCTCCCGATCATCGGTCTGGAAGCCGAAGGGAGTCAGGGTGCGATTGTAGTTTCCGTCTCCCGCGATCCCGGCCTTAAAGAACGGCGTGTTCACCAATGCATTGGCGGTGCTGAACGCTCCGTAGCTATGCCCTCCGATTCCGAGGCGAGAGCGGTCGATCCAACCTCGCTTGTCCAACTCGTCGATCGTTGCGGCGAGGTTGTTGCGCAGTTGGGGCACGTACTCGTCGTTCTTGCGATCTCCCGGTCCGACGATCGGACAGTCCGGCTCGACGAGCGTGTATCCAAGCCGGGTCAGGATCGCTTTGTTACTGCCGCCTATCTGCTGGAACAGATTCTTGTTGAAGGATCGCTTGCCCTTGTTGTAGGCATCCTGGTTCACGAATTCGGATGGGTAGAACCAGAAGAACGCGGGAGGCTTTGCGCCGTAAGTGAAGTACTTTGGTAAAGTCACTTTCACCTCGAACTTGAACCCATCTTGTCGGGTGACCGTGATCGTCTCGCGTCGAGCCTGGGTGAGGTCTGGCACGTAGTCTTTGTTGGAAGTGAGGGCCGTCTCGGATGTGCTTCCGGGCGAAAGGAGGTATGTGTTCGGAACCATTTTCGAGGATTGCCTTATGACGAGGATTGAGCGAAAGTCGTCATCCAGGAGCGATGGCTGTTCGAAAACATCGGCTTTGCTCTCAAAGACCGTTTCTCGCTTTCCCGTGGTCAGGTCGACTTTATCGACGTAGGGTCGAGGAGCTTCCTTCGTTGGGTCTTTAGATGTCTTCGTTCCGGTGAGGTAAGCGAATCGGCCATCGGATGTCGTTCGGACGACGGAGCCGGTCTTGGGTCCCGCCTTCGTGGCCAATGAAATTGGATCGTCGTCGGTACCGATCTCCGCCAGAGCCACCGGATGGGTAGGGTTGTCGAGCCGAATGATCGAGGTTCGTTCCTTACCGGCAACGGTCTGGCCGACGAAGATCGACTTCATATCGCCGGAGTAGGAAAGCGAATCGATGCGCGTCGGCGTTGTAAATATGACGTGAACGTCCCTTTCGTCGAACGGAGGAAGCCAGTGAATGACTTCGTCGGGTCGCGTCGGTCCGGCAGTCGCCGATCCCGTTCCTGGCGCTCGACCGGCTCCGCCCCGCCGGCCCTGCTCGTCATCAGCCCAAGCCTCATCGTCGGCAGGTTGTGCGGGAGCGGGCTGAGTGCGAATGTAGCTCAATCCCGAGCCGTCTGGGCGCCACGATAGCGATCGCCGTGAGTTAGCTCCTCGGCCCCTTCCACGGGCGGCGCCGGCGGAGGCATCTTCGCTCTGTAAGCTGCGGTGCTGGATGAGGGCGCGCTCCTTCCCTGCATCATCCCAGATCGCTTCGCGCTGCCCGAAGCTCGACACCGGGAACGTATAGGAGAAAGGCCTCTCCATGACCGTCACATGGAAATACTTGCCATCGGGAGAAGGGTCGACCGACCGAATCATGGCCGGTTTCCCGATGGACTTGACATGTCCAGCCTCGATATCGATGACCGCTAGCTGACCAGTCGTGTAGTACTCGAGCAGTTCTTCCTCGTACGGGTTCTGGAGCAAGCTCGGGTAGGTTCGAATTGCTGTGACCTTGCCGTCGGAGACCTTCACCTTCGGGGTAGTGGCGACGTCCGGTCGTTCCGGTCGAGCAGCTCGGTTCTTTGGCACAAGCACCGAAACGATGCGTCCGTCGTTGGTCCAGAATAGAGAGGTCACTGTCGTTGCCAGTACCGGCCACGATGTTGCGGGCCGGCATCGGCCAGTCTCCGCGTCAGCCGTCCAAATCTCGGTGCGGTCCAAGAAGTGGGCCAGAAAGGCGATTCTTTGCGCGTCATGGGACCAGACCACATCGGTTACACGGGCATCCGGGCGAAGGGGCACGACAATTGACTTCGATCTACCGAAATCCGCGATCCGGATTCTTGCCCCGCTGCGGACAGTCAAGTCCCGCGCGCGATCGGCGGCGATATCAACCTGAAGTCCACCCAGATTGACGTGGTCCTTTCCAAGCATCGCAAGGGTGGGCATTCCGTCTCGCTCTATGACCACATACTTGCGGTGGTCGGGGCTGATGTTCGTAACCGAGACGTTTTGGTACCAGGGAGCAAGTGCGGCATCCTCGACTTCGCGTGGCGGGCGGATGTACCCCTCGGTCGCAAGCGCATCGGTTTTTGCCGACGATTGACCGAATGCGATGGATATGGAAGCGGCGGCAATTGCCGGCAAGAGAGCACGGACGGAAAACATGGTTAAGCGATTCTTACCGGTTTTCGCTCGCTCGATCCTAAGAAGTTGCTTACGAACTAGCGCTTCATCTCAGCGATAAGGGCGGAGTATTTCTCTTTGACGACCTTGCGCTTGACTTTCAGCGTAGGCGTCAACTCACCGCCATCAATGGTAAACGGGACATCCAAAATGGCGTGCTTCTTAACGATCTCAAAATTGGCTAACGTCTTGTTCGTTCGGTCGATCTCCTTCTTGATCAGGCTTCGTGCTGCATCATCCTTCGATAGGACAGCGTTCTCGCCTAATCCCAGGGTCGATCGAACTGCTTCGAAGTTCGGAACGATCAGGGCGATGCAGTATTCCATGCCGTCTCCCAGCACCACCGCTTCGGAAATGAAGTGGGAAGCGGTGAGCTTTGTTTCGATCGGCTGGGGAGGCACGTTTTTGCCGTTTCCGAGGACGATCAAGTCCTTTTTGCGGTCCGTGATCTTGAGATTCTCACCTTCGAACTCGCCAATGTCGCCGGTGTGGAACCAACCTTCGGCATCGATCGCTTGAGCCGTTTCCTCCGGTAAATGGTAGTACCCGGTCATCAGAGCGGGACCCTTGACGAGGATCTCGCCGTCGTCGGCGATCTTGATGTCCATGCCAAGGGACTCTCCGACCGTCCAATACTGATTGCGGTCCGGATGGTTTACACAGGTGCCTCCGCAAGTCTCGGTGAGCCCGTAGCCCTGCAACACCGTCAACCCGGCGCCCATGTAGAACTCTGCCACGTTCTGAGGCAATGCGGCGCCCCCTGACACGAAGTAGCGCATCCTCCCGCCCAGTCTCTCACGAAGCTTGTACATGACGATTCTGTCGAGCAACCCGGCTAGCGGTGCGAAGCCGCCCTTTGCCTTTGTCGTGCCTTGGGAGAGTGCGATCTCAAACAGCTTCCTTCGAATCGGAGGCATCTTCTCGACTCCATCCATTACTTTCTCGCGGAACGAATCGAGGAACCTCGGCACGCACAGCAGCACGGTTGGGCGTGTCTTGACGATGTCGCCGGCGAGCGATGCGAGGCTCTTTGCGTAGGCGATTGTCGCACCCATACAGATTGGAAGGCATTGTCCGGCAACCCTTTCGTACACGTGTGACATGGGCAGGAACGTCAGGAAGAGGTCGGTTTCGTAGAGTGGTAGCTGCTGGTGAGCGCATTCGCAAACGTGGATGAACGTTCGGTGGGCAAGCATCGCTCCCTTTGGGATACCGGTCGTTCCGCTTGTGTAGATAATCGTGGCGATGTCTTCCAGTCCGGTCGCGTCGATTTCGGCATTCCAAGCGGCAGGATCCAGCCCGGCGCTAGACGTCGACGAACGAGAATCGAGACTGTCGTCCCCTTTGAGGAGTACCGAATGGACGCCTTCAAGGCGGGCCACTTTGGAGAGTTGCTCGACTCCGCCAGCGACTACCAATTTTGCGTCGCAGTCGTTCACGACGTAGGCGACCTGATCGGCCGGCAGAGTCGGGTAGATCGGTACCACCGTGATGCCCAGGGTTTGGCATGCCCAATCCGTGAAGGCCCACTCCACGCAGTTTTCGCTGAGGATGACTAGCTTGTCGCCCCGGTCGACGCCCATCGATCTGATCACGCCCGCGTATCGGCGGACGGTCTCGATCAGATCGCCATATCGAATCTCTCTGAACCCGGCCTTGTCCGGCGCCAGCATCGCTACCTTGTCCGGTAACCGATTGGCCGTTCGGCGTAACATATCTCCCAGCGACTTTGCTTCCATTGATGTGTGTCGTAGTTTCCCTTGGCAAAACCTCAGCCGAGGGCTGAATTTACTCCGCCCAGACGTGCGGAACGCCGGTTTAGAAAGAGTCCTTTATGAATTCGTGTTTGCCTATCAACCTGCCGATCGTCATCTCCAAGCCGTGCAAAGCCTTGTTATCCTTCGATTCGGTAAGGACGAGTTCACTGCTGTAGGCGTCGCGTAGCTGGTCGGCAGGAATGTACTTTTTGTTAGGATCTCGAGATTCGGCGCCGCCCATGTCGTCGATGGCGATACTTTTGGGGCTTAGTATGATCCGATTTGCCTTGTGCGCCCAAGTGCCGTCTACATCGATGGTCTCCTGCTCGCCCTGGAGTTCCATCTTGTAGGAGCGTCCGGTCTCGTAGACCTGTATGTAGCCGTGCATTTCCTCTCGGATGACGTCCTTGCTGGAACCGCCGCCTTCGATAGAACGAACCTGAAACTTCCCGCTCCACTTGCCCAGGAAGGGCAACAGGTCCTTGTGCATGTTGCATCCGGCCGTGCAGCATGCCAAGAGAGTCAAAAAGAGGATGCGCTTCATGGTTCAGGTTCCCTTCGTGTTGCCAAAAAGGTCGATGTGTAGGCGGGGGGTGATCCTCCACCCGTGCTCGATGGCGAATGGCACGAGCATTTTGGATCGACGGTGCAGCGTCTCGCTGTCGGTACCCTCGGCCATCAACAGCACTCGCGATGCGTCGACGCCATGCAGGCTGCTCAGAAGCCCCTCGATTTCGGCCAGGTCATTGCCTAGCTCCGGATTTACAACGAATTTGAGCTGGTATGTATAGCTATCGACCAACCGCTGGAGAACGTCTAGGTTTGTTCTTGTTGCTTCGTGGCGGTCCATCCAGTCGGTGTCCTGAGTCGGCGTCGAATTGGATAGCTTTGGGCTGATCGACATGAGATCGCAAGGGAGCGACCGGTGGACGGTTCCTGCCGTCTCGATCGTGACAACATGGCCTCGCTCCTTTAGCGCAACCGCAAGCGGAACGAGGGGATCGAAAAACATGGGTTCGCCACCGGTCAAGACGACGTGGCTGATGTTATACGATTCAACCTGGTCAAGAACATTCTCGATCGGCAGGACCGGTCCCTCCGGTCGCCAACTGGCGTAGGGAGTATCGCACCAGATGCAACGCAGATTGCATCCACTGATCCGGACGAATATCGACGGCACGCCGACCCAAACTCCTTCGCCTTGAATGCTGGCGAAGATCTCGGCGATTCTGAGTCGGTTGGGCTTCTCGATCATCTATTGAGCACGAGCGGAATCACGTATTGCGGGGATGCACGGATCGACGAGACCGAGCGATTCAAATGCAGCTGAGCGGATCAAGCACGAATCGCAAGCTCCACAGGGGTGACCTCGTTCGTCGGGATCGTAGCAGGAGTGAGTCAGCCCATAGTCGACGCCGAGTTTCATCCCTTCCTGGATGATCTCTGCCTTCTTCAAATGAATAAGGGGGGCGTGTATATGCATCGCTCGCCCTTCGACTCCTGCCTTTGTGGCCAAGCCGGCCATCCTCTCGAATGCCTCAACGAACTCGGGACGGCAGTCAGGATAACCGCTGTAGTCGACCGCGTTTACGCCTACAAAGATGTCCTGAGCGCCTACTACTTCCGCAAAGCCAAGCGCGATCGCCAGCATGACCGTGTTGCGCGCAGGCACGTAGGTGACGGGAATCTCTGCGCTCATCTCCAACTCGTTTCGGGACTTCGGCACGTCGATGTCGGCCGTCAACGCCGACCCACCGATCTGTCCAAGGTCGACCGATACGAACCGATGGTCGGTGACTCCCAACGACGTGGCGACCCTTTTGGCGGCGTCAACCTCAACTCGATGCCGCTGACCGTAAAGGACCGTCAATGCGCAAGGCTCGAATCCGCGACTTTTCGCGATCGCCAAGCATGTCGCCGAATCCAGGCCGCCGCTCAGCAGGACGACACATTTTCGGAATTCGGGCATGCGACCATTATACGGCGTTGCCCTTACCGACGTCTTGGATCGTACGAGATGAGACGAGGTTTGGGAACTGGGCCACAACCCCTTCCCGGTAGAATTCCGACGAGATGATTCCCCTGCGCGATAATCAAAAGAGGGAGTCGGTTGCTCTTGTCACGCTGACTCTCGTCGCGCTAAATGTGATCCTGTATTTTTGGGATCGGCAGGGACACGTGTTTGGCCCAAGCGTCGTGTTTGTCGATCTGCAAATGCGTCCGGGGGAAGTGCTCGCTTCGATCCGCGGAGCCTATCAGCGTGAACCGAACGGCGATGTGTTTCCGGTCGTGACTCTCTTTACATCGATGTTCCTCCATGGCGGATTCACCCACCTGTTGGGGAATATGATTTTCCTGCTTGTGTTCGGCCCTGGGATCGAGGAAGCGATCGGTCCGGTCCGGTATGCGCTCTATTATCTGGCGTGGGGGCTCGCAGCCGCCTTTGCCCAAATCTATGTCTATCCCCATTCGATGGTGCCTGTCCTTGGCGCGTCTGGAGCGATCGGTGGTGTTTTGGGGTCATACTTCCTCTTGTTTCCAAGCAACAAGATCCAGGTGTACTTCCCCATACTGGTGTTTCTGTCGTTCGGAATCAGTGCCTGGGTTCTTCTGGGCATGTGGTTTGTGTGGCAGATCCTCGTGCCCCAAAACGGGGTAGCTAACTGGGCGCACGCGGGCGGATTCCTTGCCGGTATGTTGACCGTCTTGGTAATGGGCGGACGAAGCGCCATACTGGGCGGACCCCATTCGGATATCGAAATCACCTAACACGCGAGCCGGATCGCTTGAACCGATAAACACGTATCTATGAGAAATCCCAAATTGCCGGTTTGGCTGATTGCGGCCATCGTCCTATCCGCCGTCTTTTCTTTGTTTTCCGTTTATAGGAGATGGCAGGTCGAAAACGCAAATCGTGCGGTGTCGATCGCGGTGGAATATGACGTCGAGGAGGGTTTGGCCTCGGCTCAGGGAGTGCCGATCGAACGCGGCATCGCCGACCTAAAAGCGCAAGGCGTGAATGCCCTGGTTTTGTCGGAAGGCACTATCGGCGAACTCATCTCTAAAGGGCAGGCGACACTTGAAACCACCGCATGGCCAGTCGTCCAAGGCTCCAAGAACACGGTTGTTCCCATGTCGACGCTGAGGTTCAGCGATCTGAGCGTTCTGCCCAGGGCTGAGCGCGGCCTGCGTATCCGTTTCCAGAACCTCGCGAACCGTCTCAAGGGTCGAACGCCCGATACTTTGGATCTCCCCAATGTGTCGCCGCTGTTGGTTCGTTCCACCCCGATCGGTCTGGATCCCAGACAGGTCGAGGTCGCCAACGCCTCGGGCATGCAGGTTGTCGCTCGATGCGCCAACCCTCCGGGCATCAGTGCGAGCGGGGTCAAGCTCACGCTTGCCTGGGTACACGAAGAGGGAGCCAGAGTTTTCCTTCCGGAGGGCGACCAAGTTCTTGGCCGCCGAGAGTCGATTCAGACTACGATCGATACGCTGAAAGAACTTGGGATGTACTATGCAACTCCGGAGTTCGCGAAGATCGGCGGTGACATCAACGTCGTAGAAAAGGCGCCCGGCATCGTCATTCGCCTTCACTCGGCACAGGTGGCCGAACTGGACAAGTTAACCGCCGACGATGCCGTCGACCGTTATTCAAAGGCAGCACGCGAACGAAACATGCGGATGCTCTTGATCCGCCCGCTCAGTTACTCCTCCGACCAGCCCAACAGCTCGCTCTGCGCGTTTGTCAAGGAGATCACCAAGCATATACTCGGCGAAGGATTGGCGATGGGAACTGCAAAGCCCTATAGCGAGCCGTCGCTTCCGCGTTTCTTTCCGGTGATCTTGGCATTGGCAATTGCACCGGTAGTTTGGTTCTCGGTCGCGATCTTCGTGACGAACAAGCGTTTGCGTTTGGCTGGCGCCGCCCTGATCACGTTGCTCGCGCTTGCGGCTGCCGTGCGGATCGGGCAGCACGCAATGGCGTTCATGGGGTCGGTTGCGTTTCCATTTCTCGGGTTCGTCTTTGCAGAAGATTTGCCGACACCGCGACTTCCTTCTTGGGCTCGGCCCCTTCCCGCGTTACTGCTGATCAGCCTATTCAGCCTGATCGGCGGTCTGTGCGTTGCCGGCATGCTGAACGGGCTTTCGTTCTATGTCAAGGCAGATGAGTTTACGGGCACGAAGATCTCAGTCTTTCTCCCGATTCTGGCGGTTGGCATCTACACGATGACCAAGCTCGGAAACTTCAAGAAGGCGCTTGCCAGCCCGATCAATTGGGGCTCGGTCGTGCTGGGAGTCGTGATTCTCGGCATGCTAGGGTTGATGATTGCGCGAACCGGCAACGACAACGGGGTCGGGGCGAGCGACGGAGAAGTGGCTTTTCGCGGCATTCTGGACAAAGTGCTGTTCGTGCGTCCGCGAACGAAGGAGTTCCTCATCGGCCATCCGCTGCTGATCATCGGCTTCGGACTGCTCTACCACGTGAGAGGGGCACTCAAGGGTACGGCTGGAGACAATCCCGCCGGCGAGCAAAGTAGCCATCCCCTTGCCGGTTGGGCGGCGCTCGCGATTATGGTTGGCTCAATGGGGCAGACCGACATAGTGAACACGTTGTGCCATTTACATATACCGGTCGTGTTGAGCGTGGTAAGAATCGGGTTGGGCCTGGTGATCGGGAGTATTATCGGATTGGTCGGTTGGCAGGTTGTTTCGTGGCTCTTACCAAAGGCCGAGGCTTCATAGTTGGCAGCACATCTTTTATTGGCAGGCTATATCGGATGCGGGAACATCGGCGACGATGCGATCGCACTGGGACTCGTTCATGGTCTGGGAAATGCCGGATATGACATCACGGTGATGACAGGTCGGCCGGAAGAGACGAACCGCCTATATGGTTTCTCCGTTGTCGATCGGCGCGATTTCAAGGCAATCGAGATGCAGATGGAGCAGTGCGATGCCCTTGTCTTTCCGGGTGGGAGCATCTTCCAGGATGTTACAAGCGTCAAAAGCGTCGCCTATTATTCGAAGCTAATTGGCATGGCAAAGAAGGCGAAGAAGAAAGTGCTGCTTCTTGCTCAAGGGGTCGGCCCGCTTGATTCGTTCTTCGGGAAGCGGATGGCTGCATCGGCGTTCAATGATGCCGACGTCATATCGGTCCGAGACCCGGAATCCATTCAGACGCTTAAGAGCCTGGGAGTCCGCAAGACGCCGCGTTTGACTGCCGATTCTGCGTTCCTGCTTCCGCCGGTCCAGGCATCGGACGAAGGCCAAGGGTTTACGGTGGCCGGGATGAAGTCAGTGGGAATATCGGTGCGTCCGCTCGACCGGAAAATCGATGTCGCCAGCATATTCGGCGACTTCTGCCGCCTGCTTTATCAGTCGGGTTCGATGCCGGTGCTGATCGAGATGGATCGAGAAGAGGACGGCCCCCTCATCGCTGAGATCTCGAAGAGACAGGGCGGCAAGATTCCCGATTTACGGAAGTTGACGACGCCGATGCAACTTCAGCAACGAATGTCGCGCATGGACAGCATCGTTGGCACACGGCTTCATGCCGGGATCCTAGCTGCAACTGTCGGCATTCCGCCCTTGATGGTGAACTACGACCCCAAGGTGGCGGCCTTTTCGAAGATGATGGAACTCGGCACGCCACTTGCGGTTCAAGGGTTGACGGCTCAGCGCCTAATGGACACGTTCACGAGTTTTCAGAGGGACCGCGAGCGAAACGGACGGATTGTTGAGCGAAAGCGCGAGGAGATGCGCAAACTCGCCCAGCTTAACGTGGAACTGATCTTCGACGCAGTGCGCGCCTGAGCAATACTCCTACTTAGGGGTTTTTCAGGAACATCCGGGGTAGTTGTGCGTACTTCCAGCATGCGCTACCAATACGCTTTGTTAGTTGTCATCGCCGTAGGCTTGGCCGGATGCGGTGGTGGTGGAGGAGACGGCGGGTATTCGGTTGGCATTGCCGACGTCTCGGGTGTCGTATTCGACCAAAACGGAAACGTCGTCCGTAACGCCCAAGTGTTTTACAGCGATTCGTACTCCGGAGTCTTCCGCCAAACCTTGTCGAACAGCAACGGCGCCTATGTCTTGAAGGCGGTGCCTGCACTCGACGATCTGATTCAGTGCCAGTTGCAGAGCAACGGCGTTCAGTATTTCGGCCAGAATCTGGCTCGACTTTACGATGGGACGAGGACGATGACGGTGAACATCGCACTCTACCCGCAGACCCAGTTGGCGTCGATCAAGGGTACGGTTGCCGATAGCCATGGCAACTTGCTGGTGAACGCCAAGATCTTCGCGATCCCGGCTGCAGGCCCCACGCTAAGCAGTTCCTATGGGATCACCGACAACACTGGTAACTTCTTCATTGGGGGTCTTGTGTCCGGAACGAAATACAGTATCCAGGTGAATGGTCTCGGTTATAACAGTGCGATCGACACAGAGACCCTGAACGCTGGTCAGGTCCTGACCGTAAACTACAGCCTCCCTCCGGCCTCGAACACAACCTTGGGGCCCCCTACCAACGTCAACGCGATCGCATACACTTCGCCCGGTGAGGCCACGACCAATCTACGCATGCAGCGGGCGATTTCGGCGATCAAGAACCTCTCCACTCCGGGCCGATTGGTCAAGCACATGGCGATCGGCAAGAGAACGACGAGCTATGGCGGCACGGTTGAAATTGATGTATCGTGGACTCCGATCTCAAATACGTCGTTGCTCGGATACGGAATCTACCAAGCCGTCGGAAACCAAAAGCTGGTGAACGTAGATCTCCTGCGCGATCCGCTTGCCTCGGTATACGAGGACATGTATGGGGGCTTGGTCAGCGGGCAGACTTACACGTATGCGGTAACCACGGTGAGCACCGGCGCTACCAACACGAGTGGAGAAAGCGGTTACAGCAACCTAACCGCGGTCACACCCTTGGGCCCGCTTTCGATTGGGAACGTTGTGACATCAACGCAGCCGACTTTCTCGTGGTCGCAAGCGTCCGGTGCGGCAAATTACGCCCTAATGCTGTTCAGCCAGTACCCTGACATCGGCGTTACCGACATCTTCGACAACCTGAACAATCCGGTGACGGGCACCTCTTACACCTATAGTGGGACCTCCCTAAAGAGTGGACAGACATACTACTATGTCTTGGTCGGCTTTTCGTCGGCGGGAAGCCAGAGCATCAGCCCGGTCGGCCAGTTCACTGTGCCCTAGCTCCTTCATCGGTGCGGGGCATCCCGCACCGAAACCTAGTTTGCGCAGTCCGGAACGATCGAAGCCGGTAACCTGTTGATGAAAGGTAACGATGGCTTCGGTAGGCATAAAGGCGAAAGGGCGAGTAACGCGGTTGATCAATGCCGGTTGGGTGATCGGCTGCATTGTGGCGTTGCCACCGGCCTATAACTATCTTAAGGGCTACGTGGCTTCGGACCCGTTCAACACCCTGTTCTCCAAGGGGCCGTCCGACATCGACGACTCTATTGGAGTGCGAATGAACGGCGTTGAGATGCGTGACTATAGCGGCTCGAGATTGGTGGGGAGTGCCCATGCTCGGAGGGTAGATATCCGCAAGGATCGGCAGTACGTCGATCTGTATGACGTAACGAACGGCGTCTACCATAGCGACAGAGGGCAGTTCACCTATTCAGCGGTGACTGCCATCTGGAACGTCGGCGCCAGGTTGCTGATCGTGAACAAGAAGCTGACGGTGCATAACAAGGACATGGACCTCAAGGCGAATGGCCTTACCTTCGAAGGGCATTCCGGCACGATGACCATAAACGGGGCTGTTTCCGGCCGACTCTACCAAGGACAGATCTTGGCTGCTTCGGTTCGATACAATGTGGACAGTCGTGAAGCCGAAGCGGGCCCGGTCGATTGGGTAGGCAAAATCGACTTGGGCCAAGAAACGACCGCCCAGTCTGGGCCCCGGCAATGGAAGATACATGGCGCCCACAGCAAAGTGTCGGGCGATATCGCGATCTACGAAAAGGCCACTGCGAGCGATGGCGACCTCATCGTAAGCGCGCCGATCGTGGAGCACAACCGTAAGACGGATGTCCTGAACGCAAGCGGTGGCATCCAATACTATTCGGCAAAGGCCGATATCTTGGCTGACAAGTGCATCATCTATCGCAAGGAGAAGCGCACGGTCCTATCCGGCCATGTGACGATGTTCGTCAAGCCGAAGAGCGCTGAAAACGATGAGCCGAAGGTTGAGAAGCTGCCCGATTTCAAGCCGGTCTCTCCGGAACAGGTTGTTGCCTCTCATGTAACGCCCCAGCCGGACAAGGAAGCACAGAAATCGATGGAGGAGGAGATCCGGTCCAGCAAAAACCTTCGAGAGTTCCCGATGGTCGTCGTTGCTTCGCAGATTGAGTATTGGTATGCAAAGGGAAGTCGGCACGCTATCATTACCGGCGATCCTCAGGGGCGCCAGACCCTCAAGGGGGACGAATGGCGTCACCTTTGGACTCACGAGGCGTTTTACGACGGGGAAAACGACAAACTCAAGCTCGTCAGTTCCGAAAGGAAGAAGGATACGTTGATGAAGAACTCGCTGGGAGACTTCACAAAGGCGATCGATATCACGGTCTCGACCAAAGAAGACGACGACGAGATGGATTGCGACGATCCAGAGGGAGTCATTAACACGTTCGACGACGAAATCCCTCGGGATGACAAGAAGCAGGACGGCAAGGGCGTCCCCCCTCCCGTTAAGGGAGGGTCCGGCGGGGGACTCGCTGTTGCCTCAGCCTAACCGACGCCAGCGAGCCCGAGGGCCTCTGCGTTTGCTTGCATCGCCTCGATGAGGTTGGCTATGTGTTCGTCCAGAGGCAGTCCGATCTCCTCAGCGCCTCGGTAGACGTCGTCGCGCTTGACGCCGGCTGCAAAGGCAGGCGTCTTGAGTTTCTTGGTGACGCTTTTTACTTCCACTTCGTGGATGCTCTTGCTGGGGCGGACGTAGGTGACGGCAGTGATGAACCCACTTAGCTCATCGCACGCATAAAGGTATTTCGCCAATTGCGAAGTGCGAGGGACGCCGGTGTAATCCGCATGTCCGGCGATCGCTTCGATCACGTCGGCGGGCCATCCGGATTGCTCAAGCAGGTTCATGCCCCATTGGGGATGTTCATCGGGATGTGCCTCGTAGTCGAAATCGTGGAGCAATCCCGTTGCTGCCCACTTCTCTGCATCCTCCCCCAAGCGAATGGCATACCAGCGGAGACAGGTCTCCACGCCAAGGCAGTGTCGTCGCAACGATTCACTATCGGTGTGCTGGGTTAGCAGACGCCACGCTTCCTCTCTATTGTGCATTCCATCATTTTGTCACCCGGAATGCTCAATTTATCGTATATTGGACTCGGTACGATACGGGACGAAAAGCCTAAGCTGCTATTCTGTCATCTATGCGAAGTGAGTCTCTCTCGTTCCTGCAGGACATCGTTAACGCGCCTAGCCCATCCGGCTACGAAGAGAGAGCGGCCCACGTCTACCGGACGTACACCTCCAGTTTTGCCGACAAGGTGACGACCGACATTCACGGAAGCGTAGCCGCCATCCTCAATCCAGGCGCCGAGATGAAAATCATGCTCGCTGGGCATATGGACGAGATCGGTTTCATCGTGCATTACATTAGCGACGACGGCCTACTCTATTTCGGCGGCATCGGTGGCCATGACAGCGTCGTCCCGGTCGGTCAACGCGTATGGATCCACGGCAAGGAGCGTGTGCCGGGTGTCATTGGGCGTAAGGCTATCCACCTGCTCGACGACGACGAGCGGAAAAAGAAGCCTGAACTCAAGGACCTCTGGATCGATATCGGCGCCTCGACTCGAGCCGAAGTCGAAGCGGTCATCCAACTCGGAGACGTCGTCACTTATCAGGTCGAATTTCAGAAGCTGATGGGTGATCGAGCTACCGCTCGAGGCTTCGACAACAAGATGGGCAGTTTCATCGTCGCTGAGACCCTCCGACTCCTACAGGAGGATGGTGGACTACATCCCTCAGTCGGAGTCTACGCAGTGGCCACCGTGCAGGAGGAGATCGGCCTTCGCGGCGCCAGAACCTCGAGCTACTCGATTGCCGCTCAATCGGGACTTGCCGTGGACGTGAACCATGCGATCGATTACCCTGGAGTCAGCAAGACACGATATGGTTCTCTCGATGTCGGCAAAGGGCCGTCCGTTATGCGCGGCGCGAATGCGAATCCAATCGTATTCCGAATGATTTGCGACGCGGCCAAAGAGGACGGCATTCCGTTCCAGGTTGATGTCACTCCTGGCGGAACCGGCACCGATGGAAATGCGATGCAGATCAATCGGGGGGGGATGGCGGTCGGCATTCTTGGCGTTGCTTTGCGGTACATGCACACGCCATGCGAAGTCCTGTCGCTCGTCGACGTGGAAGACTGCGCGCGCCTGATGGCAGCGTATTGCCGGCGCGTAATGCCAGATACGGACTTTACGCCACGGCTTGGCCTCTAGCCCAGGCTTTTGCAAGCACATTGATATTTGTCCGGTCCACCACGATGAAGGCCATGCCACTTGGTGCGACCAGAAGCAACTCGCGATCCTAAACACCTCGAATCCGATGAGTAGAGGGAGTTTCGGTACGAAGCGATGGCACGTACATTGGGCGCTTACTGCGGGCCCCTCTGGCTCCGGCATCGCTCAGCGACTCCATTATTGCTCCCCAATAGCCATCTCATCGCCTGGCCAAGCGAGTCACATCACTTTCCGTCTCCCGGGCCGTAGACCAGTGTCTGTCCCAAGATTCGACTACCCTCGAATGCGTTCACGGAAAAAAGTGACAGATAGGCGATAGGCATCTGTGTGAAGATCTTAACCAGCAAGATACTGGCGCGTGCTTACCTGAACTGTACTTTGAATTGAGAAGTAGGCTTTTCGAACATTGACGGGTTGTAACGTGCTTCACGGTCCCTGAGTGAGGACATCGTCGCTGAAGCCATGGAAAAATGCGGATCTAGAGCCTGTAACAGGGACATTGAAATCGGTTGGAACTTCTGTCCAACTTGTGGAAAGGACAGGCGTCCGGAAGCTTTCCGGCCGACAATCGTCGGATGCCAGCACCGATTCATACGACAATCCGGGCATTGTGTGATTTGCGGACGGCAGTTCGGCAGACACAACGCAAACGCGGCAAATATTCGATTCGGCGTTGTTCTATCGCTGGTAGGCGCCTGTGCCGTCGTGCTTTCGTTCGTCTTGAAGGAGGTTGCCTTCGCGGGAGGCGGCTTCGGTTACACGTGGGTGAACTCCTGGTATGACCAGGCGGTCGTATTGCCGGGCAATATCGTTCTATACGGAACGGAATCCCCCAAGTATTTGTTGCTTACGGGCGCATTTCTCGCGTTTCTTGGTGTTGTCGGCACTATGGGAGCCAAACGGGAAAGCAACGCTCGACTCCAGCGAAAGCCGGTCCGGAAACCTCGTCCTATTGTTGCGCCAATGGTTCAAACCAATACGGTGATACAGGAATGCCCTCCCCAAGACTGCCCAATCGAAGCCTTGACGGCATTTGAACAGGAGCCGGCTTGGATGGCTGATCGCGACGCAATGCCTCACGTGGCGTGAACCAGGGCTTTCACCAACCCCAACGTCAACTGAAGATCGACGTCAGGAAGTCGTTCCAGTCTTGGGGCATGGCCTAGTAGGACCGCAATAATGAGATGAACACCCCTTTGGTCTCCTGCGATCCGCTACTGGCCAATGCGTACATGGTGGGTAGCAAAACAGCGGCTGGCTCGCGTACCATTACGACGGTGCCCAAGTGTCTTACGAAGCGTTGCCATCAGGTTGTGCAAGCAGGATGGAGTTTCTGTCCGCTTTGTGGACGTGATAATCGTCCAAACGAGTTTCGTCCGACGATTCTGAACTGTCCGCATAAGTTCGCCGGTCCGAAGTGCTACTGCGTGATCTGCGGAGATGGATATGGGGGGGCTAAATCGGCAAGCGGGACGCGAGCGAATATCCGATTCGGCAAACTCCTGATCTTGATCGGAATCGTGTTGGTCGTCTTTGCGGTGGGCATAAAAACCATCGGAACGTCTGGGAAAGGACCCGGCATCAGTCTCATCCAAGCGATATACAACTGGTCGATCGAGCTACCTGGACCGTTCGTGCTCTACGGCAACAGCCTGCCCGCATATGCCCTGATTGCAGGGCCGGTGATTGCGATGGTTGGCATCGTCGGTATTGCGGCCGCCAATGCGGCAAAGCCGCGTCCAAGACGCAAGACTGCCCCAAAGCATGCGGCGAAGCCGGCAGAGACGCAGACCGACGAGCCGTCTTAGGTGGGCATAGCCGCTCGATGCACCCAGAAACGGGTCGGCTGCATCGAAACCTTCACCAAGGCGTATGAATGAGAGTAAGTGGTTCATTGCGTTTCCGAAACCTGCCGCCGCGAGATTGACGAGGACTGGGATTTCTGCGCCTACTGTGGAGCCGATAACCGGGCCCCGGAGAAGCGTTACCGGGTTCGATACTGCATTCACCGATATCCGGACAACCAGCATTTCTGCATCTTCTGCGGGGGGAGATACGGCGACCGGTATTGGGAAGTGCCGGCATGGCAGCGTCGAATCGGTTTTTTGGCGATCGCAGGAGGGGCACTGCTTTGGCTCGCCGCACTCGTGATCTGGCTTGTACATACAAAGGGACAGGGCGCGCTTTTCCAGTGGGTCAACTCGTGGTACGATGCCACCCACACGGAATACTCGCGCTACTCCGGGCCGCATCAGGTTGCCAACGGGCGTTCGATAATCGGTGACCTGTTCCTGGGCGGCATATTTGGGTTCCTTGCCGGCGGTTCGATGGTCTCGACTCCTCGCGCAAAGTTCTATTCGGACGATACGTGGAACTAGGCGACTAGCTTAACACTCGCTGACGCTTACGGGGATATAGAGGGCCAAACCTCCTTCAGCAGTTTCTTTGTATTTGGCATTCATGTCGAGGGCGGTCGCCCACATTGATTGAATGACGGCGTCCAGGGAGACTTTAGCGTTGTCCGGATCGCTGTCCATGGCTATATTTGCCGCCGTGATCGCCTTGATCGCGCCCATCGTGTTGCGTTCGATGCAAGGAATCTGTACGAGGCCGCCGATCGGGTCGCACGTAAGGCCGAGGTGGTGCTCCATCGCGATTTCCGCCGCCATCAGCACTTGGTCGACGCTGCCACCAAGGCATTGCGCCAAACCGGCCGCCGCCATGGCCGACGATACGCCAATCTCAGCCTGGCACCCACCCATTGCCGCCGAGATCGTCGCACCCTTTTTGAAAAGGCTGCCAATCTCGCCGGCGGTGAGCAGAAACTCCTCGACCTTCCTTTGATCGGCATCGCAGAAGCAGGTCAGATAGAGCAAAACGGCCGGGATAACCCCGGCTGCCCCGTTCGTGGGGGCGGTGACGACACGTCCGAAGGAGGCGTTTTCCTCGTTTACTGCCAGCGCGAAGCAACTGACCCAACGAGAGACGTCCTGGAAGCGATCGGCGCCCGCGCGGATTGCCTCGATCCAGCGATCAGGTGAGTCGTATGAAGTGCCCTCAAGCAGCTTGGCGTTGATCTGAGCGGCTCGCCGCCGTACTTCGAGTCCTCCCGGCAGCACGCCTTCGGTATGGCATCCCTTGAACACACATTCTTTGAAGGTGCCCCAAAGCAGGGCGATGCCGCGATGGATATCCTCAGCCGACCGCCAGGTCAACTCGTTGCGCCAAACGATCTCCGGGATCGTGGAGTTCTGATCGACGCAGTAAGTCGCCAACTGATGGGCATGTTCGATGGGAAAAGGGAGGCGCGTCACCTCCGGTCGGTCGTCCGGAACGGACTCCTTGACCACGAACCCGCCACCGACTGAGTAGTAGGTCTCTTCGAAGGTGCCTCCACTGGCGAGGATAGCCGTAAAGGTCAACCCGTTGGCATGGAACGGAAGCGCCCGATCCATGTGAAATACGATGTCCTCGGCGTGGTCGTATGGCACGTCGAACTTACCAAGCAAAGGGATGACGCCGCTTGACCTGACGTCTTCCACGGTCTTGTGGATGAGCAACGTGTCACAGGTTGCGGGATTCTCGCCCAGCAGGCCATGGACGATCGCAATGTCGGTGCCGTGACCTCGGCCTGTCTTGGCCAGCGAGCCGAATAGGTCGACCCGGACGCGTATCACGGAGCGTATGAGCGAGCGGTCGACGCATTCGGCAAGGAACCGGCGAGCTGCTCGCCAAGGCCCCATGGTGTGCGAACTGGAGGGTCCGATCCCGATCTTGAAGATGTCAAAGATGCTGATCGCTTCCATTGCTCGCCCTATTTCAATCCCTCAGCGCCGAATACAGTACGAAACGCGTTGACGACGACCGGTTTTGCTTCGTCGATTGTCACGTCGCGCCCAAGTTCTTTCGAGATCGATGTAACGCCGTGTCCGCGTATGCCACAAGGGACGATCGTGCCGTAGGGGGCCAGATCGGTGTTGCAGTTGAGCGCAACGCCGTGCATCGAGACCCACTTCCGGATCTTGATGCCGATCGCCGCAATCTTGTTGTCCCCGACCCAAACGCCGGTGTTGATGGCGCGACGACAACTTTCGATGCCGAAGGACCGAAGGGTCACGATCATCGTCTCCTCAAGGCCCCGAAGCCAGCGGTGAAGGTCCTTTTCGAGTTCAGAGACGTTGAAGATCGGATAGACGACCAGTTGGCCGGGTCCGTGGTAAGTGACGTCTCCTCCTCGATCGGAACGCACAACCTGGATACCACGCCGCCGGTACTCGTCCGTTGAGAGCAGCAGGTTCTCCTCGTGAAACGATGCCCCCAGAGTTAGGACCGGGTCGTGCTCGACGAAGTGCAGCGTGTTGGGCTTGGTCCCGGCGACGACTTGGTCTAGCAACGTCCGCTGGAGTTCGACGCAAGGCTCGTAGCCCAAGTGCCCCAGGTCGACTACTGTTATTTCCACCGGCACCGCACTCCAATAGTTTACTGCCAAGCGGCTCGGACTCACTGAACCGGCCGCTTGCGCCATACTATCGGCGGAGCTGGTCGGACGGCGGCCCGTAAGGGAGGAAAGTCCGGACTTCACAGAGCAGGGCGCCCAGCAAGACTTCGGTCAAGCTGGGGCGGGGCGATCCGACGGAAAGTGCAACAGAAACATACCGCCGATGCGCAAGCAGGTAAGGGTGAAATGGTGAGGTAAGAGCTCACCGGCGACGTGGGTAACCACTCGGCCGTGCAAACCCCGCCTGAAGCAAGGCCAAATAGGGAGAGGATGACGCTGCTCGCCGACTCTCCGGGTTGGCCGCGTAGATAAATCGCCGTACAAACACAGAATCCGGCTTACAGGCCGGCTCCAAGATCTTGCGGGGCGAGGGAAGCGGGTTGCGGCTCGCTACGGGGCTCGTCACGAGATGTTCCCCGGGCCTACTACCGGCCTCAGTTTCCAAGCAGGATCTGCGCATATACGGCGGGGTCTACGTTGCCGCCGCTAACCACGCAACAAACGGTCCTGCCGGTCATGAAGCGCTCTGGGTTAGCCATAACGGCGGCTACGGCGAGGGCGCCGGTTGGCTCAACCTTCAGGTTGAGACGTAGGAAAAGGGCTCGCACAGCTTCTCGGATCTCGTCGTCGGTCACCTCGACGATGCCTTGAAGGCCTGTTTCGGAGTGGAGTATCTCCCAGTTTCGCTTGCCGAGGCTCTTTGTCCGGGCGCCGTCGGCGATCGTGTCTGGTTCGAAGTCGTTCGTCACGAGCCTACCTTCTCGGAAGGAACGCGCTGCGTCGTTTCCGGCCTTTGGTTCGGCGCCGATGACGTTAACTGGACGGTTGTCTCCACTGACCGCCAGCACGAGCCCCGATGTAAGGCCACCACCGCCGACCGGGGCCACGATGTTCTCAACGTCTGGATATCGCTCCATGATCTCCACTCCTAGCGTCGAGTTCCCGGAGATAACCCACGGATCATCGAAGGCACTGGAAACGTATATGTCGGGGTCGATCGCCGCTAGTTCGGCCACCCTTGCCTCGCGTGTAATTGCCTTCGTGTCGATCAGGTCCGCTTCGGCGCCATACGAGCGTACGGCGTCGACCTTCACCTGAGCGGAGGTGTTCGGCATCACGACGGTGCAGCGCTTGCCGAATAGGCGGCAGGCGAACGCCAGCGCCTGACCAAAGTTGCCTGAGGAGGCGGCGATGACGTGGCTTTGGGGGACGTTCATGGCCACCTGATAGGCGGCCCGGAACTTGAAGCTGCCGGTGTGTTGGAACGTCTCCGTCGCGATGACGAGCTTGACTTCGGACCTGGGAATCAGGCCGGTCGCATCCAGAAACGTGGTCGGGCGGGGTTCAATCGTGTTCAATAGCTCAGATTGTAGTGCGACACTGCGGTCTTCTTGGCGGTGTTCGCTCCGAAATTGGTTGGCTTGTACTTCCCGGCAGCATAGAGTTCCATCTGATCCGTGTAGTGGCTGCTCGTGGGGATATCCGAATTTCCGTACGGCAGCACGCTCCATGACTGGATGCCCTTCGGGTCAACTGAAACGATCATGCGGAAGCTCGATCCGAACGTCGCATGGGATCGTCCCCCCTTGAGTGTGTCGGCTCCCGCCGATGCCGGGCTCACCGCGGCAAGTGGCGAGCCAGGCAGGATGTAGCCGAATCCTTGAACCGGAACCTTGGTCTTGCCCCGTTGCATATATTGAACGTCGCCCCAACGGGCAGTGAGCCCGCCCTGTTCGGAGATCATCAGTTTGGCCGCTGCGTCGAGCGAGTCCTTGGCGAGCTTCTTCTCCTCGGCGGACCACTCCGCCCCTGTGGCTGCCTTGGCGGATAGCCGGGAATTCCGCTTGTCCGCGCGGAGCCAATAGGTGTACAGAACACATCCAATCGAGTCGACCTTTGCCTTTTTGTCCCAATGGACCAACACGTCGATGGCGTTGCCGGCTTCGGCAAGCTTCGCGAGCCGGTCGACAGTCTCGGCCGCATAGGGAACCGTGCAATCGGTGGCGAACTCCATCGCCTTGGTCGGTCCGACTCGCTTTGAATGGGACAGCAGGGAGGAGAGGAGTTCCCAGCGGGTTGTTGGGCCGTACGTGGTGACGTAGTTCGGCCAGACCTTGGCGATCTCGTCGCCAAGCGGCGTCAACCAAGGCGAGGAGTTGCAGTTGACGAGAATGCCCGATTTCGGATTCGTTACGTGAGGAAGTTCGTCGATGGGAAGAGGATCGCCCCATTCCGTCTTTGGGTCATCCCCCGGTTGCACGTTCGCCCAGTTGAATGAGGGGTCGCGCTTAGGAACGAAGGCGTTGTACTGATAGGCGATATTGCCCGCGACGTCGGCGAATACGAAGTTCCACATCGATAGGCCTTGCATGCCGAGCGCATTTCGGAAGTCACTCACGCTTTTCGATTCAAGCATTGCGATCGCTTGCCTGATGGTTTGCGTCGGGTCTGGAACGGAGAGTCGCGCCGCACGATTGCTGAAGGGGATCATGGGGCCCCAATCGGTGAGCTTGATGTTCGACGTCGTGGTCTTGAGGGTTCCCGCGTCCAAGTACCGCATCTTCTCCGCCTTTGACTTGAACGTCCTCCACTGCCCGTGATAGCTGTACTGGCTGTGGTCGTTCGGGTTCACCTTGACGGTATAGAGCGTGTAGAGCGACGGGTCATTGTTCGTCATGGACCACGCGACGCGGTCGTTGTGCCCGATGACACCGAGTGGCAAACCTGGGATAGCGATGCCGCGGAACTCGAACATTGGTGTGTACACGGCAAACTCCTGCCACACGATGCCGCCGTCCTGCCCGTCCCACCCGAGGTGGGGATCGATCGAGAGAATCGGGTGGTGGGTCGAGGTGCGGCCAGGGGCCAGGGCGAATTGATTCGAGCCGGCGCCCGGACTGATTCGCGAAGACAGTTCAAGGAGTGGAAACGCGGCGTTAACAAACTGGGTGAACGAGAGCACGTCGACGGCCGAGAACGGTTCAACCCATTTGGGCAGGCTTCCTGCCTGTTCGGCAAGCGCCTTGTTCGCCCCCGCAACGAAGCTCTCAAGGGCGAGCTTCTCGTCGCCGGTAATTTTTTGGGCTACGGCGACCGCCTTCTCTTCGAATCCAAGTGCCCGGAGAAACCCGTCTTGGATGAGGGAACTGCGACCGTTGATCTCTGCCATCCGGCCCCTGGACAGTTTGTAGTTCTGCGCCATCCGGATCGCGTGGTCCTTCGCTTGAACATATCCCAATGCGTATGTGGCCGACTTAAGATCGTTCGCAAAGATGCTGGGGACGCCGAACTTGTCCTCATAGACCGAAATGTCGGCTGCTCGGGCACAAAAGGAGGAGGCAAAAGCACAGAGGACTACAACGGACTTTCTGTTCACAGGCAGATTCTAGCAAGTGGACAGGAATGTGGGCTCTCTATTTCAAGAGGTCCACAGGAATTATGATATTCTCGGCTTAACTACCATGGGCACACTGAAGATATCCACGTTTGGCATTCTGGCCTTAGCCACGATCCTTGGGTTAACCGGTTGCGGAAGCTCGTCGACCGAAGGCGAAAAGAGCTCGACCGGCGAGGTCGCAAAGGGGGGCGACACCGGCAAGAAGCAGCTCACGATCGGATTTGCCCAGGTCGGCGCGGAGAGCGGCTGGCGTTCGGCAGAGACGGCATCTGTCCAAGATGAAGCCAAGAAGAGAGGCATTAACCTAATTTTCTCCGATGGCCAAGGCAAGCAGGAAAACCAGATCAAGGCGATCCACACATTTATCGTGCAGCACGTGGATGGCATCATCCTCGCCCCGGTAGTGGTGACAGGCTTCGAGCCGGTGCTAAAGGAAGCGAAGGACGCCGGTATTCCCGTCGTGCTCTCGGATCGGGCGGTCCAGGTGAAGGACGACAGCCTCTATGCGACACTCGTCGGCTCCGACTTCATCGAAGAGGGCCGCCGGTGTGGCGAGTTTCTTGCCAAGAAGCTCAACGGAAAGGGCAACATCGCCGAGATCGAAGGAAACAACGGATCGGCGCCTCAGCTTGAGCGAAAGAAGGGGTTCGAGGAGGTCATCGCCAAGTACCCGGGCATCAAGATCACGAACGACGCCGAAGGGAAATTTGAGTTGGCAAAGGGCAAAGAGGTCATGGAAGCCTTCCTCCGGGCCAACGGCAAGAACATCAATGCGGTGTTCGCCCACAACGACGACATGGCGCTTGGCGCGATTCAGGCGATCGAAGAAGCCGGCATGAAACCGGGCAAGGACATCCTCGTTGCCAGCATCGACGGTGAGAAGACGATGGTCCAGGCGGTCGCCGACGGCAAAGCCAGCCTCTGCGTCGAGTGCAAAGCGCTGCTCGGTCCCGGACTGTTCGATGCGATCGAATCGGCGATTGCCAAAAAGCCCCTGCCCAAGAAGACGGTGATGCAGGACGACCAATTCGATGACACAAACGCGGCCAAATTGGTCTCAACCCGCAAGTACTGAACCGTACGGCCGGACGACTCGTCCGGCCCTCACGTGCCCGGCTTGCGTCATTGCGCGGTAGTTAGCAGATCATTCAATATTAAATGATTTAATGCTAATATAAGTGCCGCCGTATGGGACACAGGCTCGGATGCCATCAAGTAAGGATGGTTTTGGGCGAAAATGTCGTAGTGGCGTGGCGGAGCGCAGCGTGACGGAAGTATTTGACGGAATTGTAGTGGGAGGGGGCATCGTTGGGTGCGCTTGTGCCTACTACCTTTCAGAGCGCTTCCCGAAGGTCCTGTTGATCGAGAAGGGGCCGGTCGGAGGAGGTTCGACGGCGGCGGGAATGGGGCATGTCGTTGTAATGGACGACAGTCGCGCGCAATTTGCTCTGACTCAGTACTCGCAACAGCTTTGGAACGAGCTTTTCCCGCAGCTGGAGCCTTCGTGCGAGCCTCGTTCGACTGGGACCCTTTGGGTCGCGGCCGATGAAGAGGAATTCAGCCACGTCGACGGCAAGCGCAAGCTTTACGAATCAAACGGCTTGCGCGCCGAAGTCCTGGATACCAAGGCGATTCGAGAAGCCGAACCGCACCTTAGGGAGGGACTGCCGGGAGGGCTGCTCATCCCGGGAGACAGCGTGATCTACCCGATGACGGCCGCTGCCTGGTTGCTGGACCAAGCCAGACTACGGGGAGCGAAGCTCCTGCAAGGGCGCGCAGTCGTGAAGATGGGGCAGGGCAAGACGACCCTTGACGATGGAACTACCCTGGATGCCCACTTTGTCGTCAACGCTACTGGCGATCGCGCCCAAACGCTGACCCCGGGTCTGCCGATCACGCCTCGGAAGGGGCATTTGATTATCACCGATCGGTATCCCGGATACGTTCGTCACCAACTGGTGGAACTGGGATATCTGAAGAGCGCGCACGAGATGTCGAACGAATCAGTCGCATTCAACGCCCAGCCGAGGGCGACCGGACAGATCCTATTAGGATCGTCTCGGCAATTCGTGGGTTGGGATCCAGGTATCGATCGCAACTTGATCGCGAAGATGGTCGCCCGAGCAACGGAATATCTGCCTGGGATCGGCTCGCTTTCGGTCATTCGGACTTGGGTTGGGTTCCGGGCAACGACTCCGAATAGCCTGCCGTTGATCGGTTCGCTTCAGCACGATCCCGCGACCCTCGTCGCAGCCGGCCACGAAGGTCTTGGCATCACGACGTCGCTGGCCACCGGCAAGCTGATAGCCGACATCGCGTCCGGCGTCGAATCCAAGATCGATCGCAATCCCTTCGCGGTGAGCGTGGAGGTCAAGAGTTGACGGTGCGCATCAACGGCAAGGAGTTCGAGGTGAGCCCCGGAACCTCGGTAGCGGCTGCGTTGCTCAACATCGGCTATTCTGGCTTTCGAAGGTCGGAGACAGGTGAGTCAAGGGGGCCCGTCTGCGGAATGGGGATCTGTCTCGAATGCCGAGTTCAGATCGGCGGCGTACGCCATGTACGGGCGTGCATGGTTACTTGCCAGGATCATATGGAGATCGAGACCGATGCCTGAATTGGATCGGTTTGATGTCGTGGTGGTCGGCGCCGGGCCAGCCGGTCTTGCTGCAGCGAACGCTGCCGCCGGCTTCGGCGCTCGAGTTGCCCTGATCGACGAGAATGAGCTTCCGGGCGGACAGATCTATCGTGCTTCTCGGGGATCGATCAGCGCTTCAGTCAGGGAAGTGATTGAGGACCTTTCGAAGAAAAGCGTTGTTCGGTTCGATGGCTCGACCGTCTTCGAAGCACCTTCAGACGGTGTTCTCAGGTTGTGGGGTCCTCGCGGCACTCAGGATATCGGCTATCGGAGTCTTGTGTTGGCGGTCGGCGGGCGAGAGCTATTTCTCCCGTTTCCCGGATGGACGCTTCCCAATGCGATGGGAATCGGCGGGCTGCAGGCCCTAGTCAAGGCTGGATTGGACGTTCGAGAGAAGCGCGTTGTGGTCGCCGGCACCGGTCCGTTGCTGTTAGCTGTTGGCGCCTATTTGCTGGAGCATGGAGCACGGGTGCCGATTATCCTGGAGCAGGCGCCACTCAAAGACCTTGCGTTGTTCGGCGCCGGCCTGGTCAGGTACCCGGCAAAGATCGGTCAAGGGATTAGCCTGGGAAGACACATCGCCACGCGGCTGCGAGCGGGGGCGTGGGTCGAACGTGCGGAAGGTTCTAGAGCGGTTGAATCGGTTACCTGGCGGAAGGGGGGCAAGTCCTTCCAGACCGAGTGCGACTTCCTGGCATGTGCCTATGGATTCGTTCCAAACGTCGAACTGCCTCAGCTCTTGGGCTGCGAGATTCAAGACGGTTTCGTGAAGGTCGACGATCAGCAGTTGACTTCCGTAAAGGGCGTCTTCTGCGCAGGGGAGCCGACCGGCATCGGCGGAGTGGACCTCTCGCAAGTCGAGGGGCGCATCGCAGGGTTGGTGGCCATCGGTCAAGACGATCAAGCGGAGGCGCTGTTCGGCAAGAGAGAAAGCTGGAAGAGGTTTGCCCGTTCCATGGACCGAGCATTTGCATTGAGACACGAGTTGATGGAACTGTCGACGCCCGACACGATAGTGTGCCGGTGCGAAGATGTGAGGGCAGGCGACCTTGTCGCCTGGGAGTCGTCGAGGACGGCCAAACTGCAGACGCGCTGCGGCATGGGGCCGTGCCAAGGCCGAATCTGCGGTCCTGCTACGCAGAAGCTCTTTGGGTGGACGCAAGGCTCGGTTCGCCCTCCCCTTTCTCCCGTGCCGCTCTCGGCATTGGGACGGCCTTTGGACGAGATAGAAAACTAACTGAGGAATGAAACTATGAAGTGGACAGGTGTGATTCCGGCAATAACGACCCAATTCCATGACGACCTCACCGTCGATCATGGGGCAATCGCGAAACATGTGACGTGGCTGGTCGACAATGGATGTACGGGCATATTAGCTCTCGGCTCCCTTGGCGAAGGAGCGACGCTCCGGCATGACGAAAAGCTCGCGATCCTCTCGACGTGCGTCGAGACGATCGGAGATCGCGTGCCGGTGGTGGCAGGAATATCGGCTTTGAGCACCGCTGAGTCGATGCAACTGGCAAAGGACGCACAGGCCTTGGGATGTCAAGGACTGATGGTGCTTCCGGCCTACGTGTACAAAGGTGATTGGCGGGAAACACGAGCGCACTTCAACGCAGTGTTCCAGGCGACGTCGCTATCTTGCATGCTCTATAACAACCCCATCGCCTATGCAGTCGACGTATTGCCGGAGCAGTTGGCTGAACTGGCCGAGAGCAACGGTAACCTCCATTCGGTGAAGGAGTCGAGCACCGACGTTCGTCGGGTGACCGCTATTCGACATCTCCTTGGCGACAGGATGGCCATCTTCGTGGGAGTTGACGACCTCATCGTCGAAGCGATCCCAGCTGGAGCGGTCGGTTGGATTGCCGGACTCGTCAATGCGTTTCCAAAGGAATCGGTCGAGCTTTTCGACTTGTGCACGGAAGGACGCTTCGAGGAAGCATCCGTCCTCTATAAGTGGTTCCTTCCGCTCCTCAAACTCGACGTCGTCCCCAAATTCGTTCAGTTGATCAAGTTGACGCAGCAAGAAGTCGGGATGGGATCCGAGCGAGTACGCCCGCCACGATTGGAGTTGGTAGGACAGGAGCGAGAGCAGACGCTCGCCTTGATCCGCGACAGTCGAGCGGCTCGGTCGCTCTAGATCGCAGTCGATTCTCGAACGACGGCAGAGGGATCGGCACAAGCCGGTTCCTCTGCCGTCGGGGATAGCGCTTCCAAGAGTTGGATCAGCAAATCGACTTGTCCGGCGCTAATCCCCCCCATGGCATTTCGGATACGATCGAGATGCGGGCGGTAGAGCTTATCGAACAACTGGTTGCCGTCGGGCGTTAGGTCCACATAGACGAAACGCCGATCCTCAATGTCTCTCGTGCGCTTTACCAGGCCTTGGCGTTCGAGATTGTCGACGACGATAGTGACGTTGCCTCCCGTCTTCAGAAGGAACTTCGCGATGTCTCGTTGTGCGAGCGGGCCGTGCAGGCGAAGCACTTTAAGGGTGCTGAACTGACTGGCGGTCAGTCCTTCGACCAACAATCCGCGACTTACCTCGGCATGGAGTGACTCGGCCGTGCGAATTAGCTTGACGTAAGCTGACACGACGAGGTCTTTTCCGTCTTGATCGGGGCAGTTATTGGACATAGAGGTGATGCGACGGAACGGTTCGTCTCACGCATTATGCCTCAAGTTCATGGCGATACCGGACCGGCATCGTCAAATCGGCGGTCGGATTCGCCGAATCCGACCGCATGCATTCAGGCGCAAAGGGCAGGAGTTACTTTTTGCCGCCCGCCTTGTCGACCCCGCCGGCCGTCATCTGGTGACCCTTCATCGCTTCCTTGAACTTGTCCTTCATTTCAGGGGTCCACCGGGCTGCTGCTTGTTGGGCAGCGTCCCTACTCGCTTGCGATTCAGGCGGGTCTGCAGGTTGGCCGCAGCCAACTAAAAGGATGGACAAGGCAACGGGAACCGCGTACCTCAATCCTGCCACCACGTCACGCCCAGTGCTTCAGGCGATGCGACCCAGGTTTGGCAAGTGAAGCTCGAACCCAGAGGGAACCCGTCGCGCGGGAACGGAGCGACCGCCTCGTTCGGATCGGCGCAATAGAGAGCCACGCGATCCGTGAAACTCTTGGGAGAGGCGATGAGCGGAGTGTCCCCAAGACCGCCATAGCCCGTGTTGACTCCGCCCTTCCAGGCATAGTTCTTGGCACTCGTGTCGGCGTGAACGACAACGACTCGACCACCGAAGTAGATACTGCTGTTCTGACCCATTCCTGTGGTCGGGTTGACGAGAGAGAAGCTGTCGAAGAACCAGCCGTCGCCGCCACCTATCGTCATACGGGGAGTGTCGTAGCTATTCCCGAACTCCATCAACGCCGAAGGGTTTACGATCTCGGACTCGGATCGTCCGGTCATATAGCGGACAGCCGTCGAACCGTTATAGCTTCGACTTCGGCAGCCCTGATCCGAACCACCGTCGATGCACTTCTCGGTCTCGAGCATGGCGCCTCCGGAGCGAATCTCCCAACCCCAGTTATAGCCAAAGTCCTGCCGGTCGTAGTTCGTTCGGCGTGTTGTAGTACTGGGTGCCACCCGTCATGGCATTCCGATATCCGCCCGCCCAGACCTTGCCGCTCTTGATGTAGTTTGCCATTGTGCATGGCGGATCGCCTCCACACCCGTTAATGGAGCCGTCGGCGTCGTCGTAGATCGACGGAAAGCGGTCATCGAAGTCAACGACATAGATCTGGGAAGCAGTTCCGATCTGTTTTGCGTTGCTGAGACACGCGGTCTTCTTGGCCGCTGCCTTAGCCTGAGCAAATACCGGAAACAAAACGGCGGCGAGAATCGCGATTATGGCGATAACGACGAGGAGTTCAATTAGAGTAAACGCTTTACGCATGGTCAAGTCCTTGAGACCTCGCAACGTAGCAAGCTGTCAGTTTATCGATCGTTTATCCACGTTGTTAAGAGATGCGAATCAACCTTTAGTATCTATTAAGGCTCTTATCGATGCCAATAGGAATTCTGTACTTTAGGCTCTTCTGTCATGAGCATCGGTGAAAACCGTAAAAATGCTTGGTGTATGGTACTTCGTGTCTGATTGGTGGCTGCTACATAGGCACTCCTTCTGGCACGTGCGATCGTAGCCGTGGGAGGCATAGCTGGGCGGTAAGCTACGGGAATGATCCACGAATTTAGCTCGAATCGCTACGAGGGGATGCACTATCGACGATGCGGTCGAAGCGGCCTAAAGCTGCCGGCCATATCGCTTGGCGCCTGGGAGACGTTCGGAGGATATCGTGATGCAGTTGTGGCGAAGGAGTGCCTGTTCCGAGCGTTCGACCTTGGAATCACGCACTTCGATCTTGCCAACAACTATGGGACGCCTCCGGGCAACGCCGAGACGGTTTGTGGAGAGATCGTCAAAGAGATGCCGCGGGATGAATTGATCATTTCGAGCAAGGCTGGCTACTTCATGTGGCCTGGACCTTACGGCGAGTGGGGTTCGAAGAAATACATCGTAGCAAGCTGCAATCAGTCGCTGAAGCGGATGGGGCTTGAGTATTTCGACATTTTCTACTCTCACCGCTTCGATCCGGATACGCCACTGGAAGAGACGATGGAAGCACTGAATCTGCTCGTCCAGCAGGGGAAGGCCCTGTATATCGGCATCAGCAGTTACAGCGGAGCGGCAACCAATGAGTCGGTTGGGATCATGAAAGAGAAGGGATACTCCCCAATCACGATCCATCAGCCCTTCTACAATATGTTCGGCCGGGGAATCGAGAAGGACCTTGTGCCAGTGGCCGGACGGCAGGGAATCGGGATAATCCCGTTCTGCCCACTCGCGAGTGGTTTATTGACGGACAAATACCTACGGGGAGATATCCCCGCCCATAGCCGGGCCGCCGAGAGATGGGGCGAAGAATGGGTAAGGAAGAACCTGAATCCCGAGCGAATGTCAGCGTTGGCCACGCTAAACGGAATGGCGCATGATCGCGAACAGACTCTCGCCCAGATGGCGCTCGCATGGACGCTGCGTCTGCCCGAGATCACCAGTGCCCTAATCGGCGCCAGTTCGGTGACGCAAATCGAAGAGAACGTTGCCGCACTCAAGAACCTTTACTTCAGCGAAGCCGAGCTCAAGCGGATCGACGAACTGGTTCCGGCTTAGGCCAATGGATCGCTCGATAGAGATCGCGAACATTCTGGGTCGCTGCTCCCGACGTCTATGCCGCTAAATACCGCCTGCGATTGCGGAGGTTTTGCGGTGGCTGTCCATGCCCATCGGGGGCTTTGAACGGACGTCGTAGCACAGGTCCATAGGTTTGGAAATCCGAATACAACTCGATACTTGCGCCAGTTGTCCGATTCGAATACTATGCATCGATGCTCAAACGACCTGAAGAACAGCTTGCTGAGATGATTACGAACCTGAAGGACAAGACGGGAAGGACGCTGGACGAGTGGTTCGAGGTGGTGAAAGCGGCCGGCCACGTAAAGCACGGCCAGATAATGGGTTTCGTCAAGTCCGAGTACGGCGTCAGCCACGGATTCGCAAACCAGATCGCTTTGCGGTGCGTGGAGATGCTGAATCCGGCGTCCTCGGGTGTAGCCGAGGATCCGATTGATGCCATGTTCGCCGGTCCCAAATCGGCGATGAAGCCGATATACGATGCTGTCTTGGCCAAGATCCAGTCGTTCGGTTCCGATATCGACCTCTCTCCAAAGAAGGGGTACGTGAGCGTTCGTAGATCCAAGCAGTTCGCGATTTTGCAGCCCTCAACCGCGGCCCGGCTAGATGTCGGCATTAACCTCAAGGGCGTCGAGCCGACCGGGAAACTAGAAGCATCGGGCAGCTTCAACGCGATGCTTTCGCACCGGGTCCGCGTAGCCTCGCTGGAAGACTTGGACGACCAACTTGTTGGTTGGCTCAAACAGGCATACGACGCGGCATAGGTCGTTCGTGGATATTTGGTGTGCCTAGTGGGCGCACCTGCGAATGAGATAAGTTGAGTTACTCGTGCCCATGAAGTCCCTTTTACTTGCCTCCGTTCTCTTTACTTTCCATCCGTTCGTAGTTTTGGCCCAAAGCCTGAGCGATATGACTTCTCCCGAAATCGACGATCCGGCAAAGGAGTGGTGCTTCCTGGCGAAGTCCACGACCGTTATTGGCGTGCCGTACCAGCCCGACGTCACTCAGGTGACGTTCGATGGGGCTCTCTTCACTCGGTCGGCGGAGCTTTGCTTCTTCTGGGGCGAGCAGCGTCGGCCGATTCTGGCGCGCCAGAAGACGTTCCTCGACGGCTGGATGCCGATCGTCGAATACGAATGGCAGGACGGCGACCTGCGCTATGGGTACGAAGCGTTCGCACAGACACTTGAGGGTGAAGACACGTCGAACTCCGTCAATTTCGCGCGTATCCGTGTCACTAACCAAGGGAAAGAATCCCACTATTGCACCGTCACAGCGGCCCTCCGGCACCGGCTGGACGACTCTCGCTTTGGCGGAGGCGGATTCGACGCCGCAAGCGACTATGTGAACAGGGGCTTTGGCGCATACCGAAACGGCGATCTGATCTATTGCTTTCCGTCTCAGGGCTTGCAGTCCCCCAACCCAGAGACGTTCCATCCGAATGACGCGGCTGCTTTGTTTGGCGGTGCGTCGTACAGGCGGCTGCTCGATCCCGGGCAAGCCACCGAATTCGACTTCACGATGCCCCGGGTTCCGGTTCATCCTGCCGAAGCCCGATACCTAGCCAAGCTGAAGAAGGCCGATTACGGCACAATGCGCAAACGAACTATCGATTTCTGGAAGCAAGCGGTCATCGGCCACACCGAATTCCGGATTCCGGAGGCACGCGTGCAGAACGCTCAGCGGGCCAGTCTTGTGCACATGATGCTGGCCACTCGCGAACGAGACGGGAAGCGTTTCCAAACCGACGGTCTTCCTTATCCGGACCTCTTCCTCACTTCCAACGTTCAGGCTGAGATGGCCTATGACTTTCTGGGTCGTCCGCACGACTACGAGGGCTCGCTCGATGAGGTCCTGGCTCGACAGGGAACACAAGGGATCTTTATGGATACGAGCCTGCCCCAGAATGCGGAGCCTCTCATCGCAGCCCAAGGGCAAACCCTTCACGCGCTGAGCTACCACTATCTGCTCACTCACGACGACAAGTTCGCCCGTCGGGTATATCCAGCAGTCGCCAAAGGAGTTCGGTGGATCATCGAGGCCCAACACAAGGACAAGTACGGTCTTATGCCTCCCTCATGGCCTTACGACAATGAGATGATCCTGGGCCGGTATACGTCCCACAACCTGTGGTGTCTCTTGGGCCTGCGGTCGGCCATCCGAATGGCGCGAGACCTCGGTGAGCTAGAGGATGCCGCGGACTGGACGGCATTCGAGGAGCAGTATTCGAAGTCGATCGTAAGAGCGCTCCACGCTAGCGCTCTGCCGGACGGGTCGGTGCCGCCCGGCCTTTACGACTACAAGACCGGCAACGCGGCGCGTGCGGGGTTCAAGGAGTACCAGACCAACCAGGACTGGGAGAACATGCTTCTTGTGGCGCCGACCGAGGTTTTGTCGCCCGACGATCCGCTGTTGGCGGAGACTCTGGATCGGCTGCACCGTGACAAATTTCGAGAAGGCGTGATGACCTATCGAAACGGCCAGCACCTTCACCAGTACATCACGACGAACGTGTTGGAGCAAGAGATGGCCATCGGCCGGCAAGAGCAGGCGCTGATCGACCTCTACCACGTGCTCCTGCATTGCGGGTCGACCCATGAGGGATTCGAGAACTTGGTCGAGCCGTGGACTCGTCAAGTCAACCTGGACTGCCCTCCGCCCCACGCCTGGGCAGCCATGAAGACGGCGCTCGTCATTCGCAACGCCCTGATTGTGGAGCGTGGTGGCAAAGCGGGATTGCACGAGGAACAACGGGAGTTGCACCTCTTCTCGCTGCTGTCTCCCGCCTGGGTGACACCCGGCACTGAGGTCGGGTTTCGAAACGCTCCTTGCGAGATGGGTTCGTTGAGTGCCTCGATGAGGTTCACCTCGCATGGGGCGGACTTGAAGCTCGACGCACATTGGAGGAAGGCGCCAAAGGCGGTTGTCGTTCACATCCCTTGGTTCGTCGAAGCCCGGTCCTATGAGATCGGCGGCAAAATTACGACGGTGAAACCGGCGACCGAGGTGATCCGCCTAGATCCATCCGACCGACAAGCCTATATCGAATGGCGCATCAAGCCCGGGCTTGGGATGAACGCATTGCAAAACCTACTTCTTGCCTATCGAAGAGAGCCGGGCTTTAGACTCGTAGACGGCGAAGGATTGGTGACGCCGGGGCGGGAAGGCATCCTATCTGATGCCGAGAAGGCGTTGCCTCCGTCGCCGCTCAGCTTTACCACGGTATTGAAAGCGTACGAGATCGAGTATCGCCGCCGGTTTGATGAGTTCGTCAAGAAAGGAGGCCGTCCGCTAAGGATCGGGAGTTGACCGCGTATTGGGTTGATACCGGAATCCGAGTCCGGCCATCACCCGGCTTTGCCGCAATTCATGTTCCCAATTGGAAAAACCTCCGCTATAATGTCTTTCGGCGCGAAGGGTGCCTCCGGGTCTGCGGAAAGGGTTGAATCCACCTCCACATTTTGCTGAACGACGCACGCCTTTGTGCAGCCTGATCGCGGACCTCGGGCGAAATGCATGGAGGTACCTATGAGTCAGTCGTTGCCCGCCAAGCCTAGCTTGGTCTTTCTCAAGAAGCAGGCCAAAGACCTGCTGGACGCGGTGCGATCCGGTGATCCGGACGCCGTCAAAATCGTCGCCGCCTGTTTCTCTCCCGCCGAGAAGATCGGTTTGGCCCAAGTTCACCTTGCGCTTGCCCGGGAGTATGGATTCCCGAGTTGGTCCTCGTTAAAGCGTCACGTAGCCAAAGAAGAGTCGACGGTTGTCGAGTCGTTCATCGACGCAGCTATCGCGGGGCGTCTCGAAGACGCCCGACAGCTTTGGAACGAGAACCGAGAGCTGCTCCGTCAGAACGTTGCGTCGGCGTCGATCGCCGGAGATGTGGGGGCCGTGAAGGGGATCGTACAAGGGAGTCCCAGCATCGTCAACGAAGGGGTTCCACCCAAGAAATCTCCGGTGCTCTGCTATGTCTGCAGTTCACGCCTCGTCGCCGACAGCGAGTTCGAGACCGGAATCCTAGAGACGGTCGCATTTCTCCTTGCATCAGACGCCGACCCAAACTCGTTCACGTGGTCCGACTGGGGCGGCGAGAAGTGGCGGGAGACCGCCCTATATGGCGCCGCTGGAGTGCTGAACCACGCGGGCCTCACGAAATTGCTCCTTCGTGCCGGCGCCGATCCGAACGACGGAGCCATCGACAATGGGGTCTATCGCGGAGAGTCCCTGTACCACGCCTGTGACCATCCTGGTCACAACGAGTGTCTCCACCTCATCCTGGAGGCAAAGCCTGCTCAACCGGCGCTCGATTACTGCATCTTGCGTAAGCTCGACTTTGAGGACATCGAGGGGGTCAAGCTTTTCATCGAACACGGTGCCAACCTGAAGGCGGCGAAACCTCGGACCGCCCTGAGCCATGCGATCCTGCGGGGCAGAAGCATCGAAATGCTCAAGCTACTGCTGGACAGCGGCGCCGATCCGAACACGCCCGACGAGGATGGAACCACCGCCTACGGGCTCTCCCGGAGGCTCGGGAACAGGGAAGCGTCGGCCCTACTCGAATTGTATGGCGCAGTGGGGAACTTCGGCCCGCACGATGCGATTCTCATCGCGGCAGCAGACGGCGACCGAGAACGGGTCCGCGAACTGAGTCAGGCTCACCCCGAGATCCTCGAACAGATGTCGGACCTCGGACGGCAGGCCAACGACGGGGCGGCACTCGGCTCGGCGGGCCAAGTGCTTCACGACATGGCCCGCCTCGGGCACAAGGTTGCGGTGGAAGCTCTCTTGGATCTCGGCTGGAGCCCTGGAGTGACCAATCAATACAACGAGACCCCGCTCCACTGGGCTTGCGTTGCCGGACGAGCCGAAGTCGCCGAGCTTCTTACAAGTCGAGGAGCCCCGATGGACATCCGGGAAAAAGGTCACCACTGCATTCCTATCGAGTGGATCACCTGGGGCTCTTTGTATTGGAACGAACCGTTCGGAGACTATGGCCGCACCATCGAAGTGATGCTCAAGGCCGGGTCGCCGCTCCCGCGAACGTTTGAAGGTAGCGAACCGGTCCTCGACGCTCTCCGAGCCTACGGGATGGGGGGCGAAGCGGGCCACGGTGCAGGCGACGGAACGGAATAGTGAAGGAGCTTAGGATCCCGTAGCGCGAGGTTCCGTGCGTCGCACAACCCGCCGTCCGAAACGCTGTCCGCGGGGGCGAGGCTCTATTCGCCTTGCCCCCGTTGTTCTGCAATGCCTGTGATCGTGTAATGCGAGGCACGGAACCTCGCGCTACGGTTTCATTTCAGTTCTGCCCGAATGGGTCGTAGGTGTCTCGCTGGACGGTTGGCATCGTTCGGGCTTTGACGTAGAAGGGGTCCTTCGGGTCGCGGCTCTTGGGCCAATCGAAGAGTCGGCGATCCACCTTCTCTGCGGCGTACGGAGTGAAATCCGGCTTGTCGGTGAAGCAGTCCGAGAAGTCGTTCGACAACGCATCGAACAGGTTCAGCGGGGGCAATCCGAAGATCTCGTAGAGGGTTCGGTGCATGCTTGTGATCGTCGTGTGACGGTGCGACACGAATCCGTGCCTGACCCAGGGGCTGATTGCGAGCAGAACACTTCGCTGGGCGTCGATATGGTCGTTCTCGCCACCTGCGTCGTCTTGGGTCACGAGAATAAGCATGTTCTTCCAGTACGGCGTGTGGCTCAGGAATTCGACGATCGTGCCAAGCGCGTAGTCGTTGTCGGCCATCCACGAAGCCCGGTAGGGGTATCCCTTCTTGGCGTTGGGACCGGTGCCGTGATCGTTGCAGATCGCGATGTTCACGAAGGACGGGAACGGCTCGCCTCCCTTGATGAACTTCTTCTCGACGTCCTCGGCAAACCACTCGGCCCGGAACATGTCGGGGATATTCATGTTGAAGATCGGAAAGTCGCGGCAGGTGTTGTCATAGAGCGATTTGGGCATCGGCATATTGATGACCTCGCGGGCGCCCGTCTGCTCCTCCCTATCGTCCTCGCCCACTCCCGCGAACTCGAAGCCTTCGCCGTAGTTGCGGAACTTTACGCCGTGCCGATCAAGGTGCTCCCACATTGCTCCCGCCTCAGGGTAGTCCTCCGGGGCCATCGATCCGTTGCTGCCAAATGATGCGCGACGCCCGGCGGCGGGTGTATTGAGTTTGAAATTCCATCCGAGCGTATAGAGTAGCTGGCAGAAGTTGTTCGGCTGGATGCCGACCAGCCATCGATGGCCGACGCCCGATGCCTCGGGCTCCATATAGAAATTGTCCGATACGACGAACTGCCGGGCCAGTTTGTTGTGGTTCTTCATTACCGCGACATGCTCCAAGGTCGGCTGTCCGGTGGCGGCGATCGTTTGATCGTAGCCCCACTGAAGCAGGCTGGGATCGTTGTTCGAGCCCGGTATCCGATCGAAGATCGTATCGAATGAGTGGTTCTCCTTGGTGATGAACACGACGTACTTAATCTGCTCGGACCGCTTGCCCGGATCGCTGTTCCAGACTGGCGATTTCAACTTCTCCCGGTCGACAGAAGCGTCCACGATCCCGTTGTCCTCGAGTACCTTCGCGGTAAAACCCGGCAGGTCGCGGTCATCCGGCGTCGGAATCGTGTGGAAGGTTCCACGCATAAAGGTGAACGGATCTTTCGGACCGTTGGAAATGCCCTTGGGGCCGTTGCCGTAGCCCTTGAAGCAGATGCATGCCAGGTGTCCGCCGTCGGGACTGACCGCAACGCGATAGGGATACCAAGCGGTTGGAATTAGGCCCACAACTTTGTTCGTTGCCACATCGATTTCGGCAAGAGCATTCAGGCCTGACTCGCAGACGAACAGGCGCCTTTTGTCGGCGGATAGTGCCAGGCCGGTCGGCTCGATGCCACGATAACCGTGGACCAGCGGGGACGGTTCGAGGGAGATGCGGCCGACTATCTTACCGGTCGAGGCTTCGATCTTCTCCACAGTGTCGTCATTCGAGTTTGAAACGAATACGAACTCGCCGTCGGCAAGTAAGTAGCTCGGGCAACTACCACCTACCACTTTGCCCCAACTGGCGTTGGATCCTATTTTTGAACCAGTTTTAGTCCGGGTGACCAGCTTTGGCTGGACGGGGTTGGCGACGTCGTAACCGAAGACAGAGAAGGCTTCGACGGCGTACGGCGAGCCGAGACCCGGGATATGCCGCCCCTCCACGTCGACGCCGTTCTCGGCCTCCTTGCTGGGGTACGCGAAGGGTGGATAAGAGAGACCGCGCGGATCCCAATTCTTGTCGGTCGTCCCACCGACGGGGGAATAGGCAAACTGCCCAATGTTGGCGACGAAAACGCGGCTGCCATCGACGGTCAGGGCATACGGATAGCGGCCGGTAGGCGTCGAAGCGACCATCTTGTTCGAAACGAGGTCAATGACGGCAAGCCGGAAGTTGGCCACGTCGGCGCAGTAGAGGTACCGACCGTCGGCGCTCGGGGCCAAGTCGTTGATGTAGCTGTCGGCAAAGGTTTTATCAGCCAGGGGGCCGTTTACCGATATCTCGTCCGTTTCTGAGTCGGTTGCAGTATCGACAACTCGCACGCCTCCTTGCTCACCCGTGCTCCAATACAGGTGCTTGCCGTCCGCCGACAGTGCACATCCGCCTGAGTTTCCTCTCTTTCCTCCTCGACTCAGGTCCAGTTTCTGAACGGTTGGGTTGGTTTGCCAATCGTTCACCCATTGCCCGGCGCCTTCGCTGGCGACGAAGGCGCGCGTGCCATCTGGGGACACGGCAAGGCCGTAGGGCCACCGGGCGACTGGAGTTGGCTTGCCGGCGGGGGTAAGGAACCGACCCTCGGGAAGGATCGTAACTCCAGAGGGATCGTGCTTCGCATACGAGTCGACGGAGGGCATATGCAGGAACGGCCGGTGAGAAGGGCCGGGCCCCTGCGACAGACAACAGAGCAGGATTGAGAGCATCGCACCTAAATATAGGCGGATTCGCGGAGCCCTAACCTGTTCTTAAACGAAAGATCATCCGCCGTATCGAAACGCCAGGCGAATCGGCGCCTGCGATGTCCGCAACGGCGCCAAACCCGACCCTAAGCAGTTCTTCCACCAAGCGGCGTCCAACTCCCGACCTTTCTCCGAAACCTTGATCGCGACCCTTCGACGCAGGTCTTGCGATTCGGCGGACGACAGCATCTGTCGCTCTCGCCACTGCTCGAGCAGCGCGTCCAGCAAGGGGTTCGGCTCGCCTTCGGTGTTCGTATCTGAGTTCATCTTGGATCGAGATCTGTACTTCATCATAGACCAACCTTCTTCCCGAGTCGGCTCCTGGCATGGAAAAGGTGTGAACGCACGGTGCCTTCGGGCAGTCCGAGCATGCCGGCGATCTCAACACTGCTCAAGCCTTCCAGGACGTTCAACACCAACACGGTCCGCCACTCGTCGGGGAGTTCTCCGATCGCGTCGTTCAGTCGCATGAGAGAATCGGCCGCCTCAGCCGCTCGGTGAGGGGAAGGTGCAGAGTCTCGCGGTTCTTGAAGCGGCGGGATTTGCGAAATGGGCTCCCTGACCTTGGACCTTCTCGCCGCATCGACGCTGACCCGCTTGGCGATCGCGAGCAACCAGCGATGCCGCTCGTCGTCTGCGATTTGCGGGACATCGTCGATATGCGACCACACGCGAACGAATGTGTCTTGGACCATGTCTGCTGCGGTGTCACGGTTGCCGCACCGTCCCAAGAGGTAGCCGAAGACCAGGCGGTGGTGCCGTTCGAACAGGTCGTCGAACAGCACCTTCCGGTCGGTCGGTTGTATTCCCGTCGTGGGCACGCCTACTCCGTAGCCGTGATCGTGCCCAACTTCTCCTTTGTGAGGATCTGGAGGGTTGGGACCAGGTGGGAGGGAGCCTCGATGGTGCCCATAAGGACGATTTCAGAGACCTTTTCGCGTAATAGCTCCTTCGTCACGTCTCGCTCGAAAGTCATCGTGCCCATCACCACGATCGGACAAGGCTCATCGAGAAGCGAAAGAAACTCGCTGCCGATCGACTCGGTTCCCATGAATATCCTCGGGTTGTTTGGTAAGAAGAAGTTCTGGCCCGTCATGTGAGTCAACTTGCAGGAGATCACTTCTTGGCTGCTTCTTGGCGCGAACATCTGCCCGAAAACCCGGATCTCCTTGTAGCCAACGCTGGTCACTTCACCGCTGATAAACGCTTGGCCGACGATGATCAGAATCGTGTCCGGGTCGCCGGCCTTGAGCATTTCGGCGGAAACTTGGATCTGTCCGGTAAGGCAATTCGCGCTTCCGTCCTGCGGGATCGGCACGACGCCGCCAATGTCGGACATCGAGATGCGAGACAGCACGCCGGCCAAATGCTCCGGCACCAGCACTACGCCGACATCCTTGATTTTTCGGATGTGGGCGAGGTCTTCAGGCGTCTTCGCGTACCGTAGGTCGAGCATTCCAACGTCCTTGATCACGCCTTGAGAATTGGCGTTGCCGTTGTCTGAATCGTTGTTCTGTACTTCGTCACTCATGGGATTTGTCTCCTCGATCGGTTGATCACTGATGGAAACGCATGTCAGGTCAAACTGTTGAGATTTTCTCTCTAGGCCTGCTTTCTCATGCGAAAGATCTGGAACAGGTTGATCGGCTCGCCCGTCGCTACTGCCCGTTCTGCGCCAATCCCCGCGATCAGAAGTAGGAAAGCGATGAATGGGATTTGCAGAAGCGAAAGGGTGATCAGGCCCAACCAAATCGATTGGAAGAGAAGGGCAGGCATGCAGAAGAGGATCTCAACGAGCAGGAAGGGCGTGGTCAGCACCATATAGACGCCGACCGAAAGCACTTGTTGTAGTTTGTCGGCCAAGTCCGGATATCCCAGCACGATGACGTATTGCAGGACCATCCTTGCGGCGGTTCGAAGGGGGAGGAGGACGCAGAAGGCGAAACCGACTACTCCCGAAAGGGGGGCGTTTGGGATGCAGTATCCGGAGGTGGCGCCCAGGCAGAACATCAGGAACGCCATGATCGGCACGGCGAGGTTCGCGGCGACTGACTGCCACCCGCTGATCGGAAGCGGGGAGAGAAGCTCTCGCCTCCGAATCGCTCCCTCCGAGGCTGTGCGCGCAATCTGCATAAACGCCATCGTCGCGTAGGCGGCCAGTCCGGCGAGAAAACCGAAACCAATGCCCTCAATCTCGCTGCTGTTCGTATTCGCCGCCGCCCCAAGGGCGCCGAGAGCCACACCTCCGACAAACGGGGCCACGAAGTTGGAGTAGGGCCGCTTGGCTGAGGCACAGAGGTGAGCCCAATACAACGCCATTGCGCCGGTCCCAAAGCGGGGGACAGTGTATTCCCGAGCCGCTTTGTGCCGAAAAGTCGTCGACTTGGCGGCCATGATGGCCGAAAACCCACCCTTGGCTGCCTGGCGAAACCTCGAAACTCGTTCCGAACTGACGATCGACTGCTCGTACCAGTTGGAATTTGCCAGGAACATGGGCACAAATGAGGCGGCGTAACCGATCAAGAGATCACATAGAGGAGTCGTTGCGTCCTGATGGCAAAAGCCGGCTACTAGTACATCGGACGCAAGACTCGACGGACGGAAAAGCGTCCTGAGCCATGACGACTGAAGAATCGAAACCACCGAGCGAGAGCCTTGAATCCACCATATTAAGGCCAGCCCGATGCCGAACAACGTGAAGCAGGCCAATAGCCAGATATGCAGCTTGGATCGATTCAGGATCCGAACAGAAATCCACATCGCGAGGTTGAAGTAAATTCCCACGCTGCAGAAAAGGGCTAGGGGAGCTACCCATCCCGCCGCATAGGCGTGCCCGACGACCGACTCTTCGGCATGGGCGAACTTGGTGAGAGCGGTGAACAGGACGAGCACAAAACCACCGAAAAAGACGGATCCGAACGTGAGAGCCGGCAATTTGTAGGCCAAGACGGTCCGGCGCGATATCGGAGAGGGAAACAGATAGTCGACATCCGGCATTGCGAAGGCGAGCAAGTTGTCTCCCAGTCCGCCGTCGATGACGGCAAGCCCAAGCAGAATCATGCTAAACGTCGTTGCTGCACGAAGGGTCTCTGAATTCAGCGTACGTCCGGTAACTTCCCCTCCCGGATTTTCGCTGAGCCCTACGCCAAAGAGGACAAGCGAAATACCCATACATACGGAGAAGAAAATCAGTGGTCCGATCTTGCGGGGATCGCTGAGCGTCGTTCGGAGAGTGTTCTTGACCTTCCATAGACTAAGCAAGGCGATCGCCCTCATGCGTCGGAGACATCCTCGGTCAACTGGAGGAACAGGTCCTCAAGGGAGGATTCATTGCTCGAACTGAGCTTCTCTTTGAGTGCTCCGACCGTCCCTTGGGCAATCAATCGCCCTTTGTTCAGGATCACCACTCGGTCGCACAACCGCTCAGCCGTATCGAGCATGTGAGTCGAGATCAGGATTGCGTTGCCATGGGAGCGCCGTTCGAGCATCATGCTCTTCAGTTCCCGCATCCCTTTCGGATCCAAGCCGATCAACGGCTCATCGAAGCAAAACACCTGCGCGCGGTGAATGAAGGCGCAGGCGCAGGCGAGTTTTTGACGCATCCCCTTCGAAAGGCTGGCTCCAAGGTCGTTGCGCTTGTCCCAGAGGTCTAGCCGGGTCAGAATCTCTTCGGCATGGACGAGTTCCTCTTCCATTCGATAGGCAGCGGCAATGAAGCGAAGGTGCTCCATTACGGTAAGCATCTCGTATGGGTTCGGAACCTCGGGCACGAAAGCCAAGGCACGTTTGGCGGCGACAGGATCCTCGGTCACGTCGTTTCCGCTCAACAGGATGCAACCGGAGGTCGGCTGCAGCAGAGATGCCACGCAACGGATCGTCGTCGTCTTCCCGGCCCCGTTCGGTCCAAGCAACCCCACGATCTCACCCGATTCCACGGTGAACGACAGATCTTCGACCGCCGTCATGGAACCGAACCGTTTCGTGAGGTTAAGAACCTGAAGCATCTAGGGATACCACGTTACCCCGCTTTGTCGACGGGACAGGGACACGGAACAGGTGGGAAGTGGGGCAGAGTTCCGCTCTGCACGCAATCGTGGACACAGGAGGCGAGAAACGCCGATGTCCGCAGGCATTTCCCTCCGCGGTACGCCTTTGCGTCCGCCGCGACTAGTCCGACTCATTCTCGTGACCCATTCCTACGACGTTTCTAGAACCCCATCGGCAGCGCTCTGAGTCGGGTTCCGGTTGCGCTGAAAATGGCGTTGCCGATCGCAGGAGCGATCGCCAGGATCGGTGACTCTCCCGCGCCGGCAGAG
>JARLGV010000064.1 GCA_031292555.1 Fimbriimonas sp.
AGTAATAGGTCGTACCGTTCACGAGGCCAGTACTGGTATAAGCTGTCGCGTTTCCAACCTGGGTCGAGGTCCACGGCCCGTCGGCCGATGTGCTCTGAAGGACCGTGTAGCTGGTGGCGCCAGACGAGGCAATCCATGTGAGAGTTACTAGAGCGTTGCCTGGAGTAGCAGTGAGGTTCGTCGGCGCGGGAGGAGCGGCAGCTTCGGGAGTTGCGTTTGCCGAGTTGCTGTACCCACTGGTGCCTCCCGCGTTCGTAGCTGTCACGTAATACCAGTAGGTCTGACCGTTGGTCAGGCCCATACTTGTGAAACTCGTCGTGCTTAGCCCCTGTGGCGAAACTGCCGTGTACGTGCCGTTCTGCGACGTGCTTTGAAGAACCGTATAGCTTGTAGCGCCCGGCGAAGCCGTCCAAGAGAGCGTTACCTGGCTGATTCCTGGAGTGGCGGTTAAGTTGGTTGGAGGGTTCGGAGCGAGCGTCGCCGCAACGGGATTCGAGTAAGCACTCGTTCCGTATGCGTTCGAGGCAGTGACGACGTAATAATAGGTCGAGCCGTTCTGCGCGGTGGAGTCCACATATGCGGGAGCGGTCGGACTACCCGACAAGGGGGAATACGGCCCGCCGTTTTGGCTCCCGCGATACACGGTATAGCTGGTGGCCCCAATGCTCGCATTCCATGCCAACGACACCTGGTTGTTTCCAGGCGTGGCAGTGAGACCGGACGGTACGGGCGGACCGGAGGCCCCAACTGTGATTTGAGCTTGATTGCTGTAGCCGCTCCAACCGTAGTTGTTTCCCGCAATGACGACGTAATAGTAAGTCGCGCCGATCGTGACGTTGGTGTCCGTAAACGTCGTAGCCGAAAGCACCCCGCTGATCAATGAGTAAGGTCCTCCCGAGAAGGATCCGCGCAAAACCATGTACCATGTCGCTCCTTGGGACGGGCTCCAATTGAGCAATACCTGGCTGCCGTTTAGCCCGGTAAGCGTGGCAACCAATCCCGTCGGTGGAGGCGGGCCCAAATGGCCAGGCGGAACGACGTTGAATACCGCGCTTGCAGAGCCAGTCGAACGACTGGATGGCTCCAACGAAGCGTTTGACAGATCAATGGAACCGAATTCAGACAGAGCATCGGGGTTGTCATCGCTCCGAAGCGAGGGCGGAGGTAGGTTTATCGTGCTGTACCGAACGGTGTAACCCACCGCCACGATTGCGTTCGAAGGAGCACCAACCAAGAAGATCTTGGAGGCCGAATTGTACGAGACAAACCAACCATTCGGCACTGACGAGTTCGCAATGCTCGCACTTGAGGGGTTGAGGATGTCCCATGTATAGCCAGGCGGAGGACTCAGCTGTCCGGTCGATGGAAATTCGTTGGTACCACCAACGGGAACTTGGGCTTGCCCGTAGGCGCTCGACACCACCGTGACGGTGGCAAGTAAGAGGCATATAATCCGCACCCAGCAGTACGAGTGAGACAAGCGCGAGAGAAATGACGAGAAGTCGCGGCGCCTTTCAGACATAGTGTTCTCCGTCCTGACCTTTACAAGCACTCGGTAATTCATGGCGATTGCCGAGCCAGGCAAGATGGAGTGCATATTACTATGCTATTGCTTACCGTGCAAAGTATTTTTCATAAAATACTTTTTTGGGGCAACAAGTCCAGATGCGCTCACAATCCTGAAGGCACAGAGATGGATGAAACACGAGTGTATATCGCCCAACAATTGTGGACGTGGAGATCCGGAGATACTTTGGCATGAATACCTAAAGCCTATCCCCAGGACAGATGCAACGGGACCCGTGCTTACTCTTGCGGACCCATCCAGCAACAGGGCTAATTCTCACTACCCGCATCTACTCACCGGACTGCCACTGTGAGTTCGCACGTGAACCGTAGAACTGTGTATGCGAGGCACGCAACCTCGTGCTACGGAGGGCCGTGCCTTGGCAGGCGTTTCTAGTTCAGGGTCAGCTTCACCGATCGTAGGTTCATGACGGCGTAGCCGGCGAGGGACGTTGCTTGGACGGTCAGAGTGGTCTTTCCCAGTGTGTCCAACTTCAGCGTTCCCAAGTCCAGACTCACGAACTTCTCCCACCCTCCGGTGCCGGGAACGGTGCCGCTTACCTTCTGATTGTTGACGGTCACGTCGAACTTGGATCCCTTCGAGACGTCTTCGCAAGCGACTTCGACCCGGACATGGAAGAACCCGGCTTTCTTAAGGTCAAAGGACCAACTGACAGTGTCTTCCTGCTTCGTCCAGAAGCCGATGGCGTTCTTTGCTGCCTCGAACTGGGCGTTCGAGCCGCTAACGTCGGCGTCGACTGCGTTGAGAACCAGTGAGCCGTCACGCGCTTGCTGCTGAAGCACAGGATTGACCACCGGCTTGCCCTTGATCTCTATGACCAACACGGTCGAAGCTTCGTCCGGCATGGCAGGGAGCTTTACGTGAATTCCCGTGTCGTCCATCGTGAACGACACCGGCGTCTTGCCCGGGTCTCCGAGCAAGTAAAGGGCCTTGACATCCGCCTTAAGGCCCGGCAGGTCGATCGAACTCACGGTGTGATCGAAGACGTGCAGATAGAGCTTGCCCGGTTTCTGGGTGACCTTGCCCCAGGCAAGCGCCTTGGGGAACGGACCAGCCGAAGTTCCGTACACCGACTCCGAATACTTATGCATCCAGGCGCCGACCTCGGCCAACCGTTCGATGCTAGCGTCGGGGATTTCTCCGAGCGAGGTCGGACCAACGTTGAGCAGGTAGTTGCCCCCTTTCGAGGCGCAATCGATCAGGTTTCGAATAAGGGTGGTGCTCGACTTCCAGTTATGGTCATGGGCACTAAAGCCCCAGGTGTCGTTCATCGTCATGCACGACTCCCAATCCTGGCCCGGAATGCCGTTGGCAGGAATCGTCTGCTCCGGCGTCCCGTAATCGCCCACAAAATCTTCCGACTTCGCAGTGCCGCCGCCCTCAGACCTACCGGTATCGACCCGGTTGTTGACGATGATGTTCGGCTGCAGGCTGCGGATGTAGTTGTACAAGTCCTTTCCGCGTTCGTGAGTCCAAGTGTCCTCCCACTGCCCGTCGAACCACAGGATGCCGATTGGACCGTAGCCCGTGAGGAGTTCCTTGAGCTGCCCCTTCATATACTGAACGTAGCGGTCCATGTCGGCATGGCTCGCGTCGCGCGTGTCCCAAGATCGCCGAGGTAGATAGTCTGGTTCGTGCCAATCCATGATCGAGTGGTAGAAGCACAGCCTGATTCCCCCTTCCTTGCAAGCGGCCGCCAACTCCTTGAGCGGGTCGCGGTGGAACTGGGTGTGGCCGATGTTCCACGTTCCCAGTTTCGATGGCCACATACCGAATCCCTCGTGGTGCTTGGAGGTGATGACGATGTACTTCATTCCCGCGTCTTTCGCGATCTGAACCCACTTCTTGGCATCGAAGTTCACCGGGTTGAACTGCTGCTGGAGCGGCTCGTAATCTTCCGGCTTTACCTGAGCGGTGTATTGCAGCCATTCCGCGGCGCCGGGCACCTCTTTGCCGTTCCAATATCCGGCCGGAACCGAGTACAGCCCCCAGTGGATGAACATTCCGAAGCGGGCATCTCGGAACCAAGACATCCGCTTGTCGTGCTGGGCCTTCGTGTCCATCTTCGGCGCGGCCTTGGGCACAGACGCCGTCGCCTGCGGCTTCGGCCCCGTGGCCAGAACTAGGCTCATCAAAATGGTAGCAATCATCGGCAAGACACCGTCCGGTTGGCTGAGTTCATTCCCAGACGATACCTGCCTGCGGTTTTGAAGAGGACGAGGGCTAGCCTGGCAAGGTGCTATCCAAACGCTAGGAGCCCTTGCGGGAAGCCTTCTTCTTTGAATGATCCAGACCATGGCCCAGGGTTCCGGAACGGATCTCGCGATGGGGATCCACCAGCACGGTCTTGTCCTCGTAGACCCACGGAGTCTTCCACAACAGCTTCAGCGCCGTCGTGATCGGCATCGTATGGAAGCGATCCGGCCAGAGTTCGGCGACTTTGGCTTCGATCTGCCTCGCGTACTTTCCGGGCGCGGCAGGAAACAGGTGATGGGCTACGTGAGCGCCGAAGTGCTGATGCCAGGGGTCCAGCCACCTCAGCGGCTTGGGAAGCGTCACGCTGAGGGACGTGGCAAGCACATCCCGGTCATCGGCGAGCGGGTTCAGGAAGTGGTTCGTCGCGATGTACGAAATCGCCACCGCGTTGCCAATCAGCAGGGGAACGAAGTAACCCCACCAAAACACTTGAGTGCCCAGATAGAGCGAACCGCTAACCCAGAGTGTCAACGGCACGAGGAACTGGGCGACGAGGAGGACCCGCTGGCCCGAGGTCGTCTTGCTGCTCCGCAGGTACGTAATCACCATTCGGATCATCTGCTGGTCCATCCGATAGCTGAACGAACTAAAGATGATCAGGTTACGGGCAAGCGGAGAGATCCGGTATAGCCAACGCAGAATCGGGTTGTTCTTGTAGTCCTCTATCGTAAAGAGGTGATCGGGATCCACTCCCTCCACCTGCGTGTTATTGTGGTGGTCCGCGTTATGCCATCGCCGCCACAGATACGGGCCGATTGCCAGGGGCGAGAACCCAAGCCCGGCCAGCAGGTCGCGGATCCACAGCTTCTTGACCGTTCCGCCATGGCAGATGTCGTGAGCCAGGAAGCCCATGCACGCGAAAGTATGGCCGACGACCAAAGAAATCAGCGGCGCACTCCACCAGGAAAAATGAGCCTTGAGCACGAAGTAAGCCGCAGCTATGATCGCTCCGTGAACCACAAACCAGCCGAGGTTGGAGTAGTCCGGCTCGAGAATCTTGGCCGGCAACGCCTTCTTCACCTGGTTCCGGTAGTTGGGAATTTGAGAGGAGGGGTCTCGGGTAACGGTAGCCATATTTCGCGTTTTCTGGGGAACCACTATTGTGACGGAATACGCGTCCGTCACGCATTAGGATTCGCGGCACGAAGGTCCGCCGGCCCCGCGGTATCCTTTGGCGATGCACGATGTGGTGATACTCGCAGGCGCACGAACCCCGATTGGGGCATTCGGCGGAGCCCTCTCTTCCTTCTCCGCCCCGCAACTTGGGGCCAAAGCGATCACGGAGGCGCTCCAACGCGCCGGCGTATCGCCGGACGAAGTGGATGAGACGATCATGGGCTGCGTGCTCACTGGCGGCCTTGGGCAAGCCCCCGCTAGACAGGCGGCCAAACTTGCCGGGATCCCCAACCGCGTCCCCGCCCTCACCGTCAACAAGGTTTGCGGTTCGGCGATGAAGGCGGTCACCCTTGCCGCACAATCGGTAAAGCTTGGAGAGAGCACAGTCGTGGTCGCGGGCGGAATGGAGTCGATGAGCAACGCGCCGTATTTGCTCGACAAGGCGAGAACCGGCTACCGCCTTGGCAACGGAACACTCATTGATTCGATGATCCACGACGGGCTGTGGGACCCGTACAACAACTGCCACATGGGCAACTGCGGCGACGCGACGGCAAGAGACCTTGAGTTCTCTCGTGAACTGCTAGACGCCTTTTCTGCCGAGAGCTACCGACGAGCGCTCGCTGCCCAGATTGCCGGCCGACTCGCCGAAGAGATCGTGCACGTCGAAGTGCCCCAGCGCAAAGGTCCATCTCTGGTTATCGCGCAGGATGAAGAGCCGGAGAAGGGCGACATCGACAAACTCCCGTCGCTACGGCCCGCGTTCGCCAAGGAGGGCGTTACGACGGCTGGGAACGCAAGTTCGTTGGACGACGGCGCGGCCGCATTGATCGTCACGAGCATGGAGGAAGCCGAACGGCGCGGGGTTCGCCCGCTCGGAAGACTCGTTGGTTCCATCACCCACGCTCAAGATCCGGAGTGGTTCACGACGGCGCCCGCATACGCCGTTCAGAGGCTGCTCGCCAAGCACCAGTTGACCGTCGAAGACATCGACCTGTTCGAGGTCAACGAAGCCTTTGCGGTCGTCGCAATGGCGGTCATGAAACTGGCTGGCATCCCACACGAAAAGCTGAACGTCAACGGGGGAGCGGTCGCCCTTGGGCACCCGATTGGGATGACGGGCGCACGGTTGATCCTGACTGCGTTGCTCGAGCTTCGCCGCCGCGGCGGCAGGTACGCCGTGGCGACTCCCTGCATCGGAGGCGGTGAGGCAATGGCAGTTTTGCTCGAAGCGATTTAGGACACATTCTGGCCATATATTCGGGTAGACCTAAACCTGCAACAATAGAAATGACACTCGATTGAGCCTATATGACAGGCGCCTGACAGCAAGGCGTCGCTCACGTTCCTCGATCTTCGTAAAGCAAATATGAAAATCCTCTTTGTTTCGGCCGAAGTCGCTCCCTTTGCAAAAGTCGGCGGACTGGCCGACGTCGCCGCCGCCCTTCCAAAAGCATTGAGAACCCTTGGTCACGATGCTCGGGTGATCATGCCGTACTACAAGATGATCGAGAACGATCCGCGATGGAACATCGAGACGCGGATCGAGCACTTCCCGGTCAACCTCGGCTTCCGGGGCGAAAAGCGGGCCTACTATAAGGAAACCAATTTGAATGGTCTTCCGGTCGGATTCGTGGGTACCGACGAGTGGTTCACGTCATCGGTAAGCAATCAGTCAATCTATCAGCCAGGCGACATCCAGTTCCTTTTCTTTAGCCGGGCGGTGATCAAGGCAATGGAACATCTGGAGTGGATTCCGGATGTAATCCACTGCAACGACTGGCATACCGGTTTTGTCCCCGTCCTGATTCGGGAGCAAGGTCACCCGATATGGGACCGCACCGCCGCTGTTTATACGATTCACAACCTCGCCTTTCAGGGTGAGTCCAGCCTGTTTGCTTTGGACGTGATGGGGCTGACTCGCTGGCTATTCAACCCGGACCAGGTTGAGGCCCACGGCCACGTGAACTTCCTGAAGTCAGGTTGCGTGTTCTCTGATCGCGTGAACACGGTCAGCAACACGTATGCCCAGGAGATCCAGACACCCTATTTCGGCCACCGACTCGACGGTCTGATGCGGCACCTAAACGGCATTGGCCGACTTCGCGGCATCTTGAATGGCCTCGACACCGAAATCTACAATCCGGCAACCGACCCGAATATTGAAGCTCACTTCTCAGCCAAGCGCTTGGCGGGCAAGGCGAAGTGCCGCGAAAAGCTGCTCGAGCACGTCGGTATGGACCCGATGCCGAACACGCCGGTCTTCGGCGTCGTGAGCCGATTGACGAGCCAAAAGGGGATGGACCTGATCCTCCACGCGTCAAAGGAGCTATTCTCGCTGCCAATTCAGTTGGTCATGCAAGGTACCGGGGACCCGTGGCTCATGGACGCCTTCCACGCGCTTCAAGGCTACTATCCGAACCAATTCCGCTATCGCTCCCACTTCGATGACCCGGTCAACTACCACATCTATTCCGGGGCAGACGGCTTCCTGATGCCCAGTTCGTTCGAACCGTGTGGCCTGAGCCAAATGATCGCCATGCGATACGGAACCGTGCCGGTCGTGCGCAAGACAGGCGGACTTGCGGACACCGTGCAGGAGCCTACTTACGGATTCGACTTCGTCAACCAAGACCCGATGGATCTGCTCGCAGCGGTCTCGCGTGCTCGCAACGCTTACCTCGACAAGAAGGCCTGGAAGAAGATTATGCTCCAGGGCATGAATACCGACTTTAGCTGGACGAAGAGCGCGGGCGAGTACGTGAAGATGTACGAAGACGCTATCGAGAGTCGCTTGGCTTGGGTCTAGCGCTGCCAGTTATTGCGTTGTGCAGGTTGATCCGGGCGTTCCTCCGGATGCCTTCCAGTCCGGCACGCCGGATCGGCGAACCTTGACTTGTACGGTCCCAATCCTCTGAGGGGATCACGGCAAGCTGTTCAAGTCGGGGCCATTGCCGGAACTTTGTCAAATCTGGATCGGTGGCTTCGGCGGACCTCATCGGCTGACTTGGTCGCGGCTCGTTGAACGGGCAAACATCCTGGCAAACGTCACATCCGAAGGTCCAGTCACCGATACCGGTCGCCAACTCTGGCTCTATCTCGCCTTTGTGCTCGATCGTCAAGTAGCTGACGCATCGCCGGGCATCCACTTGCCAGACTCCATCGTGCTGAACGATCGCACCGGTTGGGCAGGCGTCGATACATCGTCGGCACGTCCCACACCCGCCGACCGACGGCGCGTCGGGCTCAAATTGGACGGTCGTCAGCAACAGACCGATGAAGAACCAGCTTCCCCGCTTGGAGTCGATAAGGCACGTATTCTTGCCGAACCAGCCCAAGCCGGCAAGTCGCGCATAGTCCCGGTCGAAGATCGGCGCCGAATCAACGCAAGGACGGCACTCTGCGCCGGCGTACTCCGCCTCGATCCAGGTCGCCAAGCGCTTGAGCTTGCCGCGGATGACGCGATGGTAGTCCCTACCCAGCGCATAGGTCGCGATTCTGGGCAGTCCTGGCGCCGTACGGTTCTCTCGGCGGTAGTTTAGCGTCACAGCGACGACTGAGCGAACCCCAGGCAGCATGTTCTGGGGCGATTCCTTGAGCGGCAGGTGTCGTTCCAGATATTCCATCGTGCCGTGGAACCCCCGGTCTAGCCAAGCTCGATACGTCTCCAAGTGCGGTGCGGGCACGGCATCGCATACACCAATTTGGTCGAAGCCGAGCCAGAGGGCCTTCTCTTTCAGAGCGTGGGCATTGTTCATGCTTCACCGTCGACAATTCACTCTTGGCCCCGCGCTCTGGAAATGGAGCCTTTCCTTGATCGCGCTTTCCAGGGCCCACTATTCCCAATGTTACCGGCCCATCCGAAGTCTGACTATCCCCTCTTAACCCAATGGCATGCCCTGTAGGGCTGACTGGATCGAGGCCCAATGTTCCTGGGTTAGGTCATGTGCGCGTATCTTCTCCTCCAATCCGGCAGTCTCCAGGACAGTCAGGATATCTTCGCGAGAACGCCGATAGGCGGCGACCAAGTTGTTGGCAAGCGTCTTTCTCGGTTGCGCGAAGCCGAATCGAACAAGTGCATAGAAGTCCTGTTCCAGGGAGGGTTCGATCCCGGTCGGCTTGGGGCGAAAGCTAAGCACCGTACTGTCAACTTTGGGCGGTGGAACGAAGGCTGCCGCTGAGACTTGGGCAATCAGCGAAATCTCGAAACGACTCTGAAGATAAACCGAGAGCGATCCCCGTTCGCGGTGCCCCGCTGGGGCGGCCACCCGTTGGGCGACTTCCTTCTGCATCATCAGGACCGCGACGGTGAATTTCTCGCAAGCTTCTGCGATCTTAGTCAGCAGAGGCGCGGTGATGTAGTAAGGGAGATTACTGACGACCCCTCTCGGTTCTGGAAGCTCTTTGAGGATCTCAGCAAGATCGGCATGAAGCACATCCAATTGCCGGACTTCGGCCTTGGGTGCAGATTCCTGAAGTATGGAAACCATGCGACTGTCGATCTCCAATGCGATCAGTCGATCGCATTGTGCGGAAATCCGAGACGTGAGGACGCCGGGGCCTGGACCAATCTCGCAAACGCCGGAGCAGCCGGCAAGGGCGTTTGCGATTTTGTCGACGACCTTCTGCGAGCACAGAAAGTGCTGCCCAAGACCCTTTGACGCCGATATGCCATGGCGTGCAAGAAAGGTCTTGAGCGTCCCCGGATCCGATAAGTTCAACGGGTGCTTAATACGTGAACACGTACGCGATGAGTGCCGAAATCGTTGGCGGCATGGCGGGAATCGTAACAGAGATCGATCCGCTTACCTTTGATGGCTCCGCCGGTGTCCGAGGCGATCGCCATACCATACCCTTCGATGAACAAAATCGAGCCGAGAGGAATTACGCGCGGATCTACGGCGGCCTCGCCGAAAGCGGCGCGACGACCCATCCGAGTGCGGCCTCGGTTGCTCCATCCGTTGCTACGCGGGCTGGGGTCGTACGCAGTCGCAAGCATGTCCATCACCGACTTGCGGGTAAACGAACCACGATCCGACCGAAAACCCCCACGTCCCATGTAAAAAACGGTGGGCTCAGCTTCTTTTGTCTCTTCCTTCAGTAATTCTTGGCTGACGGCTTTGCCATCAACATATGTAACGCGATAGGTTCTCTTGATGGAACCTTCGCTTCCTTCATGAGCTCTAACCAATGCACCTGGTCTCAGGCTACGGCTGAACTCATAACGGATTCCCGCATGAATTGACTTCGTGTGGGTTTCCACCTGGATTTCTGTTTGCCTCTTTCCACCTGCGAGCGCCGTTCCGGCGGCCACCGATAAGATCAAGGCGATACTCACTTTTTGTGAGCAGTTGCGCATTTGGAACCTCCTCTTGCCTGGCTGCGACGTGTAGTTATACCTTCCTTTCGCAATATCGCTCAATATGGAGTCGCTCCAACAGTCGTTTTTGACTAAACAAGTATAAGTTTGTGGGGCTAAACATGTATTTTTCTTGTTTAGGAATTTTTTACCAAAAGACTTGACAAGCCCGTGCCGGATAGTGGTTTGCCTTGGGTTTTGAGCCAAGATTGCTCCCTCATTCAGAACCGCCTCGTGCCCTCCACCGGATCATATGTTCGTAGAACAGATATTGCTGCGCCCATCCTGCAAGGGGACCCAGCTTTCCCCGAAAGATGGCGGCAAGTTCCCGATATCGAACATCCGTCGTTGACAGATCTAGCCATTCCGGGCGATACATATGGCACAGCCCCTTCCAGACATGAGTGTCCACCGGAACCGCCTCGGTCATGTCGAGGGCAAATAACGCGATGCAGTCGGCCAGCTTGGGTCCGATGCCCGAAATCGCCATCAACTCACGGTGGGCAACCTCGTAACTCAGAACCTTCAGTCCGTCGATCCATCCGTCGCCGCGCTCAATAACCTGCTGAGCCGCCAGCGGAATTGTTCGAGCACGATAGCCGAATCCCTGCTCTCGAAGAACCGACTCCGGGATCGACGCCACCACTTCCACGTCTGGGAGACGCCGCAAGGAGACCCCTTCCACCGTGTCAAGGGGTTCTCCGAACCTAGACAGCGCACTCACCATCTTCTTGATCCGTTCGATGTTGTTGTTTGGTGTGCACAGGAAACTGAAGAAAGTATCCGAAGGACACGATGTTCGCATGACCCGCAAACCCCCGAAGTGGGATAGCAAGGGCAACATTTCCGGCTCGGCGGCAGCAATTCTCCGTTCAATCTCCTCCGCATCCCAGTCGAGCCGAAAGAGATGGTCAAACGCTTCGGCCGACGAATTGCTTTCGACTTCAACCGAAGCACAATCGCCATCAGTCGAAGTCGGCTTTTCGATGCGATACCAGTACCCGCCGTCGACGCCCAGCCACGAGCCGTCGTCCAGCTTCCTCCATCGAAAGACTTGACCGCTCTCGATGCATCGGTCGATGTCAAACCAACGGGTCGAATAATCGACTCGAAATCGATTCAGAACGAGCCCTCGGGCACCATGGCCAGGAAACCCTCCTCGTCGACGACCGTCACGCCAAGTTGCTCCGCCTTCTCCAGCTTCGATCCGGCTCCGGGACCGGCCACAACGAGGGACGTGTTCTTGCTGACACTGCCGGCCGACTTCCCTCCCATCTTCGTAACGAACGCCTCGGCACTCTCACGACTGAATTTCTCCAGCTTCCCCGTGAAGACGATCGTCTGACCCACGAACAGGTCGCTGACCGGCGCCTCGCCCTCAACCGGCGCGACACCCAACGCGAGCATCTCCTCGATCATGCGCTGGTTCTCTGGCTCTTCAAACCACTCCTGGATCTCGCTCGCGGTGTGCGGACCTACGTTCGGGATTGCCACCAGCGTGTCATAGTCGGCAGAGCGAATCGCATCGAGCGTTCTCAACTCTCGGGCTATGTCCTGGCCGCCTTTCTCGCCCACGCTGGGAATTCCGAGAGCAAACAGGAAGCGAGCCAGAGACCGATTCTTACTTGACTCAATGGACGCAATAAGGTTGTCGATCGAAAGCTCGCCGAGCCGGTCCAATCCAACTAGTTCGTCACGTCGGTCCCGGAGGCGAAAGATGCTGGGCATGTCGGTAAGGATGCCGGTCTCAAGAAACCGGTCGATCAGCTTCTCACCCAGACCGTCAATGTCCATCATCTTTCTTCCAACGAAGTGACGAAGCTTGGCGGCGATCTGGGCCGGACATCTCCGATTCGGACACCGAAGGGCTACTTCCCCTGCCTTGCGCGTCGGCTCAGTGCCGCACTCCGGACAAGCGGTCGGTTCTGCTGGCACGGGTAGGTCGCCCTCCCGCTTTTCGATTACCGGCCCCACGACCTCGGGGATCACATCTCCAGCTCGCTGAACGATGACGATGTCCCCTTCTCGGACGCCCTTACGCGCCAGATCCTCATAGTTGTGGAGCGTCGCCCGGCTCACCGTCACACCACCCACTTGGACCGGCTCGAGGTCCGCCACCGGCGTTATCACGCCGGTCCTACCAACCTGAGCGAAGATCCGGTTGAGACGGGTGAACGTTTGCTCGGCCGGGAACTTGTAGGCAATCGCCCAGCGAGGACCCCGCGCAGTAAATCCCAGTGCCTCTTGCAGGTCCAGGCTGTTCACCTTGATCACGACTCCGTCGATACCAAAGGGCAGACCCGGACGGAGACGTTGGATCTCGTCGACGTACTCGACAAGTGCATCGGCGCCATTCACTACCTTCGATTCGGCGCGCGACGGGAAACCGAGCCGATTGAGAGTAGCAATGATCTCGCTCTGAGTATCGGCCAATCGTCGACCGCTCGAAAGGTCGCTGTATCCGAGACCATAGGTGTAGAAGCTCAGCTTGCGCGCGGCCGTTTGGCGGCTGTCCAGCTGGCGCAGCCCGCCTGCTGCCGCGTTGCGGGCGTTGGCGAAAATCTGCTCCCCCTTCTCGGTCTTGATACGATTCAACTCATCAAATGCCGACTTCAGCATCACGACTTCGCCGCGAACTTCGATCCCTCCGGGCAGCGGCTCGCGCAGTCGAAGCGGAATGCCCCGGACGGTCCGCGCATTGTGGGTGACATCTTCTCCTGTCGTCCCGTCGCCGCGCGTCGCTCCGATTTCCAGTAGCCCGTCGCGATAGGTCAATGAGATCGAGGCGCCGTCGAACTTCAGCTCAGCAAGATACTGAATTTCATCGGACGTCTCCAAGAACCGTCTGATCCGTTCGTCGAATGCTCGAAGCTCCTCGTGCCCGAACGCGTTGTCGAGCGATAGCATCGGGATTGCATGGCGGTGCGGCTTCAAACCCTCGACAGGCGGCGCGCCCACGCGTAGCGTCGGGCTGTCGGACGACCGGAGTTCCGGATGGGCCGCCTCAAGGTCCTGCAGTTCGCGAAAAAGACGGTCATATTCAGAGTCGCCGATCTCTGGTGAATCGAGCACGTAATACCGGTAGGCGTGGTGCTCGAGGATCTGGCGCAATTCGCTCGCACGGGACATCGGATCCATTCGGAAAGATTACCGCCGAGAAGGGCCACGGGCCATCCGATCGACAATGTCGCAACTCTAGCGGCTACTTTAAGGCGGCCTGGCTTTCCATGACCTTCTTCTTGGCCTCTTCAAACTCCTCGTCCGTCATCTGCCCATTCCGGTGCATATCGGCAAGACGTTCGAAGGCGGCTGCAATGAAGTCTAGGCGAGCCTCTGAGGGAGCCTCAAGCGACTTGCGCGGGCCTCTAAAGTAGTACCAGGCAAGAAAGCCGATTGGCCCGACGGTGAAGACCACCATCAGGATCTTCAGGAGATTCATCAGTTGGTCTTGAGGCATAAGTGGTCTCCCGAGCGGCTCAACCTTCCATGGCAGCTTCAAGGATGCCGTCAGCCACAAAGATAGGGCTATCGAAGCGCATTGCCAGCGCGATTGCATCGGATGGCCGGGCATCGATTTCCATCTCTTCCTTTTCGACCCGTATGTTGAGCTTGGCGTAATAGACAGCGTTCCAGAAATCGTCAATCACAACGCGTTCCAAAACGACGTTTGCTCGCATCATGATCGTGCGAATCAGATCGTGAGTCAACGGCCGATCGGGCCGCGACCCTTCGTATTCCATAGCGATCGCCTGAGCTTCGAACGCCCCAATAAGAATCGGGAGTTTGCGTTCGCCGTCCGTCACGACGACAAACCGCGAGATCTGCCCGTTGTTCTCGGCGGCATACACGCCTTCAACATTGACTTCAACCAGTTCGCCGAGCGAACCGGACTCACGAATCGGCACATCGTCCTCGTACGGAAAGAACGAAGGAGGCTGATCCAGATTTTCCGGGCGATCGGGTTCGTCGTACTCCTCAGGCATTGCTCAGTTGATTCCTATTGTCCGAGAGCCTTCGCTCTCGGACGAGACTATTATGTCGGAAATCAGACTCAATGCTATCACGCACCAGCCTTCGTTCGCGCAATTACGCTTTCCAAGAATGCCGCGTTCGTAGGAGTTCGCTTGAGAAGCTTAATCAGCGATTCGGTCGCTTCCACCGAGTTCGTCTGGTTTGCCAGGAGGCGATGCAGTTGCACGACGCCGTCAAGGTCGTCCTTCTTGAAGAGAAGTTCCTCATGGCGCGTCGAACTTCGCTTGACGTCGACGGCCGGCCAAAGTCGGCGCTCGGCAAGGTCGCGATCCAACACGATTTCCATGTTGCCAGTTCCCTTTAATTCTTCGTAGATGGCTTCGTCCATTTTGCTTCCAGTATCGATAAGCACGCTGGACACGACCGTCAACGAACCGCCCTCTTCAATGTTTCGCGCGGCGCCAAAGAAACGGCGCGGCCGATAGAGCGCGCCCGGATCCAAACCTCCCGAAAGCGTTCGCCCCGAAGGGTTGATCGTGAGGTTGCTGGCACGCGACATTCGCGTAAGGGAATCGAGAAGAATCACCACGTCCCGGCCAAATTCGACCAGACGCTTTGCCTGCTCGAGACAAAGCTCGGCGACCCGCATATGGTTCTCGGGCGGTTCGTCGAACGTGGAGGAGATCACCTGGCCGCGCACCGAGCGCCGCATATCGGTGACTTCTTCCGGCCGCTCATCCACGAGGAGCACTAGAAGGTAAACCTCCGGGTTGTTGGCGGTGATCGCGTTCGCGATCGTCTTGAGCATCATCGTCTTGCCCGCTTTCGGAGGCGAAACGATGAGACCGCGTTGTCCCTTACCAATCGGTGAAATAAGGTCGATAATGCGGGACGAGATGTTGTCCGGCACCGTCTCCATCTTGAGTTTCTCGTTCGGGTAAAGCGGGGTCAACTCATCGAAGTTTTTGCGCTTCGTCATCTCGGGCGATGCGGTGCCGTAGCCGCTCACGCTTTCGACGCGAAGCAGGCCCTGGTACTTCTCACCTTCTTTGGGCAATCGGACCTGACCAAAAACCATGTCTCCGGCGCGAAGGCCGAACTTCTTCACCTGGGACTGGGAAACGTAGACATCCTGCGGCGACGGCTGATAGTTCTCCCGGCGAAGAAATCCCCAACCGTCCGACATAAGATCCAAGATGCCCCTTGAGTAGATTGCCTGCTTGTCCTCATTGACGGCGACCAGAAGTTGCTCAATCAGTTCGTGGCGCAAGAGCGCCTTGGGGTCGATCTTGGCGGCCTTGGCTTCCTTGAGAAGCGCGGCCGGGGTCATCTTGTCGAAATGGTTGTAGTCTATTTCCGGTAAGAGTTCAAGGTCGGTTTGCGGGTCGGTTTTGGGCATACCCTCCCGGTTGCGGCTGCGTTGGCGTCGCATACCGTTATTGCCGTTTCCGCTGCCGCCTTCCTGCGACTTGCGAGGTCGAAACTGATGGGTCATATAGCTCCTGAAGCTGAGTCTCTGGCGCGACAAAGGCAGGTGGTAACAAAGCCTCGGTGGGAGTAGAACTACTCTTCGCGCAGAATCGCGATGTACGGGAGGTTACGATACCTCTCTGCGTAATCTAGACCATATCCTACCACGAATTCGTTCGGAATTTCGAAACCGATGTACTCTACCGGCGGATATACCGTTCTCGTGCCCGTTTTGGACAGAAGCGCCACTACCTTTAGAGATTTTGGTTTGCGAGTGGAAAGCAACTCCCGCAGATGGCTCAGGGTAACCCCCGTATCCACGATGTCTTCAACAATAATGACGTGCAAACCCTCGATATTGATATCCAAATCTTTGCGAATTTGTACGACGCCCGATGACGACTTGCCGCCATGGTAGCTGCTGGTCTGTAAAAAGTCGATTTCGCTGTCCAAAGTGAGGGCACGCCCCAGATCAGACAAGAAGTGAACCGAACCTTTAAGGACCGCAATCAGGAGCACCTGTTGCCCGGCGTAGTCGCGATCGATCTCAGCTGCCATTTCGGCGACTTTGGCGCGAAGTTCCTCTTCAGAGATGAGAACGTCGAGCCGGGCATTGGACATGGGCAAAATGTACCCCGCCGGATTTACCGATCGCTCAATAGTCGATCGGCACCTGCGCCGGGAAGTTCCTGCCGCTTGCACTTATCTTGTCTTCGATGCGTTTGATCCGATTCTTGTCGTCTGGGTGATCGCTAAAGAACTCGGGCGGGGCGCCGTCCTTGACGACCTGCCGAAGCATTTCGAATGTATCGGCGAGCCCTTCCGGATTGTAGCCGGCGGCGATCGACGCATCGAAGCCACCGTCGTCAGCTTCGGTTTCATGCTTCCGGGAAAATGGCAAATCAAACACGACCTCGTTCGTAAGGCCGGCAAGATTGGCGATGTTGGAATTGGCGCGCACCGCCATCAACAAGACCGTTAGGCCGAGATTCCGTCTTTCGCTATCTGCATAGGCATAGGCCCAGTGCTGCTTGCGCACATGCGTCAACTCGTGCCCCAGGACGCCGGCAAGTTCGTCCTCCGTCTTGATCCGGTCAAGAAGGCCGGTGAAGAAGAACGTGGAGCCGCCTGGCAATGCAAAAGCATTGACCTCCTTGCTGTCGATAACGTCGAACGAATATTCCCACACCGCGTCCCTTTCATCGAAAGTGGCGAGAATTCGGCGAGCGACCCGTCGAAGGGTCTTTACTCGGGGATCGGAGGCCGGAAGAACGTGTTCTTGTTTGCGAAGCGCGTCCGCGACTCGCTTTCCGAGCTTGACTTGTTGCTCCGGACTTGGGCGAAAGGCATCTGCTCCGCAGAATGCCGTAGGGGAAATCGCCGCCGATACAATAATCGACAGGCCCAATTTGGAGATTCGCTTCATCACGGTCGGCCGACTACTATTCTCCCACGGTTCCTATCCCAGCCATGCGCAGTCTTAATAAAAGCGTGAGTAAACCGAGATGTCGTAGGTCTTGATACTCCTCGGTATCGATGCCTCGAATGCTTCGCGGCTACGCCAGGTCACGATCCCGATGACCTCCTCTTCGAGCGCGTCGTTAGCCCCATAGACTGATCCGAGGCATCCCGGCAGATACTGAAGCTCATCGAATATCCGCTCAATCTCATCCAGTAACTCCGGAGAGTAACCAGGATCGGCGATGCGGTGGCTCATGGAGAGATAGGCGGTGCGCACCGTCGCCGACAGCCGCTCTCCCGTATATCGCTTCACCTGGACCCGCTGAACGTCGGCCGGCCGGAAATCGGCGGCTTGAGTCTCCGCGAGCGCACGGACCTCGGTTACGGCGGCTAGTCCCCGCTCGGCTGCATCCACATCTTCGTACTCATAGATCACAAGGAACGCCTCGCGGTCGACTTCGTCTCGCCATACGCTGAGGCCATGACTGCCTTCGACGCTATCCAGACGTTCCTTAACGTCGAAGTAATAGTCCGTAACGACCGGAAGGTCGAAGTCATGGATCCGCACCCTGGCAATAACGAGAATCCCGTTCACAACGGACATTGTGGCCAATTCGCTCGCTCCGTTGCGCCTTGTACCGTGTGTCGCGTGAGGCGACTGCTATGCGGCATCGAGTGTCGATACCGTAGAATCTAGAATCCATGCTTATTCGGCCTGACCATCGAGGGCGCTTCGGCGCATTTGGCGGACGCTACGTCCCCGAGACCCTGATTCCTGCCCTTGAGGAGCTAGATCGCCAGTTTGAAAGGGCGTGGGCCGACTCGCATTTCAGGGAGGAGTACGCACATTATCTGTCCGAGTACGTCGGCCGCCCCTCCCCTATCACCGAGGCACGCAAGCTCAGTGCCCAAACCGGCCTGCATGTCGTCGTAAAGCGGGAAGATCTGAATCACACGGGCGCCCACAAAATAAACAATGCGCTCGGCCAATGTCTTCTTGCGCTGCGTATGGGAAAGAAGCGCATCATCGCAGAGACAGGCGCGGGCCAGCACGGCGTCGCCACCGCCACGGTCTGCGCGCTGTTCGGCTTGGAATGCGAGGTTTACATGGGCGTCGAGGACATCGCACGCCAGCAACTGAACGTGTTTCGAATGAAACTGCTCGGAGCAAAGGTGAACCCGGTGTCCAGCGGCACCAAGACGCTGAAAGACGCCCTCAACGAGGCAATGAGGGACTGGGTCACGAACGTAGGCGACACTCACTACATCATTGGCTCGGTTGCCGGCCCCCATCCCTATCCTTATATGGTCCGAGAGTTTCAGCGGGTCATCGGAGACGAAGCGCGCGCCCAGTATCTGGATCGGTACGGTCGCCTACCGGACGTTGGCATCGCCTGTGTCGGTGGAGGAAGTAACGCCATGGGCCTTTTTTCAGCGTTCGTTCCGGACGCTGACGTTCGCCTGATCGGCGTCGAGGCAGGCGGCCTTGGCCTGGAAACCGGAAAGCACGCGGCCCCCCTCACCGCCGGCTCGCCGGGCGTCCTTCATGGCAGCTACAGCTACTTGATGCAGGATGAGGATGGACAGATTCTTGGGACGCACAGCGTCAGTGCGGGACTGGACTATCCCGGCGTCGGCGCCGAACACAGTTACCTAAAAGATATCGGCCGCGTAGAGTACATCGCGATCACTGACGACGAGGCACTCGCCGCGTTTAGGTGGGTAGCCCGAGAAGAGGGATTGATCCCCGCTTTTGAGAGCGCCCACGCCTTCGCCCCCCTCCACGATCGCAAACTCCTACCCGCCGGGACCCGAGTCCTGGTCAATATGAGCGGTCGAGGCGACAAGGACATGGAAACCGCAGCCAGACTTCTCGACCTCTAGCCACACCGGGAAACGTGGAGTATTGGAGTATTGGAGTATTGGAGTATTGGAGTATTGGAGTATTGGAGTATTGGAGTATTGGAGTATTGGAGTATTGGAGTATTGCTTTGAGTGAGTCTGCTATCACTCGATCACTCGATCACTCGATCACTCGATCACTCCCCGCCCCCCGCTCGTTATGATCCCTCGAGCTTTCGGTAAAGGGAATAGCTCGCGATTACTGGGTAGAGGACAAGCCCAGGAGAAGAGTCATTGAAGCCGCCACTGGCTAACCCAGTAGGGCGTGCGTGGCGCCTACGAAGCCGCCGATGAACCACAGCCTTCCTGCCAAGCGGTGAGTGGCGTCCTAGACCTTTTCGCTTGCCACGGTCCAGGGCGTTCGAACTCCCATAAAGAAGTTCCGTCGCAGCTTTCCCATGACGTTGCCGATCAAATCAAAGAAAACATGAAACACGGTCATCATGCCCCTGCCGAAGTCGATCGGGGTGACAACAGTAGCCCTCAGAATCAAGATCGACGGCAGAAGCATCAATCCGGAAAAGAGCACCATGGGATCGCCGAACGTCCCGGCAAGACGCTCGATATCGAGATTCGGGAGGGACATTCTCGGCAATCCACGGTCATCAGGACGCAGGCAATCTGCATGTACCGACCAAAGTGCAACGTGAACCACTTCGAACCATACTGGTCCGGCCTAACACCAAGGACCCAGCGCGTCGGAACGCGATCCGAGGGAGAACGGAGGCAAAGTTGTGCGCAAGGACGATTCTCAGGGCTAGAATCCCGCGTTGGATGGCGAGGCCCGCATTAAGTTTCATCGAAGGTTTCCTGGTGGCCGGGCTTAGCAAATACGTCCAGGATCAACGTCAGTGCGTCCTGGACGACCGTCGTATTCAGGGAATAAACGATTTGTTGTCCGTCGCGCCTACCCCTTATCAGTTCGGCCGCTTTGAGCACGTTGAAATGGTGCGATATGGAGGGTCCGCTGATGTCGAAGTCCTGCCCTATCTGCCCCGCTGTCAAGTCACCCTTTGAGAGCATCCTAAGGATGCGTCGCCTCGATGGGTCCGCCAACGCCTTGAATACTTCGTCGATAGCCATTCGTTCCAGATTGGAAGATAATTAGCCAATCATCTAAATATACTGGGTGCGGGAGAAATGGGGTTGCAATTACTTCGTAAAAATCCTTCATGATTGCAACTCGAACGAGCCTCCGGACGTCTCGGGAATACGTCATACATCGACTCAACGAATGAGTTCACGCGAGGCCGACGTCTCTTTCTGGGATGCCTCCTAACCTGGCTTTTAGGCACCACCGCCCTCGTGTTATGGGCTAACTGGAGCCTTGCCGCCCATCGGGCCGTCATCCTGATGGCGTCCGGGCTAATTCTACTTTGGGTGGTGGGCTGTGGAAGCGCCATGGTTCGGTATCGCGATCGCATATCGGATTGGGTTCGACAGGCTCCTCTTCCTTGGGGTGTGAAGTTCGTGCTCGGTTGCACTGTGCTCGCGATGGTCGAAGAAGCGATAACGACAACGATGACGAATCTGGCTCCTGCCTTCGGCGTCCGAGTCGGCGAGGCGTACATCACCGCATCGGCGAATTACTTCGACGTTGTTGGCCTACACAGCGTCGTTATCTTCGTGTCCCTGTTCGTCGGCTGGGCCGTCATTCTGTCGCGATTCGATTTTTCGGCCTACTCGGTATTTGTCTTGTTCGGAATCACCGGCACCCTGGCCGAGATGGCCTACGGTGGTCCACAACACGTCCTCGAATTCGGAATGTGGTGCTTCGTCTATGGATTGATGATCTGGATCCCTGCCCGGGGGCTACCCAACCGGTTAAAAGCCCGAAAGCCCTCGTGGTGGGTGTATCCAATGGCGGTATTCGTACCGTTTCTGTTTATCCCTCTTTTTCCTCTCGCTCTTGTGGTTAGGGCATTCTTCCCCCACCATCCCGACATTCATTTCCCGCCGCTACGTTGAATGCGAGGAGTCCATAAAGCCGAGAGCTAGCGGTCTGGGTTGGGTTTTCCCTCAGACCTGAGGAGCACATCGAACGAATGCTCGAACACGCGCTTGGTGAGCGCATTCCACTGGTAGTAGATTTCCGGCAGTTCGTCGATGCGGACAAAGCGTCGGCCGCGCGATTCCTCCTTAATCCCGATCTCGACCAATTGGTCGATTCTGGATGTATAGCAGTCGGCCCATCGAACTTCGTCGCGCTCGGAGATGTGGTAGCAGCCAATGTACTGCACATCCTTGAGAATCGCCCCAGCCTCCTCCATTGCCTCACGTATGACCGCCTCCTTGGAGGTCTCATCGGCTTCGACTCGACCTGAAGGAATGCACCATCCGCGTCCCTTTATATCGGCAAGAAGAACACTTTCATCCTGCCACGGAAAGACCAAACCAGCAAACGAGTGGATGGGCGCCCTAAACGGCGCCGGGAAGAACTGAAGTGTCTGCCGCCCGAAAATGCCGGTGGGAAAACGCTTCACCGATAGACAATCACCTTCCCTACCAGCTTGTCCATCGGCACCGGGCCGAATTTCCTACTGTCCTCGGATACCGGCTTGTTGTCACCCAGTAGATATAGCGTTCCGTCAGGGACTAGATAGGGGTGGGCGATATCCATCGGCACTCCATCGGGCCAATTCTCGGGGTCGACCGATTCACCACCCATTTTATAGACCCGTTTGATGATATTGCCTGGCCCACCTGGATCCTTCACCACGACGATATCGTGGTCCTTAACCGCGCCGAACAAGAAATAGGCCTTGCTGACGAGAAGGCGTTGACCGCTCCGAAAGGTCGGATACATGGATGTGCCCGACACCTGGATGGTCGTGAAATCAATGTAAAAGAAGATCGCAAAAAGGAGCATGGCTCCAAGAAAAATGCCAAATCCGGTCCTTGCTCGTTTCTTGCCTTTTCTCATCGATTCACTTAACAGTCACGATCCTCAATTGGTTTCAAGTGAGCTTTGAGCCGTCCGCTATAATGAAGACCGCCGCCCGGACACATGACCCATGGATGTAGTCCTTAAGATCTTAACCCAACATACTAGCGAGATTCTGCTATTCCTGCTCGTTGCCGTGCTCGCACTTGCGATCTTGGTGGTCCGCAGCATGCGCCTTCAATCCTCCAGCCAATCTCGATGGCGCAGCCTTCTGCCAGACGGACGGGGGGAAACGTTGGAGACGATGCTATACGACCATCTTCGCGAGCGTATGAGAATCGAACAGGAGTTGGAGGCACTGAGAACACGAGCCCAGGACATTGAGGCGCGCTTGACCGAAAGCAAGCGACATCTCGGCCTGGTTCGCTATGACGCTTTTGACGACGTACGAGGAAATCAGAGCTTTGCGATGGCGATCTACGATGATCAAGGAAACGGAGCTGTGCTGAACAGCATCGTCGGCCGAGCCGACTGCCGCGTGTACTGCAAGCCGCTCCTCAACGGACGTTCGGAGCGCGATCTGTCGCAAGAAGAGCAGCGAGCCATCCGTGAAGCTCGGGCAACCGGACCCAAGACGATTATCTCGCTCTGAGAAACGATGAGCGAAAGCTATCTCGATGACCATTTGCTTATCTCCCGGGCTCAAGGGGGAGACCGTAGCGCATTCAACTCCCTCATCCGGAAACATGAGACTCGGGCGTACCAATACGCCTTCCGGTTGACGAGAAGTCCGGAAGAGGCAGCGGATGTGGTGGCCGATGCCTTTGTCCGTATCTATAACGCGCTTCACAACTTCAAGGGGCAAAGCGCATTCACTACTTGGATGTATCGCATCCTCACCAACTGCTACCTGGACGTAAAGAAGAAGGAGCGAAACAAGCAGACCACGTCGCTGGAATCCGTCTTGCAGACGAGCGACGGCGAAGTAGAGCGGCAGATCGAAGACGAGGGCCCGTCTCCCTACGAAGATACGGAACGGTCGATGAGAGAGCAGTCCATCGAAATCGCCGTATCGCATCTTCCCGAATACCAAAGGGCGATGATCGTGATGTATCACGCGGAATCGATGACTTACGAGGAGATTGCTGCCGCCCTCGATCTACCGGTTGGAACGGTCAAGAGCCGGCTCAATAGGGCTCGTGTGAGCCTTCGCGAACTCCTCGTCAAGGACGAGGAACTATTTCGACTATAAGTCAGTCGAACTAACCGTCGGTCCCAAACCGTCCCGGTCCCCAGCATTCTTAGAGACAAATCGATGAACCAGGATAAAGCGCGAGAATTCTTTTCAGCCTACTACGAGGGCATCCTCGAAGGTGGTCTCAAGCATTCGTTCGAGCAGAGCCTACGTAGCGATGCAGTACTTCAAGCGGACTTTGCAGCCTTTACTGAAACGATCCGCGAGTTGGATGCACTGAAGGACGAAGAGATCGAAATCCCGATCTTCCTGAGCGACCGAATCGCTTCACGCCTTGAGGAAGCCCAAAACAAACAGCGGCGGGGCCTTCCCGTCTGGCTCGGATGGGTCGGCGGTCTGACCCTCACCGGAGTTGCTGCAGTTCTGATCCTTGTGGCCGCTCCCCGGTTGCGCAGCTCAGCTTCCGTCGATCAGGCAGGCATCACCGGCGCATCCAACCTGGATCAGATCCAGTTCAAGGTGGACGGCGCAAGGGTGATCGTACGGTACCAGCCAAGCAGTGCAAAGACGATTGTCGTCTCTGCTCCGTCGACCGGTAAAGAGATCCAACGATTCAATCTGAGCAACCAACGCTTGGAGAGTCCGATCGAGAATTCCCTGGCCAAGGCGGTCATCTTCAAGATCGAAGCGCTCGGGGATAAGTCGGCCAGTCTTATCGCGCTCCCTGGCCGGTCGATAGAAACTGCAAAGTCTGGATCAGGCAGCGTCCAGGATCTCGCCGTGGCGTTGGCCGGGCATTACCGAGTGCCCGTTGAGGTCGAGGCTGTCGACGTGACCCACCGGGTTTCTTGGACTTTCGCATCCGCCGATGCCCGTTCCGCGGCCAATCAGGCACTCGAGTCCGAAGGCTTCTCGGTGGACCAACGCTCGGACGGCCTTATCGAAATCTTGGATCGGTAACATCCCATCTACCTGTGGCTTCATCAAGGGACTCGCGCAAGCGAGTCCCTTTTCCATTACGACAACCCTACGCCGATGCTTGGTCAGAATTGCGAGCAAGACGAAATCAGAATCTCATTAAGAAAATCTAAAATGGTGTTTAATTTTTCTGATTTGATGTACAATGTTCGTGTCAGGAATTGAGGAGACATCTTAAAGAAATGAATACAAGCCGAGTTTTGGGTTGGGAGTCGCACTTGATCGTGCGGGCTGCGAATGGCGACAAAATCGCGTTCGAGCTACTCTCCGACATTTACCGGCCGGTGCTAATGAGCCTTGCGATGCGGATGCTGCGGAATGCCGATGACGCCAACGACGCGGTCCAGGACACATTGCTGAAAGCATTTCGAGCCATCCACGATTTCGATCCCGAGCGGCCGCTAAAGCCTTGGCTCTGTCGGATCTGCGCCAATTGTTGCGTCGATGCCGTTCGAGCCCGAAAGCGAGACGGCGATTCGCTCGACCAACATGAATATATGCTCGCCGATTCGTCTGAAGTCGACGGAACGGCCACGGGCTCCATCCGACAGGGTCAGGTCATCGAAGCGATCGAACGTCTTCCGGAGAAGTATCGCCGAATCATCTTCATGCGGCACTTCAAGCACATGGACGTCAACGAGATTGCTGCTGCCCTCGACAAGCCGGAAGGAACAATCAAGAGCTGGCTCTTCCGAGCACGAGCGATGCTCAAGAAGGATCTCCACCTCGCAATGAACTAAACGAACTCATATCATCCAGTTGGGGCGGGCGCACGAGCGGCCGCCCCTTTTCGTTGACAGTGGTGTGGGTACCCTCTTAGAGATGTCAGTCACCGAAACACAGGTGCTCGATGCGCTCCGAAACGTCATCGACCCCGATCTGCACCGCGATATCGTCACGTTGGGCTTCGTTAAGGACATAACGATCGATGGCGCCAGAGTCGGATTCAAGGTACAGCTCACCACCCCCGCCTGCCCGGTGAAGGAGATCCTGGAAGCGGAATGCCGCGAGCGCGTGCTGGCATTGGACGGCGTTCAAGAGGTCGACGTCGAAATGACGTCGCAAGTGCGGCAACGCGATGCGCCCCACGACGATCTGATCCCGCAGGTACGCCACTGCATCGCGATCGCTTCCGGTAAGGGAGGTGTGGGCAAAAGCACTTGCGCCGTCAATCTTGCCATCGCGCTCGCCCAGTCCGGCGCCAAGGTCGGCCTGATGGATGCCGACGTCTACGGTCCGTCGATCCCGCTGATGATGGGGGCCCAAGACGAGCGTCCGTTCACGCGTGGCAACAAGATCGTTCCGATTCAGCGTTACGGCATCCAGATGATGTCGCTCGGATTCCTCCTTGAGGAGGGTCAGGCAGTGCTGTGGCGAGGACCCATGGTGGCAGGCACGGTTCGACAGCTTCTGGCGGACGTCGAATGGGGCGATTTGGATTACCTACTGGTCGACCTTCCTCCGGGAACCGGCGACGCGCCGATGTCGCTGGCCCAGTTGGCCCCACTGACCGGCGTCGTCATCGTGACCACACCCCACCATGTAGCGGCAAACATCGCCGGCAAGTCGGTTCAGTTGTTCCGCAGGTTGAATGCCCCAATCATGGGCGTAATTGAGAACATGGCGGGATTCGTCTGCCCGAACTGCAACGCCGTCACCCAGATCTTTGCCGGACTCACGGGCGAAGAACTCGCCTCGCAGCTAAAGGTGCCCTATCTTGGCTCTGTGCCGCTGGACCCGACGGTCAGCGATGCCGGTGACCGCGGCGTACCTTCGATCATTGCACAACCGGACAGGCTCCAGGCGGGCTCATTCCGCGAGATCGCTGGGAAGCTTGCGCAACAGGCGTCGATCGCCGGATTCACTCGCAAAAACGACCAATCCGATCAGCCCAGTTAGGTCGATTGGGGGGAACCCACCAACCTCGGTTCCCCTCAGTTTGCTTAGCGAGTCGGAGTCGATTGAACGGCGATGGCGCTCTCAGGTTTGTCTAGCCAGCCCTTCAGGGGACTTTCCTCGAACTTTCGGAGAAATTCGCCTAAATCTTGGCGTCCACGGATCCATCGCAGTAATCGATGGGGCATCGACATGCGTTCTGCCGTCGTCAGTTCATCTGGCCAACTCACGCGGTGGTAGGCAACCCTTGGCAAGATGATTTCCGATTCCAACAGGCTGAGTACCAAGGCGTCTTGGGGAATCGCCGCTACGAGGGACTCGGCCGCCTGCTCGATCATCGAAAGATCGTCCAACTCGGCAATGCCTTGGCGGCGCGACGCCCGCAAGAACTTGCGCGCGCAGTTCTCGCAGATCTGCACGACCACTAACTCGGCTTCCGAGACAGACTCGTATAGGTCGGCCGTCGCCTTCAGACCGTGGCTCGCATTCGTTGCGGCAAACGATACCCGGGCGAATCGATCGAAAAGATCCAAACGCTCTTCGTCTGCGTCGGCCAGCGTGATCTCTAGCGGCCTCTCCCCGTAGTAGTTGGCGAGCGAGGCGATGACCGGCGGAGAGCAACGGACGCTGCCTGCTCCAAGCACCGTTAACCGAATCGCGTCCATAGCTTAGTGTACGCGCTCGCCAGGCCGCGCTCGCCAGGGGCAATTGCCAGTGTCGGCAAATGACTAACCATCAGTTTGGGGAGGAATCGACTTCGGCGCTTCGACCTGGTCGCGACCATTCCGCGAAGCAATTCCGGGGTCCAGGAAATTGCTGACAAAGCGTGCTGCCGAAATCCCGTATTTCGCATCGCCAAACAATCGTGCTCGTACGGTAACCTGCCTTTCTTCATGGACGACTTCAGCCTTGACAGGCAAGAGTTGACGGGCGCGCTCATCTCGATGGAGTTCGGTCAAGGTGGGCGCATTCAGCAGCTTTGGGCCAGCGATCCCACCGCCCCCGACGAGAGCGAAGAGTTCCAATTCGTTGCACCTCCCCTCATGATGGGCGAAGAGACGACTGAGGACTATTTCCCGGGCACTATTCTTATCGGTGCGCGAGCGCATCCCGATGAGCCTTGGATCGTCAGCCGCAACGCGCGAGCCGAACCCATGGAAGAGGAAGAGGAAGGGTCCGTCGTAGGCTTCGAGTACGAGTTCACTTTTCTCGACGAGATCCGCGCGACCGGCAAGTTCTACGAGATCGCGGGTGCGATTCCACAGATTGCATGGGACGTCGAGATCATCAACCAGAGTCGCAGAAGCCTGGAGATTGGCGAATTGGGCTTCCCTCTCGCACTCAACAACGTGCTGGAAGGCTTTCCGGCCACCGATCGAGGTGTTCGCGAGCTTTGGAACGACCGAGTCTACGTTCACAAGTTCATTGGAGGTGCGGCAAGCTACGTCTTTGCTCAGCGGATGACCGCGAGACCACCCGGACTTGCGATCTTTCCCGGCGGCGATACGCGATGGGAGTTCTTCAACCACGTCCCTGCATCGCTTAACACTTCCCTACGTTGGGAGGGAATTCCGGTCGTCTACGTTCATAGTCAGGCGGCCATCGAGCGGGAGGGCTGGCCGGAGTGGTTCGGCGGCCACACGTCAGTCGTATTCGAGCCTGGCGAGGGCAGGACTTACCGGATGCGGTTCGCTCCCGCCGACCGGTTCCAATCCGATAACCTCACGAGTACGCTGATCGCTTGCGAGCGTCCCGCGCTCAAGGTCTTTCCGGCAGCGGTGGCGCCCGTCGATGTCGGCATCGCGGTCGAAGTCAGCGGAACCACGCCGACTCGGTTCTTTACTGACTTGGAAATGGAGCTTGAGACAGACGCCGACGAAGACGGCGGCTTTTGCTATATGAAGCCGCCGGTTCCCGGCGCCGTGAAACTGTCGTTCGAGGACACCGAGGATCGACTCTCGGAAGCGCACTTTCTCTTCACGGAACCGATCGGCGATCTCATCCGAAAGCGGGCTCAGTGGATTCTCGAAAATCAGATTTGCCGGGAAGAGGGGATACTCCAGAGTGCAATCCTTGCTGGCGACCTTGCTTCGGCTTCGCCAATCGCCGATCCGGAATCGTTCATTGGTCCGTTCGGCATCGAAAGCAGCCTGGCCGATGCACTGTTTCTGGCAGAGAAGAACACGATCTATCCCGAGGTCGAAGAGATCGAGGCGCTTGACGAATATCTGGATTCGTTCATTCGAAACAGCATCCAGAACCCGGGTGATGCGAGCGTTGGATGCTGCATTCCAGACTTCCGCGCCGTTGCCGGAAGCTTCGGCCGACCTCAGGTCTATTCTCTCCTGTTCAATCTGTACCACACGATGTCGCGGGTTGCCGCTGGCCCACTTACCACAAGACATGGGCAGTGCGCTTACCTTAGGGAGGGCGCCCGAACCCTAACGGCGCTGTTCGCCAATTCGGCGCGAGCGTCGATCGGAAACACCGGTATCCCACTGATGTCCTATGCCGTGGACCTGATCCGGGATATGAGGGAACAAGGTCTCAAAGCCGAAGCCGACCAATGTGCTAAGTTGCTCGATCGAAGGGAGATCGAGTTGAGCCGCCACAAGTACCCGTTCCAATCGGAAGGCCAGTGGAACACCGGCGCATACGAAGAAGTGTTCGCGGTTTCGCGGCGGCGCGCCCACGACGAGTTGGAGGAGCGCGCCTTCCGCTGCGCATATGCCGCCCGGTCGCTGTCACCCGATTGGTGGTGGTACGGAAGCGACAAACGCTGGCTGGAAGAATCGGAATCGACACATCCCGGGGTTTTCGACCGAGGCGAGTTATGCATGAGCCCGTCGACCATCTCGAACTCGCTGATGTTCTTCAAAACGCTTGATCGCGACTATTCCAGCCTGCCCGAAGCAACCCTTCGCCTCGCATTCGGAGGCATGATGGGAATCTGGTCGCTGATTCGCCCCGACGGCGCCGCTAGCATGGCGTTCTGTCCCGACGCGGCCTCGAAGCAGTTCGGCATGCTTGGGGTGACCGGCGACGTCGGAGTCGGACTCTTCCACTATTTGCGTGGAGTCGGCTCATATGTCTTGCCGAGCCGAACGTCTGGGATCACGACTTTCGGGTGTCACTTCGAAGTGGAGAACAGCGGGGAGAGAGACTGGTACGTCATTCGCCCCTGGGACGGCGTAGGCAGAAAGGTGGTCGCTCGTCAAATCGGCTTCGAATTGATCGCGGACGCTGGACAGGTGCAGGAAGTGAGGATCGAGTCCCGCAAACGGGAGGCCGTCGTAGTGATAAAGAACCACGCAGACGCCGATCTCGTCGGCCAGGTCCGCATCCGCGGCCTCTGGGGCAACACCTTCATCATCGACGGGCAAGAGGTGTGCAGCGAGAATGGCGAAATCAAAGTAGTCGTTTCCCTGCCGCCAACGGGTACCGTTCGCACGGAGATCTCGGTAAAGAAATGAATAGTGAAATTCCATCGATCTGGCTTATCGTTTCGGGCCTCTTCTTTCTGCTCGGAATCGTGGTTTTCATTGCGTCGCTCGTCGTCCTCATGAAGATCCTGAAATTGGCAGAGGAGTTGAAGCCGAAAGTTGAGTCGCTTTCCTCGAAGGTCGAGACTCTCATGGTCAAGATCGATCGAGTCTCTGATCGGGTCGAAGAAGTCGCGGTATCGGCCAAGAGTTCCATCGACGATTTTCGCGGCAGTTCGAACGGAATTATGGGCACCGTCGAGCACCTGGCCAAGAGCGTTGCGACGAAGTCCGACATGATCACGCCGATCCTAACCGGTGGATTAGCCGCCTACAAGGTCTTCATGACGATCCGGGCCGCCCGTCAGAAACCGAAGGCCCTTAAGCGCGGTTCGCGTTAGCTATTGACGGCCGACACAGAAAAACTCTTGGGTACTGCAGTCAGGATTTGAACCTACCCTTGACTTTCACCGGTCAAAGCAGGATAATAATTATTTGTATCGCGGGGTGGAGCAGTCTGGTAGCTCGTCGGGCTCATAACCCGGAGGTCGTAGGTTCAAATCCTATCCCCGCACCCAAGTATAAGGCAAAAAACAAACCCCAAGTCCTCAGGATCTGGGGCCTTTTTGTATCTGGCGATGGCATCTGCCAGCACCCAATATGCCAACTCGATAACATGAGCTGCAATGAAACGTAGGGTAGCCATCGCAGCCGGAAGCCTGGCAGTCATTGCGGGGGCATCGGCGCTTGGATCTGGCCCACACATCGGAGTCGGGCTCAGCCTCATTCGCGGACTCGCGCTCGGGGTATTGCTCGTAACGGCAATCGGGTACCGACTCAAACGCTAGCGGTGCGATTCGATCAGTTTCCGTGCCCACCGGTGCTGCCGGCGATTGGCGGGACGATCGACAAAGGGATCTCCACCATGCCGCCCGTGCCGCCGGTCGCGATCCGCGCCGTTGTTGCTTCCTTGACCGGCTTCGTAGCGATTGTGAACGTGATCGAGCTCTGACCCGCCGGAACTACAACGAACGCGGGAACCTTGGCGAGCGACGAATCGCACGTTACCTTGACGTGGAAACCCTCTTTTGGCGCCGGGCCGTCCAACGTGATCGTGCCGATTGCTGAGGAACCGCCGACCACACTCGAGTGATCGACCGTGAACGACTGGAACCGCGCGGCCGTGATGCTGATCGAGCCGACGATTCGACTTCCAGGGATCGAGGCAGTGACGTCGGCGGAAGTGATACCGACTACCGGCAGCGTCGTTACGACGAACGAACCGCTTGTTGAACCCGCCGCGATCATCACAGACGTGGGACCACCCCAGTAAGGAGTGTTCGATGCAAGGTTCACCTTCAGGCCGCCTGTCGGCGCCGGCGCGTTAACCTTGACGGTTCCCGTGGATTTCGATCCGCCCTGCACGCCATTCGGATTGAAAGCGAACTCTGTCAACCGGGGGGACTGAACCACCAGGTTGATCGAAGTCGTGACGCTTCCAACGGTGGCTTTTATGACGACCGTCGTGTCAGCCGCCACCGTTACCGAAGTGATTGAGAACGGAACTGAACTCTGGCCCACCGCGACGGTGACGGAATTCGGAATCGTGACAATCGGACTTGACGACGAAAGCTCGACAACAACCGCCGACTTCCCCGCCTTGTCTGAAAGCTCGATCGTTCCGGACGAAGATGTACTCCCCGTGATCGAATTGGCGGTCAACGAGACCCGAGAGAGCTTTTGAGCAAAGCAGAGACTTGCTCCACCGGCCACCAGACACGCCACTGCCACACGCACCATTGCCCTCATAACTGAATCATACGCGACATTCGCATAGGATCGTTTGCCCAGTTTGTTAAAACGCATCAAAGGTGCCTATTGGCCCTCCCGGGCATCGTTGAGCGACGGTAAAGAACCCAGACCGAAGACCACGTGCCGTGTTCATCACCCGAACTCGCGTAACCCACAGACCGTCGTCCGTTAGTGGAGAGGCGCATTCGATTCTTCAGGGTTCTAGTCCATCGTATCAAGACGTTGATGCTCCCTAGTGGAACTCCACGTAGACCCTTTGTGGGTCAGGATGCGTTTCAGTACCTCCGTTACCAGCGACGAGCTGCCGCAATCGAGCGAATGAGACAACGTCCCTCGGGTGACCTCGCCCTTGACGACCGAGGGAGACAGATGGCACGAGCCCACGAATATGGAATGGCTTATGCCGACCTAGACCGCATGAGGATCGATGAGCGGGCTCGATCGCTTGTTCCCTTGGACACCCTAGTAGAGCATGGACTCGTACCCGTGAAGTTGGTCAATCGCACGATATATGTAGCCAGTTTCAACCCTGGCGCAAGGGACGGACTCTCCTTGATCGCGGAATTGACCGGCTTGCGAGTCGTTCCGGTGCTTGCACTTGAAGAGGCGGTCAAACAGACTCTGGCCCACTGGTCCGAAGCCAATAAGAATCCCTGAGTCGGGTCTTTGGCGCGGAGATGCTGGTCTCTTCGACAGCAGGAGACGTAACGACCGCCAAGACTGGAAACACGACTCCAGTTATTGATGCCTTCTCGGATACGCTCAGGTGGTGTTCTGTGAGGGGCCTGGATCAGGCTGGCTGAGCACTGAGGGCACAAGTGCGGAGGCTAGGACGCATACTACTCCCGCAATGATGTACGGCGCGGCAGGCTGCCAGTCGAAGAGGGCGCCTCCAAGCACCGGACCGACCACGAATCCAACCGATCGAGCGCCTTGCATGAGGCCGAACAACTCGCCTTGACGCGAGTCGGGAGTCAAGCGACTGCAGAGGCTGTTGAGGGTCGGGTTTGCGAGACTCGAGCCGACCGAATAGAGGGTGCTTGCGATGACCAGCAGAACGAATGGAGGGCCGATCGGCAGCAGGTTCGCCGCGAACGGATTCGCGGCGAGGCCCAGCCCCTGAGCGAGGTACGAAATGCGGAGGACGTTCGACTCGCGCACCCGAGTGACCACCCAGCCGACCAGAGATGCCTGAATGACAATCCCAAGAAAGGACTCGTAGCCGAAGAGGAGTCCAAACTGACGCTGATCGTAGGCGTAAAGGTACGAGATGAGCCGCGCAAAGGTGCCCTCCAGCATCGCCAGAGAGAACCAGGCTACCGCCGCGATCAACACCAGACTTCGGATCGCCGGCAGTTCTTTGAGGAGACGCAGATCGAAGAGTGCGTGGTGCTCAGGTTCTTCGGTTGGGTGCGGGGGCAGGTTCGGCAGCGCACGGGCCATCCAGATGGCGCCAATTAGCGAGGCTGATCCTGCTACGAGACCGATAAGGTGGTTCCCTCCCGACGCGGCCAGAAATCCACCCAAAGGTGGGCCGACGACAAGTCCGGCCGAAATCGCAGCCCCGATCCGTCCGAGCGCGGCCGCTCGGTCGCTTGGATCGGTTCGGTCCGATAGATACGCCTGAAGGACCGCCACGTTTGCAGCGCCAAGCCCGGATATGATTCGGCTCAGCAGGAGCATTCCGAGGCTTCCCGCCAACCCATAGACCAGCATTGCGACCGCGGAAAGCACCGTGCAGAGCACGAATACCGGCTTTCGGCCCCTGCGATCGCTAAGGCGGCCCCACCTCGGCGAGGCAAACATCTGGGTTACGAACGTGCTCGCGAGCAGTCCGCCGATAATCCACCCCGGCCGCCATCCCTTCGGGGCCATCGCCTCGGCTCGAAGCTGGATATCGGCCAACACCATCCCGAACCCCATGAGGTCCAGAAACACTGCCGCCAGGATCGGAGCCTCAGAATCGCGCAGGGCCATTGGCGAGAGTTTGGCACGGAGCGAGCAATTGACTTCCCCACTCGGTTTCTGCCTTAATCTCCATGCGGTCCTTACCAGACTCGCCTGATTGGCGGCGTAGCTCAGTTGGTTAGAGCGAACGGTTCATACCCGTTAGGTCAACAGTTCAAATCTGTTCGCCGCTACCAAGTCTTGGCTCTACGCCATTAATGGGGAATCCCCTTTCGGCCCCTTCCCCTGCCGTACGAGGCGTCCTTGGCCACTTCACATTGGGATTCATCCATCCATTCAGAGACGGTAACGGAAGACTCGCCCGATCTCATATGAATGCAATGCCTGCAAGCGAGGGCTATCCATGGGCGGTGAGTCACGTCGAAATCCGACAGTCATATCTCAAAGCCCTCGAACAGGACTTCGTCGATGGGAACTCAAAGGTGTTCGCCCCACATTCGCGGGCTCGATCAAATTGGTCGAACAGCCAAACTCGACTGATCGCAGCCCGGGCCTGGCAATCGGAGATCCAACTCTTGCCGACACCATTTTGGACCGCCTCGTACACAATGCCCATCGCCTCGACATAAGGTGAGAATCCATGAGAAAAGTCAAAGGACTTTCCCAAACCGACAACTCAACACCGAAAACCTAAAGGGAAAGGCACAGCCAAAGTGTTCGTTTTCGCCCCACTCATGTTCGGCGATTCCGCCACTGCTGTTCGGAAACGGGAGAATGCGCATGCGCATCGCAAGGGACACACGGGCGAGAAAGATCCACCAAACACGCACGTTTGATTCGATGAGTGGGCGACAAATCCGCTCGTAATCGAGCACCGCTTCCCTAACGATATTCGGCTCCGTCCCTGCGTGCAATGCATGAGATGTCAGCGATCACCGAAGGTCTGGTGGGCACTCCTTGTCAATCGCCTCGAGCCACCACCAGTTGTACCACAGCAGTTCGTCAGCCCAATCTTCGATGTCTTCTTCATTCAATCGGCACCAGTCGGAAATCAGCAGCAACACGTCCCCGATCAACTCCTTCTGATCTCTGTTCAAAAGCATGAACAGCTTCTTGCTAGGTGGGCAACACATGATTTTGAGTGCAAGAAGACACCAGCCATCGTCAGCTTCGTCTTCTGCAGTGGTCCGTCCCACGAGGAATGCAAGGACTGCTGGCAGGAAGTAGATGAACCTTTTCGGCGTGAGCATGAAGCTGCAGAACATGTAGCTTTGTTTTAGGAAGGTGTCGGGAGGGATATCCGTCCACGCGACGGTCAGCAACCTCTCGATGCAGTACTCCTCGTCCAACGACAAGGCGCCTTCAAGCAAGTCCGGATGTAGCAACTCCTCAGGCGGCAAGACGGGTGGGAAGACGAGAAAAATTCTCTCGGCTAACTCTCGGCTACGTTCTATCATGAGCTACTTTGGCCAGAATTGCACCCCAGGCTTGCCGCACTTCAACGCCATTTGCAGGCAGCCTGCCTTTAGCCCGTCACAGGCGGATTGACTACCGACCGGTGGGTGACAACCCTTACCCTTACTTACGCAGATACATCCCGTCTGATCGGCTTGGCACATCGTCATCTCGTGTTTACACCAGTTGGTTTCCCAAAACCGGTCAAATTTGTAGTCGCATTCAATAATGACAAGGGATCGAGCCAATGAACAAGCCACGTTTGCAGCCTCATCAGCGGCCAACCCCGGGCAATCACTGTAAGGTATTTTCCTGCAGCCTCGGGAAGCCGACCGGTCGCATAGGCGATGCACATCGTCATGTAGTTTATTGCACTTCTCGGTGTCCCTAGGCTTGTAGACTGATCGGGGCGGTGTAAGCGGCTTAGGAGCGTTTACGCTTCCAAAGGCCTGCCCCAGATAGTAAGGAACCATGAGCGTTGTACTGAACATCCCGCCAAACTGGGGGTCCCGTTATGGGCAAGAGGGCGCACCAGGCAGGGAGCCAGAGCCCTCGACACCGGTGTCTGGATCGGTAACCGTGCCCCCTCCACCAAGCAATTGGCGTCCAGTTGGATCCACATAGACAGTGGGGCATGCATCTACATAAACGTAGGCCCTTTGCGTTGGCCAGAGTGGGTCGACAGTTGTCCACCCTCCATCGCCACTTGAATGGTGTCTTGCAAGATTGTATTGCTCTGCATGTAGCCGATTGGTCCTTCGCGAACCAAGGCTCCCGACCCAGCCATAGATCGACTGCGTCCCAGTAGTCGCCAGGTGAGGAACCAAAGTTACTTAGTCCACATCGAATGAGACGGCGAGCACGATCGTACTTCGCAGATTATTCTGGTCGCATCTCTTTGTATGTGAGCGCAGACTCGCCACCTCCAAAGCTGTACTGGTCCTGCGTCGGCTCATTTCTAAGTCGAATTCGATTCCCTCAGCGCTTTGGTCAGGCTTGCTCTAACGGCGCGGCAACCATAAGTGTTGGTTTTGTGGGCGTAGCTCACACTTCCTGAGAAGACATCGTTGGTCGTGAAGGAAACATAGTATGCGTCACCTTCATTGTTTTCGTATGAAGTGGACGTCCAGTATTCTGACGATTGCATCTCTGGAAAAAACAGAGATCTTAACTTCAGCTTACCGAGGTCTTGAGGGACGCCCAAGAGTCGGTTTCGCTGGCTATTGAGCTCACCGAGGGTTTCGCTCAATGAAGCCAATTCGTCCCTAGATGGCAAACGCCAATCAGAATGCTTGGCAAGCGAAAGGGACTGAGCGAATTCCATCGCTTCCATCCAGTTTCGCTTTTGGGCATCGTCGTTCCTCTGCCATGTAAGCCCAGTACGGTTGTCTGTCACGGTTTCATCACCATGGTCAGTGAAGCAGTTGACGGCGCGTTTCTGTGCGGCGGCGACAAGCACGGGCTTCAATTCGTCTGGAGCAATGCTAAGAGCTGAATATCCCTTATCATCGACGAAGCTGACGTCAGCTCCTGCAAGGACTAGCAGCTCTGCACACTCCCAAAAGCCCTTATGGCAGGCAAACATCAGGGCTGTAGCCCCCGCTCGGTTCCTCGCATCCGAGCTCGCGCCGCTCGCGATTAAGGCGCGTACGCAAGCAGAGTGGCCCTTTCGTGCGGCCTCCATTAGCGGAGTAACGCCCAATCCAGCAGCAACGTTTACGTTTGCGTTCGCGGCAATAAGGATATCGACACATTCAACTGAGCCGCTAACTGCCGCTGCCATGATTGCGGAAGCGCCTCCATCACTGCCAGAGCGGCTACTCTCTAGCTTCGCATCTACGTCCACTCCAGCATCAATCAGAATCTTGACGCAGCCAGCCTTGCAGGCAAACGCCGCAACTGTGAGCGCGGTTAATCCCCTCTCATCCATCATGCTGGCATCCGCGCCAGCTCTGATCAGTGACCTGACACAACTCTCATGGCCCATTTGAGCGGCAACCATTAGCGCCGTTGTAAGGTCAGGGTCAGTGGCATCCGCGTCCGCGCCAGCAGCGATAAGTGCGTTAACGCATTCGATTCTATCCTTGTGACATGCCGCGATGAGCGCCGTTCTCCCTTGGTCATCTTTGGCATCGATGTCAACTCCTGCGAGGACGAGTGCCTCGACCTTGGCCAAATTACCCTTCTCCACCGCTCTAGTGAACTCAACAGCACATGCGCGGCACTTGCATCCCCTCATTCTTTGGCTGTTCTTGCGTTCAGTCCCGCAGATCGCACAAGTCTGGCAATCCTTGGTCCAATCGTGTTCTTGGTCGCGAGTCTTGCCGCACACGGAGCACGTGCATCCTGTCCATGTGTGGTCGCTCTGGCGGGTCGTGCTGCATATAGCGCACTTCTCGCAGTCCCCACTCCAGTCGTGTTCCTCGTCACGCGTCTTGCCGCATGCGAAGCACTTGCACCCTGTCCATGTGTGGTGGCTCTCACGTATTGCGCCGCATACAGCGCACTTCTCGCAGTCTTCGCTCCAATCATGTTGTAGGTCGCGCATCTTACCGCACGCAGTGCACTTACAGCCTTCCCAGCTATGTGAACCAACTAGGCACTTTACGTTCATGATCTCTCAGGTCCTCGCCTTATCAGGTCTTCACCGAATACGAGTTGACTTTGTCGCATGACAACGCCAGGTTCGGCGCTGCCCGCGAGACAGGCTGTGCTGGATGATCTTCCAATTTTCCACAGATCTTTCCTGCGCGCCTTGGAGCTTTTCGGGCGACACGTTCAACGAATCGACCAAGTCTTCGCGGCTTGGCACCCCTCCGTAGGATATTACAACAGTCTGGGATACAAGGCCGAAGACCGATTCATGCGCAACCGCTACCGCATCATCACCGATCTTGAAGGCCTTACCGCAACCTGAGCAAACGAGCGTTGGAGCCGCTGACGTCTTCGGATTTGACTCCTCAGTGATAGCTCCTGCGTCCTTGAGGAGCAAGGCAACTTTGTCGGATTCAGCGAAAGAAAATGAAGTCTTCCCATCGTCAGTCGTCGCATTGACATCTGCTCCTGCGCTCAAGAGTGCCTTGATGTTCGCTTCTCTTCCTCCAATCGCTGCAAACATAAGTGCCGTAACGCCAATATTGGTCTTTCCGTTGACGTCAGCCCCCACTCTTATCAACGCCTCGACATCATCTGCCTCCCAACTATTTGCGGCCAGCATTAGGAGGGTTAAGTCCTCAAACCTCGTGTCTGCGTCCGCTCCCCCTCTGATCAACGCAATTACTGAATCAACGTGGCCGCGACTATGCCGATCAGATGCCTTTTGAAGTGCATTGCGGCCTTCGGTAGTCCTGGCGTGGACATCGGCTCCAGCAGCGATCAGCGTTCTCACGCTATCGACGTTCCCCCGACTCGCAGCCTCAATCAGCGCTGTTACTCCGTCCTTCTGCTTAGAATTGACATCTGCACCTGCGTCTATGAGGGCTTCGATGCTTGCGGCGTCTCCAGTTGATGCCGCCAGTGACAGCGCTGTCTCACCAGCGCTTGTTCTGGCATGGACATCGGCTCCAGCGCCGATAAGAACCCTGACGCAATCTGTTTGGCCGTTATTGGCAGCCACCATGAGCGTTGTGAGTTCGTAGCCCAAGCTCGCACCAACATTCGCACCACTAGAGATCAGTTTGTGAACAAGATCCACGGGGCCTGTCTTGGCTGCGTCGCGGAGAGCTGCATCTAGTTCTCTTTGCCGTTGTTTGCGCCAGCCGAACAATTGGTTCAATGTTCTCATTCTCAAGTTTTCTCGCAATCCTTGCCCTTGTACTGCCCCTCATCCCGCGTCTTGCCGCATGCTGAGCATTTGCAGCCGTCCCAACTATGTGAACCAACAAGGCACTTTACGTTCATGGATTCTCAGGTACTTGACTTCCTATGTCGCCGTATCCACGATGGACCGTCTGTTGCCCTTGCATCTCCCACCAGTCGCAATCGGAGTCGGACGCAATGGCGCGAGGCCCGTCTTCCATTAGTGCTTGGCGTCCTGCGAAGCAATCCCAAGATCAATTCCCCGCCTGGAAGCAGTTTGCTCGCATACCAGAATGGCCGACGCAATGGCCTTTGGATTTGCGATGATCATGCCTATTTTTCGCTGCAACCAAACCAATTGATCGCCTAAATATGCCCCCCGTGCAGGCGCAGAATGTCTGCAATCTCTAGCTGCTTATTCGAGATCGCAAGGCTAAGCGGTGTCTTTCCGCTCTTGTCCCTGGCATTGACTTCTGCGTGATTTGCCAGCAGCAGGCTAACAACCTCCTTCTTGCCGTTGAACGACGCATCATGCAAGGCTGTAGAACCATCCTTCTCTCGCCCATTAACAGGCGCTCCGTGCGTCAGAAGGGATTCGACCACAGCTACACTGGCATCGGTAGCCGCCGAGGCTAATATGTCCGAATCTAGCGTGGGATTGGGATGGCAAGAAAGCAAGAAGTTCACGACGTCCAGATGATCTCCCTCCACTCCTCTGCTAAGAGGCGTCATGCCTTTTTCGTCCTTGTTCCTTACCAAATTGGGATTGTTTTTGACCATTGCCTCGACACGCCCAAGATCTCCATGGAAGGCCCAGTCTTGAATTGTCAACAGATCTTTGAGGCTCAATAGCTGCGAGGGTTTCAGCCAGAAGGTTGCCTGCTGATTTGGATCAAACGAGACTTCAACTGGGCCGCACTCTTTCGTCGAGATCACAGCTCTGCCACCATGCTCAGAGAGCTCGGCGGTAAGTAAATCGACAGGGTGGCCCTCAACCTTCAACCAAGTCACCTTCCCGTTGATACTCTTTAACTTTGCGACAGAGCCATCCGTATCCAGCTTAATAGCCTTCAGGTCGAAGCGAGCCTCAATGAACAAATTCTGAGGGTCAAGCTGTTCGTAGGCATCCTCCATCGATGACGACGCAGGGACAGGACTCGGTCCAATCTGGGTTCGCTTACCCTCTCCATCCTTACAGCCAACAGAGCAAACGGATGCTCCAACTAGGAACACAAATCCAAAAGTAATGGCCCTACGAATTCGTACTGCGATATTGCTTCCTTTCAACTCAACCACACACTCCCCATGACGTTGCCGCGCTCTTATCCTGCGGCGTTACGATTTGACTTGATAGGAGTTGACCTTATCGCACCCATGACAACGCCAGGTTCGGCGTTGCCCACGTGCCAGGCCCTCTTGAATGATCTTCCAGTTTTGGCGTGCGTTCTCCCGCGAGGTGTCAAGGGCGACCGCGGACTTGTTCGAATCACCGAAGAAGTCCACTAGGTCCTCTCGGTCGGGGGAGGGGCCCTCGGAATCGATCACCGACTTACTGATCAAGCCGTAGGCGAATTCGGGAGCAACTGCTACGGCATCTTCACCGATCCTGTATGTTTTGCCGCATGCCGAACAAGTAAGGGTGGGATGCACTAATCGAGGTGCCTTCCGCAGAACGGCTGCCACATCGTCTCGCCTGGCCACCATGAGCGCCGTATAGCCGTTGACATTCTTCGCCATGACATCTGCCCCAGCGGCGACGAGGACTTCCACGAGCTCCCTATGCCCTCCATATGCTGCCGTTGTAAGGGCGGTATCACTATGCTTGTTCTTAGCATTTACATTTGCACCTGCGGCGATCAGTACTCTTGCCAGTTCCGTATGGCCATAGACCGCAACTTTAATGAGTGCCGTCTCGCCGTCGCTGCCACTCGCGCTAACATCTACCCCTGAAGCAACCAGCGCCTTGACACGTCCCTCGTCGCCGAGTATGGCGGCGCCTAACAAAGAGTTGATGGCGTCGGTGTTGGTTGCCCCACATCGGGCGCATTTCATGATTCCCTGGCTGAAATCGTGGCCCCCGTCGCGAGTCCTTGCACACGCAAAGCACTTCTCGCAGTCCTTGCTCCAGTCATGCGCTTCATCCCGCGTCTTCCCGCAAGCCGTGCATTTGCAGCCGTTCCATAAGTGCGATCCTACTAGGCACTTTATAGTCATGATCTCCCAAGTCCCTCTTCAGCGAAGACACAGCGCTGCTCGATGAAAACTTATGAAGCCAATGTAGGTCTCATGCTCTGCAACGTCAAGTCTTTTCTTTTTGACAGCTCGCCGTGAAAGGAGTTCGTGATCGAGGGAAGCGGTGTCGGGCTGTCGCCGTCCTCTTGACTCAGCCGAACGCGCGGAAGATGCGATGTCTCAAACGCACCGATCGAAAGCAATCAAATTCGCAAGGATCGTTTCTGCGATTTGATCGAGCATTTGGTCGAAAGTAACAGGCTTGCCGTGTTGGTCTGTCCACCCACTCATCTAGCCATCACCGCAAAAAATGGATTAGACTCAGTCGGGATGATAGGCAAATGGCACACATTGAGATGCTACCTTTTGGCGATCTGCCTGTCTGACGAGCACTGGCATTGCAGCGCACATCAGCTCGCCAGGAAAAGATTCAGATCCACTGTCCTAACCAACACGCCCAGAACGAAGATAGAGAATTGATAGTCGCCTGGTTTGTCGAACGTGAGATTGGCCATGTCAACGTCGAAGTCAAACATGCTAGGATCGCCCATCCCGCCGACGAGCATCGCCGCATACGTCAAGACTCGAGCCACATGCTTTCCATCTGGATCCACTAGATCGATCCAAATGTCGACTTGGTCATAGCGATCGGAGTCGGCGACCAGGATCGAACAGCCCAGTGCCATTTTTGGAGCGGTATCCGGAAAGGCACCACAGCGAATCTGTCTGAAGATACCGATCAGACTCATTCGGCCGTTCGGCTCGTTGGTCTGCGCACCAACTTGCCTCCAACCCTTCGAAGGGGTTAAGAGGCGGGACGGGAACCCTGCACAAGAAGCGCTAAACGCTCGCTAGAGCAGTGTCACAAACTTGAGTTTCTGTCCGCTTTCGATTGGAATCACTCACCGTTTTGCGTTGGAATCGGTGTCCGCATTCCTTGGAATACGCACGCCCAGAAAAGAGCCGCTCGATTACTATGGCTTGCGCCGTTCATCGACAAGCCCCTTAACCGTAAGCCAAATCCCAGGGATCAAGCATGCCGCTAGTGGCCAGAGGAAAAAATCCTGTATTTGGCCAAACTGGAAATGGACCGTGTCTCCGTTGAAGTTTGGAAGATGAGACACCATGATTGCAGCACTCGTTGCCCAAGCGAGGTAACAGCACACACCAAGTGACAGAAGAACGAGCCCCGTTCTAAGCAATCCGCCCAATGCCACCACCCCCCGTTGGGCCGCAACTAGATTCGTATATCGGCGGGACAGTCACTGAGACAAATCCCGGACACCATAGGGTCTGATCTTCCTCTCTGCCGTGGCAACTTCTATGGAATGTCAGAATTTGCATCCTTCGCAATATGAAACCCCCGCTGGGCATAACGTCGAGTAGTGTGGTCCCGACTACTTGCAGCGGCATGAGTCAATGTCATATACGATCCGCGACGCATAGACATTCTCCACGCAGTTGCAGGTAAAGCTGCCACTGACGCCTCCACCGATGCCAATCGATATCACTCCGCCACCATGTATCGAAATGGTCCCGTTAGCGCTCACCGTGATGCTAACGTTACCCCAAGGATAGTCGGTGCGAATCGGTTTCTTGCCGGATTGACTTAACGGCAAAATTCGTGAAGCTACCGGTGTCGCAACTACAGGGCGGAGTTGCACGAGAGGCGGGACTTGGCGCAGATGTCGGCGTGTTTGCTGTTAAGATAGCTTTGGTCTTATGCGAGAGAACGATAAGAAGGATGTGCATTTGAGCCGTAGAACCACGCTTTGGCTTGAGTTTTGGGTGATCTGTTTAGCGTATATAGCTCCTCCATTGATCACGCAACTAGTGCCACGACACGCATTTGGGACTGGCGCTATGGCAGAAGTTGCGCGATCGGTGACTTATTTTGGTGAGTGCGCGGTCATTATCTTCATCATATGGCGGTCAGGTGATGGCCTCTCGCGATTTGGCATTCGATCTGATAACGCATTGCGGTTTGCGTGTACTGCTTGCTTACTGCTAGTCGCGACGTTATCAATGGTGATGTTCTTTAGGCATCTGCCAAGCTTTCCACTCCCCAGGTTGGGTGCCATTGAACATCGCGGATCATTGGGGATGGCTACCCTATTACTGTCTCTAATTGCTGCGTCGGCTTCAGAAGAACTCATTTTTAGATGCTATATTATAACCAGACTAGAGGAATTACTCGGTCATCGGTATTATGCTGTAATATGCTCTGCATTGATATTCAGTATGGTCCATGCCTTTCGTGGATCAATTGCAATAGTCGGGGCAGGGCTTATGGCCCTCTTATTTGGATTTGTATTTGTCCGTACAAGGTCTATCAGCCCCATGATCGCGGCGCATTCACTTCATAACATAGTTCTGTCTCTATCCATCTAGGCCTTGGCTGTGTACCGAGAGGCCCAAGTTCCTCCCAAAGCACGCAACCAGGGTCATAGCAGGTCCGCCGAGCGTCCCTTTGCGCTCGCCGTGCGTCGCTGACGAGAACTGCACCAAATGGTCGTGCACCCATCGAGTGGTTGATAGATAGCCGGTCAGAACCAGGCTTGCATTTGTGGTGGGGGCCATCTCGAGGTGACCTGGGATTCCGTCAATGGGAACATAGAGGTGTTCGCCGCACTCGTTGCCGATCAAATTGGTCGAACAGCCAAACTCGACTGATCGCAGACCGGGCCATAGTAGTGCCAGTTGTCGTAGACATAGTTGGTTGCTAGATGTGCGTTCAATCCAATCGTTGGGCGACGGCAAGAAAGAGGGAATTACTCATGAAGTCTCGTTCCACGATTACGATGTTGGGGTGCTGCCTAGGCTTGGCGCTTATGGCTAGCTCGATATTCGGCTCCACTCTGACAAGACGTTCGCCGCCTCAGACTGACGACCAAACAACGTTGGCGAAGGTGGCCCTGGACGAACACGAGAAGTCGGACATCCGGATGACTGCCCTCAAGAAACTTACCGACCAAGCGTTGCTTGGGCAGGTTGCTCTCGAAGGCAACGATTCGCACCTTCGCTCAGTGGCCGTGTCGAAGCTGACCGATCAAGCATTCCTTGGAAAGGTCGCGGTTGAGGACAAGGATGGGGGGATTCGCGTAGCCGCCACGAGAAAACTGACCGATCAGTACCTGCTCGGCCAAGTTGCTACACTCGACCTACGTTCCGACATCCGCATAGTTGCGGCAAGGAAGCTGACCGACCAAACTTTGCTTGGCGAGGTGGCAGTGGGCGACAAGGATGAGCAAATTCGTTCAGTGGCGATTCGGCAGCTCACCGATCAGGCCCTCCTCGGCAAAGTCGCGACCCGTGACTCCAGCTCCCGGCTTAGGTTCATGGCGGTAAGGAAGTTGACCGATCAGTCCCTTCTCGGAACGGTGGCAGAAAGTGACGCATACTCGAGCATTCGCCTGTATGCAATCGGCAAGCTGACCGATCCGTCGATCCTCTCGACGATCGCGGCATCGGGCGCGCCCGACGACATCCGCAAAGCAGCCGGCGCCCGACTAGATGCCTTGCGGCCGGGAAAGCAAGGCTGATCGTCCAGAACAAAAATGCCTACATTTTCGGTAAAGTGTAGGCATGAAGCAAAACAAGACCCAATATACGATCCGCGGTATTCCATCCGATGTGGATCAGGCGTTGCGTCATGTCGCCGAAGCGAGGCGCGTCAGCCTAAACGCCTATCTAGTGCAGGAGTTAAGCAATATCGCCGAGCAGGCAAAGGAATCGGGCCTGCACCACGATCTAGACTTTGCAATTGGAACGATGACAGACGGCCAGTTGGTCGATGAGGCACTCAAGATGTTCAATCGGGTCGATAGCGAGCTATGGCAATGATGCTTTCCGTCGACGCAAATGCCTACCGAGCCTTTGTCGACAACGATCCGGTTTTCGTGGAGGCCATCCAATCGGCGACTCAGCTTGCTTTCCCGGTTGTCGTGCTTGGCGAACTTCGAGCTGCATTCAGGCACGGCACTCGTCGAGAACAAAACGAAGAGATCCTTCGGCAGATTCTCGCACGCCGGCGGGTAACGATCCATGAGATCTCCCAAGCTACGTCGGTTATCTATGCCCAGATTTGGTCAGAGCTACGTGCCATGGGCAGACCCATACCAACGAACGATGTTTGGATTGCGGCTCAGTGCATTGAACACGACTTCGCTCTTCTGACACACGACGACCACTTTCGGCATGTGCCGGGTTTTCGCGTTCTTCCTCGTTGAACGCCTGGCTCTCCGATGGATCGGCACCCCGTAGCGCAAGGTTCGGTGCCTCGCAGACTCCATCTGCCTAAGTTGCGGAAGCTAAGGTCGAACGCCAACGCCCAGGCTCATGGCACTGCAATCGGGAGTTGTGAGGCAGGGAACCTCACGCTATGGGGGTTTTGGCTTGTACGTAACGTGGCTCCAATCCCCCGCGTCTCACCAAATATGAAGTGGGTCCAACTATCATTCGCCACATTCACGACGATGGCGGCGCTTGTCCAAGTTTCTCTGGCACAGATGGGCGGCGGCTCAGTCTATAACGGCCAGCAGGGCAACCCGGCGGACATCCTGCGCCAACAGAGAGCGCTGACCGACCAGGAAATCCCGCCGACCTTGAACAGCGTGTTCCTAGACGCTTCGGTCCTGATGAATATTCATGCCGACGCATATGTGGCCTTGTTCGGAATCAGCGAAGAGGGAGTGACACTGGCCGACGCCCGAGCAAAGGTCCATGAGAAGTTGGCCAAATTCAAGAAGGACCTGATGAGCTTTGGGGAGAGCCCGAAGAACGTGTTCGTCGATTTCGTTGCCCAGAATCGGATCTACGGCTTTCATGTCGACGGCACGGTTGCGACCGAGCAGGTCACCGGTTTCGAACTGAAGGAGAACGTCTCGATCAAATGCGGATCGCAGTCTGAGGTGGACTCCCTGATCGCGCTCGCCGCCAAAGATGGCGTGTTCGACTTGATCAAAGTGGACTACGTCTTGACCAATCTCGATGCTGTCAGATCCAAGCTCGTCGAGGTGGCCTCGCAGGTCATTCACCAGAAGAAGAAGGACTACCAGAAGCTGCTTGGCGTTGCATTCCGGTCCTCGCCGCAGTTGTATGTCGACCGCTTCAACGCCTTCTTTCCGACCGAGATGTACGCTTCTTATCAGGCGGCCGAAGGCGACAATGTGAATCCTGGCTATGAGTTGAGGAACTATGTCGTTCATGGCGCGCGGAAAATGCGCACGTTCTACTACAATCCGCTAACCGGCAAAGGCTTCGACAAGGTGGTGAACCCAATCGTCACCGATCCGGTCGTGCAGTGCACGCTCTATATCAAGCTGAGATTCGAGTCCGGTAGCGACAGTCGATTGACGACGATGTCGAAATCAATCCGATGATGGCATGAGCCAGGGGGGCGCCCAGTTCACGGGTTGACATGAGACTTGCACACGGGTGCCCTCGCCCCCAGCGCAGCGGCGGGGGAGAGGGTTGGGAGAGGGGAAAGCCGTAAGCCGCCGACGCAGTCGGAAGTCCTTGTTCCCGTACGGCCTCGTTTGTGCCTAGGGTTTTCGGAACAACAAGGAGCCAGAGGCGCGGCTTCGGAAGACCTCCCTCACCCTCCTGGGAAGGAAGGAGAGGGAGCACGACCGTTCGGCCTCTGGCGAACCTGAAGGTTGGCACGAGACGTGTAGCCGCGTTCCCTCGCCTCCAGCGCAGCGGCGGGGGAGAGGGTTGGGAGAGGGGAAAGCCGTATGCCGCCGACGCAGTCGGAAGTCCTTGTTCCCGTACGGCCTCGTTTGTGCCAAGGGTTTTCGGAACAACAAGGAGCCAGAGGCGCGGTTTCGGAAAACCTCCCTCCTGGGAAGGAACGAGAGGGAGCACGACCGCTCGGCCTCTGGCGAACCTGAAGGTTGGCACGAGACGTGTAGCCGCGTTCCCTCGCCTCCAGCGCAGCGGCGGGGGA
>JARLGV010000065.1 GCA_031292555.1 Fimbriimonas sp.
AAGGAAAAGTGGCGCGGATGACGGGACTTGAACCCGCGGCCTCCGGCGTGACAGGCCGGCGCTCTAACCACTGAGCTACTCCCGCGAACAGTTCGAGATTATGGCACCGGTTAGCCTGAAAAGCAAGTGGTCGGGCAATCGGGAACGCGATCCGTCGATCGATCACACAACCGCCCTGATCGGCCCATCTCGCTGCAATTGCCGGTTTTCGTGTCGTTGTTTCCAACTACATCGCAGGTTCCCTTAACCGTTGTTCGCGATTTCACAGGATCTAGGTCAGAAAAGCGGCGGTAAACTGGGCCGTTTGCTTAGGCTCCGGACCGCCAGCGTCGACGTGTCTGCTGCACACCAAATCTTTAGGAGACCCTAATTTATATGAGTAAGAAGCGCGTTTATCTCTTCCGTGAAGGGAGCGCCAGTATGCGAGACCTCCTTGGCGGAAAGGGAGCGAATCTCTGCGAAATGACCAATATCGGTCTTCCCGTACCTCCCGGTTTCACCATTACCACCGAGGTCTGTACCGAATACTACGAGTCTGGAAAGGCTCTCCCAGCGGGCCTAATGGATGAAATCAAGGCCGCTGTCACCGATGTCGAAACCAAGATGGGGCGACAGTTCGGCGGTTCCAAACTCCCTCTCCTCGTGTCAGTTCGCAGCGGCGCCAAGTTCTCGATGCCGGGCATGATGGACACGGTTCTCAACCTCGGTCTTAACCCAACCACGATCGAGGCGATGATCGCCGAAACTAACAACCCTCGCTTCGTCTACGACTCCTATCGCCGGTTCATCATGATGTTCTCGGACGTGGCGTTCGACCTGAGCAAGCACGGCTTCGACGAAGAGATCTTCTCCGACTATAAGAAGAAAGTCGGCGCGAAGACCGACCTCGACCTGAACGCCGAGCAGATGAAGGAGGTCAGCACCCTCTTCCTGAAGCACGTCAAAGACCATATCGGTCGAGACTTCCCCACCGATCCGTATGAGCAGTTGGCGCTCGCGATCGAAGCGGTGTTCCGCTCCTGGAACAACGACCGAGCCATCTACTATCGCCGGACCGAGAAGATCCCCGACGAAATCGGAACCGCCGTCAACGTTCAGTCGATGGTCTATGGCAACGCAGGCGACGATTGCGGAACCGGCGTGGCCTTCACCCGAGACCCGTCGATCGGAACCCACGAAGTCTTCGGCGAGTATCTGATGAACGCCCAGGGCGAAGACGTCGTCGCCGGCGTCCGCACTCCGGTGCCGATTTCCGAACTCGAGCGACAGAGCCCAGCCGTGTTCAAGCAGTTCATGGAGATGTCCAAGACGCTTGAGAACCACTACCGCGACATGCAGGACCTCGAGTTCACGATCGAGCACAACAAGCTGTTTATGCTCCAGTGCCGAAGCGGCAAGCGCACCGGGCCGGCCGCGGTCCAGATCGCGGTCGACATGGTCCATGAGGGACTCATCACCAAGGACGAGGCGCTGCTCCGGATCACCGGCTCGCACCTCGACCAGCTTCTCCACCCGCGAATCGACCCCGAATCGCTGCACGAAGCGAAACTGCTCGCCAAGGGCCTCGCGGCCTCTCCCGGCGCAGCCGTCGGCAAGGCCGTATTTGATGCCGACCGCGCCGCCGAATTGGGCACGCACGGCGGAAACGGCGAGAAGGTCATCCTCGTTCGCGACGAGACCAACCCGGACGACGTCCACGGCATGATGGCGTCTCAGGGCATCCTCACCGCACGCGGCGGTAAGACTTCGCATGCGGCGGTGGTCGCTCGCGGCTTCGGCATTCCGTGCGTGGCCGGCGCAGAAGCGCTCGCGGTCAACGTGAACGCTCGCCAGTTCAAAGTCGGCGACGTCGTCGTCAAAGAAGGCGACACGATCACGATGGACGGCTCCTCCGGCAGCGTCTATCTCGGCGCTCTCAAGCTGATCGACCCCGAAGTCAGCGGCGCATTCGGCGAGCTCATGAGCTGGGCCGACGCGACACGCAAGATGAAGGTTCGGGCCAACGCGGATAACCCACGCGACGCCCAGCAGGCGGTCGAATTCGGTGCCGAGGGCATCGGACTTTGCCGAACGGAGCACATGTTCTTCGAGCAGGATCGGCTCCCGATCGTGCAAGAGATGATCCTAACCAAGGACGAGGCCGTGCGACAAGCCGCTCTCGACAAGCTCCAGATCGTTCAGCAGGGCGACTTTGAAGGCATCTTCGAGGTCATGCAGGGCAAGCCGGTTACGGTTCGTCTGATCGACCCGCCGCTCCACGAGTTCCTTCCGAACTTCGACGGCCTCGTTGCCGAAACGACCGAGCTCAAAACGAGAATCGAACTTGGCCAGAAGGGCCTCGACGAGCAGCTCGAAGCAAAGACGACGCTCCTTCACGCGGTGGAAGGCATGAAGGAAGCGAACCCGATGCTTGGCCTGCGCGGAGTTCGCCTCTCTATCGTGTTCCCGGGCCTCGTGGTCATGCAGACCCGTGCGATCCTCCAGGCGGCGGCCAAGCTGATCAAGGAAGGCAAGCAGGTCTTCCCCGAGATCATGATTCCGCTCGTCAGCACCGTGAACGAGCTTCGAGTCGTTCAGCTTCAGCTTGAAGCCGAAGCCAAGAAGATCGTGGAAGAGCAAGGCGTGGAGATTCCCTACATGTTCGGCACCATGATCGAAATCCCGCGCGCCGCTCTCACGGCCGGCGAGATTGCCGAGTACGCCCAGTTCTTCTCGTTCGGAACCAACGACTTGACGCAGACGACGTTCGGCTTTAGCCGAGACGACGCCGAAAGCAAGTTCTTGGGCAAATACGCCGAGCAGAAGATCCTTGTCCGAAACCCGTTCGAGACGCTCGACACCGTCGGCGTCGGCCAATTGATGAAGATGGCGGTCACCGAAGGTCGCAAGGCCCGAACCGGCCTCAAGTGCGGCATCTGCGGCGAACACGGCGGCGATCCCGAGTCGATCTACTTCTGCAACCAGATCGGCCTCGACTACGTGAGCTGCTCCCCGTTCCGCGTGCCGATCGCTCGACTCGCGGCCGCGCAGGCAGCCATTCAGGACACGGTCAAGCACACGACCGACAAGTAAGTCGGCAAGACCAAACAAATCGGTCCGGCTCTCCCTTAGAGAGCCGGGCCGCTTTGTTTCTGGAACCCGGTGACGCGGTATCGTGGTTAGAGAATTCTTAGGCAACGGACCGAGCGCATTTAGCATCATAAACAGTGCGCCTTCGGCGGCTACCGAGTCGACTCATGAAAATCCCCCTACTTATCGCATTCTCAGGCCTTGTCGGCGCCGTTATCGCGGCTCAAGCTGGATCGGCAGACACCCTCCTCGAAAAGCACACTTCAGAACTCCAGTCCGCGACGGGTCTGACGGTGCAGTACACGCTCCAGGTCCTTCCGGGCGGCGGTCCCCAAGACTACGTGCTCAAGCTCGGGAAGAACGGTAAGTTCCGGCTCGAATCACCCGACGAGACGATCGTTGCCGACGGCACGACGGTTTGGGACTACAAGAAGTCGGACAACTCCTACACACAGGCCCAACAGACCGATTCCGATCTCAAGGCGTTCCTCAAGCGAGACGCCGTCTTTCCCTGGGTCGCGTTCTTTGTGAAAGAGCCGTTCAAGGACACCACCGGTATCAAGGTCGGATCGAGCCGCATCATGAAGGGCAAAGCGGTCACCGACGTTTCGATGACGTTGCCTGGCGCGCCGGTTCGCACCGCATCGCTGTTCGTCGACAACACGCTCGGGGTGGCGCGCGGCGGAACGATCAAGTCCGGCGAAGACGGTCAGACCATTCTGATGGCCAAGGAATTGACGCTTTCCAAGGACGCCCTCGCGGACAGCACTTTTAGCTTCGCGGTTCCCGATGGCGCCAAGAAGGTCGATCCGGCCACCGCCGCCGTCTCGTTCGACAAGGTGGCGAAGATCTTCAATACCAACTGCATCGGATGCCACGGCTCCGGAAACCCGCGATCGGGCCTCGATCTGACCTCGTACCAGGGCGTCATGACTGGCGGTCGCGGTGGAGCGGTCATTACGGCCGGCGACCCGGACAACAGCCGGATCATGGCGTACCTAAAGGCTAACGGCAAGCCGGTTATGCCGCCGAGAGGCCAGCTGTCTGACGGCGACCTCCAGACGATTGCCGGTTGGATCAAAGCCGGGGCCAAGCAGTAAGGATCCGTCGCATTTGGGTGGCTGCCGCACGATAGGCGGCAGTCACACAAAAGCGTTACCGAAAAGGTGCGAGTCCCGTCGTGGAACAGTGGGCGCCGCACAAGGGTATATATACGATATGAAGCAGTTTCTCAAAATTGGCGTTGCACTGTCCGCGCTAGCCATCTTGGCCGCCTCGGCCCTCGCCGGGCCAATCACGGGAACTTGGCGAGGCCGGCTAAAAATCGATGCCTCCCGGGCGAGAGTCGCCCAGACGGCGGACCTCAAGCACCGGATGAACAAGGCTCAGCAGGCTCCGTTCTCCCTCACCCTCAACCCGAATCACACGTTCTCCATCGCAGGAACCGGCGTACCCAGCCGATCCGGGACCTGGACCACCACAGGTAACTCTCTCACGCTTCAAGGAAGCGTGAATGGCAAGAACATTGGCGCTCCCGAGGTCTACAACCTTTCGAAGGACGGAAAGACGCTCTCGATGTCCCAGCGCGTGCCCAGCCATAATATCGCTGTGACGGTCGTCTTCAGCCGATAGACTCCCTTTTTGGGTCAAAACCAGAACGCCAACCTCTCCAGACGGGTATATACATCGCATGAAAAACTCGTTAAAGGTTGGCGTTATTGTTTTCTCGCTGGCCGCACTTTTCAGCCTAGCGATCGCCGGACCGGTAACGGGTGTGTGGCACGGCCACATCAAAGTATTTCGACAGAATCTCCCCGCCGCTCCAAACCCTCAGGCCCAGGCTCAGATGAACACTATGATCCAGAAGCAGGAGCAGATGGTCGTCAACCTGACCCTTAAGGCCGATCACACGTTTACGGTTTCGATGGGCGGCACGGACAAGAATTCGCAAACCGGAACCTGGGCCCAGACCGGTGCCTCGCTCTCGCTCCAAGGCGTTGTTAACGGCAAGAAGATGGGCACTCCCCAGGTCTTCGTCGTCGCCAAGAATGGAAAGTCGTTCGCCATGACCCAGAAGGTCGGCGGAAAGGACGCGGCAACCGTAACGTTCAGCCGATAGACGTCCGTTAGAGATCTTCAAAGTTGTCGGCGCCGATCCGGAGGCGAGGGTATACCATTAGCGTGAAGCACTCCCTCCAGATCGGCGCCGTTTTTGTTTCTTGCCTTGCGCTATCCTCAAGCGCAATGGCGTCGGGATCGCTCGTCGGCATATGGCATGGCCGCATCCACTTCGACATGTCGAAGCTTCCATCCCTCAAGAATCCCCGTCAGAACTCAGCACGACTGGCCGGTCTAAGGAAGCTTGAGCAGTATTCGCTGACCCTTACGTTGAAGGGCGATCACTCATACACGCTCCTGACCTCCGGCGGACCGAAAGGCGGGCCACAGGTGAACGGCAAGTGGACCGTGCTGGGATCGTCTCTCTCCCTCCAGCAGATGGCTCAGGGCCAAGAGCGCGGATACCCCCTCGTCTACACGATCGACCGGTCCGAGAAGAGCTTTTCCGTCACCAAGGACCAGTCGGGCATTTCCACGACGGTTACTTTCTACAAGTAGCGCAAACCTAGTCGTTCAGCGAGAGCGTCATCGTCGGTTCGGCTACGGGCGGCGCCCCTTCGATCGGCTTCACGGCAGTTCCCACCGCGAAGTACTCGATCACGTGGCTGTCCCAACCGTGGCTCTTCTCCTGCACTTGGGCTCCGACGATTCCAGCCGCTCCGACTCGCTCGGCTTCCGCCTGCATTCGAGACAGAGCAAGCTCGCGCGCATCGTAAAGCGCCTGGGTGAAGTTGGGCATCTCCACGTTCTTCCCCACCGTCTTCATCGATTGAAGCATCCCCTGCTGGGCCACGTGGTAGACGCAAGCGCCCATGACGAGCGAGAGCGGCTGGTACCCCGCCTTCAGCAGGGTCCAGAAGTCTTGTCCGCTTAGGTCCGAAGTGAACGGACGGTTGTCGACGGTCCGATACTTCCCTCCCCCTCGGTGCTTGATCGCGGTTCCAATTGCCATGAATTCGGCCATTTCCGCTCCCCATGCGTACCGATTGACTTCAAGCCGCACGCCTACGATGCCGTCGGCGCCGAGAACGTCTGCCTCCTCCTCCATTCGCGTCATGGCCAACTCGCGCGCCTCGTACATCGCCTGGGTCAAGACCTGCAGTTCTTGGCTCTGAAACATCTTTTGCATCTGAAAGCCGATGTGATAGATCGACGATCCCATCACGAGGCCAACCGGATCGAAATTCGCCTCCTGGCAAAGCAGAAACTCGTTCACCGAGAGGTCGCTTGTGAACAGGCCCCGTTTGCCGTCCGTGCCTCGCATTTCCGTCAAGCGCTGACGGGCGGCTTCGGGAAGTCCTTCGAATGATCCTTGTGTGTATGGCATCTTCAGTTTTGTCCTATCGACAGATTGGTCTTGAAATCTACTTTGGAATCGGCATTGGGGTTACGTCGAATGGCGGATCCGATCAACAGCATCCGACAAAGGGCGGCCATGGTTCCCCCCGCCAGCGAACCACTTGGATACACCGACGAGCGAACGTCAACACCCACTATTCCGGTGCCGCCCGATGCCCGAGCCATCTGTACCATCCGGTTGGACGCGATTTCTCGCGCGGTGTAGGGCCCCTGGGTCAGTTCGGTAATCTCCTGATTTGCCCAGAAGCCAAAAGCGCCGACCTGGATCTGTTGCCGCCATGCCACTTGGTGGTAAGAGCAGTTTCCGATCGCTAACCCGCACGGCTCGTAGCCGGCTTTCCGCATCGCGATCATCTCGCCGCACGAGATCGTGGCGAAATATCGGCTCGACGAAATCGACGATCGGTCTTTTACCGCGGTTCCCGTGATCTCCAGCTTGAAGGTGATGTAGCTTGGACCGGCAAGCGCCATGTCGATCTCATACTTGACTTGGCACTCGAGCACTCCGTTCGCGCCCAGTTCGTCGGCCTGGGCATTCATAAGGAACATGCATTCCGTCAATGCTTGATTGAACCCGTCCCGTTCGCCCTCGATCTCCAGAGTGGTCACGGGTAGGTTTCCCGTCCACATCGCTTGCACGCTGATCCCGTAGACCTGGCCGGCCGGCTCGATTCCGATATGGGTGAGGGCCAACAGCTCCGACGGGCTGAGTGATCCGACCCAGGGCTTGGGGGCTTCGGTATTCAAACCCTCACCTCCGTCTTGCGCCGACGACTGAGAAGGCTGATCCGCAAGGATCGGGCACAGAAGTGATCGTTTGGATTCATGTCAACTCAGTCCCAGCATCCCTTCCAACGCCCTTCTTGCCGCCGCATGTTCCGAAGCGCGCAGCTCGATGATCTCGGAGACGGCGGCCAGCCATTCGTCGACCTTCATTTCGACCGTCTTGAGCGCGATTCCTCGCACAAAGTGGACCATCTTCGCCTTGAGGGGTCCGTGTCCCGGATCTTCAAGCGTAAACCGGTCCTCGCCGCACGAGAGCGTTACGCTTCGCAAGGTCTTCTTGGCAAGGAAGCCGCCGCTATAGGCCAACTCCACGTCGGGGCCAAGGATGCGCTCCAACGATTGGGCCAGAAACCCCATGAACGCCTTCTCGTCGGCCTCGTATTCTCGGCTCAAAGCCGCCGCGACGCCCAGTTTCGTCAGTCCATCGTCCCCGATTCCACCGTCCATAGATCTTGGGAGATTACACCCATCGAACTAAAAAAGGAACCCAAAGCGTAGAATCAACAGTAGATGCCTGACCTTGACGCCCGAAAGCAGACGATCCTCCAGGCGATCATCATCGAGTACGTAACGGCGGCTGAGCCGATCGGTAGCGAAGCACTCGTTCAGAAATATCAGTTGGGCGTCAAATCGGCCACCGTCCGCAACGAGATGGCGGAAATGTCGGACCTGGGGTTTCTGGAACAGCCCCACACCAGCGCAGGGCGCATACCTAGCGACATGGGCTACCGCTACTATGTCGACCACCTCATCGTCCGGCACGACGTGGACGAAGCGACCCGGAGCCGGGTTCGAAATGCTGCCTCCGACGGCGATGCCCTTCAGGGCCTGCTCCGTGACACGATACGCGCGCTGAGCCGGGTCACCCACCTCCTTGGCGCCGCGACGATCGTCCGAGACAGCCATGTGACGATTCGAACCGCCGTCGTCAGTGCGCTTGGGCCGACGAAGGCCCTGCTCGTTCTTGTACTGAGCAACGGCCACGTCGAGAATCGGATGATCGACGTGCCGGTCGGACTCACCCTCGACGATGTCGGATACGCTAACGACTTACTCGCGAATGCGGTCGTCGGAAAGCAGTTGCGCATTCTCGCCAGAACCAAGACGCCGACCGGGTTTGGAAACGTCGCATCGGAGAAGCTCGCGGTGACCCTTTGGTCCAATCTCCGCTCAATCGCCAGGCAGTTGACCCGGGGCGTCGTGATCACCGAGGGCGAGGAATTCATGTTTGGCCAGCCGGAGTTCCAGCGGGATTTGGTTGCTCTTCACTCGCTGCTAGAAGAACTGACCGATTCGGACGTTTTATACGACACGCTGGCGCCGACCGACGACGTGCGCCAGGTGACCATCGGACGCGAAAACCGGCATGAACGGATGCGCCAATTGTCGGTCGTGAGGAAGAGCTTCCATATTGGCGGCGAAGAGGCCGGGGTTATCGCGCTGGTCGGTCCGACTCGCATGAACTACGACCGCAGCATTCCGTTGGTGAACTACACGGCAAAGGCGTTGGGCGACTCGCTTTCCCGATTCTTTGGATGATCGCCGTCTTTACCGGTTGGCTCTTAACCAGATCCTAACCGGGCTGGATCAAAACAAGCCATGAAAACGGGAATTCGTCTCGCTGCCGCCATCGGAGTTCTATTTGCCGCCGTCGCTTGGGCACCTGCCGACTCGTGGAAGTTCATTGTGACCGGCGATGATCGATCAGGCAGTCGCCGGCCCGAAGACCACAACGGCGTCAACACGATGATCCTCGGCGAGTTGGCCAACGCCTTCATGGCCGAGAAGCCTAAGTTCGTTCTGTTTTCGGGTGACCTGATCGCGGGACCGCGAACTGACGCCGAGATGGAATCGCAGCTAAGGACGTGGCTGGAGACGATGAAGCCGGTCTACGATGCCGGAATCAAGGTCTACAACATCCGCGGTAACCACGAAATGCACGTGCCCCATCCCGAGTTGGTATGGAAGAAGATGTTCGTCGGAAAGTACGCGATGCCTCAAGACGGACCCAAGGGCGAGGAAGGGATGACGTTCACGGTTCACTACAGGAACGCCCTCATTGTCGGCCTCGACGAATTTCAGTCGGACGAGATCAACGTGAACATGAATTGGCTGGACAAAGTGCTCAAGGCTAAGCGCGAGCCGCACCTGTTCATCTTCTCCCACAAGATGGCGTTCCGGAGCGGGAACCATGACGATGGTCTGGAGACGAACCCACCCCTACGAGACGCTTTGGTCAAGAAGCTGGTCGCCGCCGGAGAACGGGTCGCGTTCTTCGGGCACGACCACCTGTACGATCACCGATCCGTCACCGCGCCAGGCGAGCCCGACAGCCGGGCCCTGCACCAGTTCGTCGTCGGCACCGCGGGGGCTCCCCTCGTCAAGGGCAACACTCAGCCCGGCGAAAACGGCAATTGGCTCGTGAAGAAGTTCTCCCACATCGAGGGCAAGTACGGCTACGCCGTCGTCGAGATCGACGGAAAGAAGGTCACGATCACATTCAAAGCCCGATCCGCCACCGGAGTCTACGAGCCAGCCGACTGGTACTCCTATTCGCTATAGACGCGTCCGCGCCTAGAGTGAGAGACGAGGAGTAAGGGAGTGATGAAATCCACCCACCATTCCACTAGTCCACTGCCGCGCCCCGCGACCCACTCGCCACGTTCCGACTGCCTCCCCTCGCCCCCCGTCCCTCGACCCTCGCTCCTTCCCGTCCATAACACTCCGTTAACCTGGCCTTAACTTTATTGAAACAATAGCAGGCAAAACTGAAGACCTCCACCTATAGGAGGGAGCCACCATATGAAACGCAATGCATTTACGTTGATTGAGCTGCTAGTGGTCATCGCTATCATCGCCATCTTGGCCGCGATCCTTTTCCCTGTTTTTGCTCAGGCAAAGGAGGCCGCCAAGAAGACGTCGTGCCTCAGCAACGTCAAGCAACAGGGCTTGGCTTTTACGATGTATGCGAACGATTTCGACGACTACACGCCGATGTTCAAGAACGCCGTTACAACCAATGCAACTGGAAACTGGGCATCGGGCGGTTACTGGTTCGACCTGCTCCAGCCGTACGTAAAGAACTTCAACGTCGTGTACTGCCCGGATCGCAACCTGCTCGACAACGGCCTAATGAAGTACCTGCCAAACTCGGCGTCCGGCGTCTATAACGAGCCGGGATACGGCTACGACGACGGCTTTGTAAGCGATAGTGGCTTCGGACTCACCTCGCAGACGCTTACCGCCGGCTACAACAACAACAAGACCTACCGGCCAGGTAAGAACGAATCGATGATCGTCGCGCCCGCCGACATGGTCGCATTCGGAGACAGCTATGACACGGGAAGTATGTCCGGAGCTATGGACAACATCTTCTCCGGGCCGGACGGTCCCACCGGCACCAGTAAGATCCGACACGGCGGCAAGTTGAACTTCGCCTTCGTTGACGGACATGCAAAGCTGATCACGATGGTCGCCGGCACCTACTCGGCCCCCGATGGCAAGTACTGGGTTGCTCGTGCTTCCTCGATGACCGACGCGTTGAAGTGGTGCTACGACCCGAACGCGGTCGCGGACTACCTTTCGTTCCAAAGCGACTCGTCCGGCTACCCGGTCAACAGCGCGACCGAAACCTGCAGCCAGGTCGTCGCCGACTGGTTCAACCCGTCCTACTTCACCCAGGTGAACTAAGGCCGATTATCGGATGCAAAGAGCTTGCCTCGCAAGCTCTTTGCCAACCCCTAAAAGCAAACACCTACCCAATGACCTTATCCTTGAAGCCCTTACTTGGCCTCGCACTCCTTATTTCCACAATGATCGTCGCTGGATGCGGCGAACCTCAGACGGTCGCCGGTTCACGAGTAGAGGACAAACTCAACCCAAAAATGTCCGCGCAGCAAAGGGCGGCCGCAATCAAACACAAGCAAAGCGACGGCGAATAATCTAGGCCAATCAGGTTTTGATATTGTTCTTTTGCCGATAGGCTTCGAGTTCCTTCTTACGCTCGACGCCGACCTCTTTCAGATGCTCGTGCCAAGTCTGCCGGTACGGTTTGAGGGTGGTTTCGAGTGCCTCCATTATCGCGAGATCTCGGAACCACTTATGGTTGGCAGGAACGACGTACCACGGCGCACAATCGGTGCTGCAGGCCTCTAGGGCGTCCGTAAAGGCCTTCTGGTAGTCCTTCCAGAGCTCGCGCTCAGACCAGTCCCCGACCGACAGCTTCCATGATTTGTCGGCATCCTCTTCGCGAGCAAGCAGCCGCTTCTCTTGCTCATCCTTGCTGATGTGCAGGAAGAACTTGACGATGATCGTTCCCGAGTCAGCGAGCAGTTCTTCGAAGTGATTGATCTGCTCATAGCGCTTCTTGCAGACCTGCTTCGACACGAGGTCGTGGACCCGAACGACGAGGACGTCTTCGTAGTGAGAACGGTTGAAGATCGTCATCCCGCCGAGGGCAGGAACCTGTTCGTGAGCACGCCACAGAAAGTCGTGGGATGCCTCCAAGTGCGTCGGCTGCTTGAAGCTGGCGACTCGGCAACTCTGAACGTTGACGTAGCTCAGAATGCTCTTGATCGATCCGTCTTTTCCGCTTGTGTCGCATCCCTGCAGTACGAGCAGCAGCGAGTTCATGTTCGCCGCATACATCAGCTCCTGCATCTCTTCCACACGCTGGCCCATTTCGTGGCGGCGGAAGTCCGCCTCTTCTTTTTCGAGCCCTCCATGTCCCGAAGGATCGAGATCCTTGAGCTTCACCGTTGAGCCAGGTTTGACATAGTGTGCGTACGGCATAGTGGTCCCAGTGTACACCTGTGAGCGGGTACCCTCTAGTCCTCCATGATCGAACGGTACACAACGTCGGCGATGAACGACATCTGGTCTCGGCAGGCCAAGTACGAAGTTTGGAAGAAGGTCGAGATTGCCATTCTGGAGGCGCATTGCGAACTGGGCGCCGCCCCGTCGGCAGCGGTCGAAGCGGTCCAAGCGAAGGCGTCGTTCACCCTGCAGCGGTGCGACGAGATCGAATTGGAGACCCGCCACGACCTGATGGCATTCGTCCGCAATCTGTCCGAAACCACCGGCGAATATGGCCGCTATATCCACCTCGGCGTGACCAGCTATGACGTGATCGATACCGCCCTCGGCATCATGCTTCGAGACTCGTGCGACGTCCTCATCGCCAGCGCCGAGAAACTTGCCGAGACGATCCGGCATCTGGCAGTCGAGCACGAGAACACCGTGCAGATTGGCCGCACGCATGGCATCCATGCCGAACCGATCACATTCGGGTTCAAGTGTGCCAACTGGTATGCTGAGCTACAACGCAATATCGAACGGCTGCGACAGTCGAAGGCCGAAGTATCGGTAGGCAAGGTTTCGGGCGCGGTCGGCGTTCACGCGATCACGTCTCCCGAGATGGAAGCGATCGTCTGCGGAAAGCTCGGATTGTTGCCGGATCCCGCCACCACCCAGATCATCAACCGCGATCGGCACGGCAACTTCCTGAATGTAATTGCGTTGCTCGGGGCCGGACTGGAGAGGATCGCCACCGAGCTTAGGAACCTTCAAAGAACCGAAATCCTCGAAGTGCAGGAAGCGTTTGCGTCCGGACAGACCGGCAGCAGCGCGATGCCCCACAAGCGGAACCCATGGAACTCGGAGACGATCTGTGGACTCTCGCGCCTCTTGCGAGCCAATGCCCATGCGATGCTAGAGAGCGTCGCCACCTGGCACGAGCGCGACCTCACAAATTCGTCCCTCGAACGGATCGTGTTCCCCGATTCCTGCAACCTGGCCGATTTCATGTTGCGGAGCCTCAACCGAATTCTAGGCGGGCTTCACGTGAACTCCGACACGATGAAGAGTAACATGCGCATTCGCGGCGACCTCGTGTTCAGCGAGCACGTGATGATCGCGCTTATCCACGCCGGTATGACGCGCGAAGCCGCCTACAAGGTCGCGCAGCGCAATGCCGCGAAAGCATGGGACGGCCAAGATTTCAAGTCGCTCGTCGCCGAGGACCCCGATGTGAAGCAGCACTTGACGCCGGACCAAGTCGAAGAGCTGTTTAGCCTGGAACACCACCTGCGCAATGTGGGGCACACGCTGGACGCCACGGGCGTCCGAGACAAGGCGTAGCGAGTGGGATTCTCAACCTATCAGCGGGCTTGGTAGATCTTCACGAATCGTAGGTCGTAAGGGTCGGGCAGGCCCACCGCCGTCAGCGGTCCTCCATACCCGGCGCCAGTATCGATTCCTATCTTGTTCCACATCAGGATGGGCCGCTCGTCTGCCGTCGGCGTATGGCCGAACACGATCGTCTTGCCGTCAAACTCGGAATCCGAAACGTGAAAGAGGGTCCGAATCCACAACCGCGGGTCGGCATCGAACTCGCCGAAGTGCCAATCTTCGCCAGGAGGCACGACCCCGGCGTGAACGAAGCGATAGACGCCCTCTTCGAACTCGAGCGAGGTATCAAGCATGAAATCCCAGTGCGATTCCGGAATCATCTCGGTCCAGTGGCGGTCGTTTCTTGGTCCGTAGGACTTCAGAGTTTGCACACCACCCTCCGCATGCCAATACCGCCCCGACTCGCAGTTCCCGACCGGGTTTCGGGCGTCGAACTCGCAATCGTATCGCTGACGGGCGTCCAGAAGCATCTGTTCATGGTTCCCGCGCAAGAAGACGGTGTTCGGCCGGCGTTCGCGCATCTCGATGAGATGGCCAATGACGCCGGCTGTGTCTGGACCTCGGTCCACGTAGTCACCAAGAAAGACGAGCGTGTCGGCGTCGGTCATTCCTGCGGTACGGAGTATGGTCAAGAGTGTTCGGAGTTTCTCCAACTGCCCGTGAATGTCTCCTACCGCATAAATCATCGCTTGATACTGCCCGTTTCTCCATCAAGCATACTTTCAGGAACGGCCAGGCGTCACAAGCCGTCTTATCAAATAGCCAGGTAACTCGCGAAGCCATCGGCATGTAAACTCATGGGTGGACGGGAACGGAGCGCATGCATTTCTCAAGATTTTCGATTGGAGCGGCGGTAGTCGGTTTGGCGATGGGCATCGTCGGTTGTGGTGGGACTCAGACCGGTGACATGTCCGGCTACAGCACAGGCTCACGTTCGCTGGATACTTCGTCTGTTACGCCGGCCACGTCGCTGAGTGCGGCAACGCTTGGGGCCAAATACCTGCCCCTCATCACGGGGCGGGCGGGGTTTGCAGCCGGCTTCACCGTCAGCAGCTTTTCGGGGCAGGCAGATCGAGATTTGGGCAAGCCCCCAACGAACCCGGATGCCGAAATCGCCTATAACGGCAAAGCTGTGAACGCTATGTTGCAGGACATCGCCGGTACCGGAGCCAACGTCGTCAGGCTCCGCCTGTTCCCCAAGCTGAGCGGACTCAAGCTGGACGCAAGCGGCCTTGTCACGGGGCTTGACGACGCTTTCCAGAAGAATCTGATGGACCTGATCGACCGGGCCGAAGCAAACAAACTTCAGCTTTACCTGTGCATCGGCGCCACTTGGACCGACGTGCCTTCGGCCAAGGATCCCATCGTCGATTCCAATGCGCGGAACGCCTACTTCAAGAAGGCGGTGACCCCGTTGATCTCCAAACTGAAGGGCCGCGCCGGTGTATTTGCGATCGACATCGACGACGAGATCGAGTCGACGATCGCGGGCAAGGACGGCAACGGCACGGACAAGGGCGTGACTTGGGATCAAGCACGAAGTTACGTGAAGTCTACGCTCGATTTCGTTAAATCCGTCGACCCGCAACGGCTAGTGACGTGCAGCTCGGGACTGCACGGGGCAGATAACGTCAAGGCCGGAAAGTTCTCGAAGCTGAACCTGGATTTCTACGATATTCACGTGTTCGATGACAAAGGCCTCTTGCCAGTAGCCAAGGATCTTAGGCTCGATCGACCGATAATCGTCGGAAACGGGGGCCAGTCCTCGAAAAAGCCCGACGCCGACGTTCAAGCCAAGGCTGATATCTCCCTACTGCAGAACGCCCAAAAGCAGGGCTACGCCGGAGCGATTCTATCCGAATATGGGAAGAATCCGGATAGCGCCTTGAGCCTTCTGGAGAAGGACGGAAAGCACCGTCCGGTGCTTTCCCAGTTCCAGTCGTTCGTAGTTTCGCTCGATCCCACTTCGGGTCCTTTCGGACTGCCCGGTAAGTAGGGCCCCTTACCAGCGAGTTTCCACGGTGTAGAGGACCTTCTTTACTTCGTTCGGCTTCAGGTCGACGACGTATTCGGCGGTGTTCGAGTCCAGCTTTTGCCAGGCTTGGCTGGTCTTGGTGATGCGCCAATCGAACCAATGACGTTCGAAGATATGCACAGTCACAGGTGTCTCCTTTCGGTTGCGCGCCTCGACCTCGAACGTCTCGCGGACGTCGCGAGCGTTGAGGCGGGTGAAGTTCGTTCGTCGCCGGTTTGCAACCACGTCGAAGGACCGCCCCACGACGACCGACACACGCTCGTTTCGGGGGGTGTGCTCGATCGTGTCTTCACCCAACAACTGAACCGATCCCGAACGGTCTCGCTGGTACACGCGGATCTTGCCCTTGGGCAACGGCATTCCGAGTCCGCTCTCCTTGTTGTTCACGAATTCGAGGCGGACCTGAGGCTTGATATTGCCCGTGCCTACCTCGCCCTCGCTCGGATAGTAGGAGTACGCGATCGAATCGATAATCAGCCGCTTCTCGATCGGCACGTTTTGCCCCTGCAGAAGCGCAAGCTGCTTCGTCTCGTTATTCCGAATTTCGGCTGGGCGCTCAAGCGTGTAGAGGTGATATTCGAAGAGCGACTCCTCGACCATTCCCAGGTTCCCGCTGACAACATCGGATTTTTCCATGAGCCCCTTATCGATCATCGACTGCGGCTCTATTGTATGCACGTCGCCGGCAAGGAGCTTGAGTTTCGCATTGTGCCAAGTGGCCCCACTGCTGTTGCTCAGCGAGACCCAGCCCTGAATGTCACCCTTGCCCTGCCCATTGAGAGTGATCACGTAGTCGGCGTTCCAGTTCAGCCCATGGCTGACATAGCTCAGTTCGACCGGCACGTCCGCCACCGCGCCGGACTTGATGTCCCACATGAGGGTTGGCTTGCTTATCAGGCCGGCGGGAACCGACTCGACTTCGACCTCGCCGGTAGGATTCAACACGATCCGGCC
>JARLGV010000066.1 GCA_031292555.1 Fimbriimonas sp.
TCACGCAACGAGACGAACATGCCGATCTTCGTGGGCCTCTGTTTGGCACTGTCAATCTCACTCGCAAGTGCTTCGAATGCGTCGGGGCTCTCCCAGGCATTCCCCAGCACAATCAACCCGATCAGTCCTTTGATGTTCTTGTTCCGTAGAGTCTCTCGAACTTCGTTCGTGGGTTTGACCTTGTCAATAACGTATTCGAGCGACTCGCCAAGCGACCTCGTTTCGGTACCGAGTTTGCGGCCGATCATCCATCGCATCGCCTCCAACTGAACCACTTCGCGTCCGAAGTGGGCATCCGGGTTTATCTCAAGGGCCCGTACGATCAGGTCGCAGGCGTGTTCGGCGGGATCGATGTCTTGGACCTTTGCACCATGTCTGACCCACTGGTGAAACATGAAAGTGCCCATGTTCGCATAGAAACGGTAAGCCGCTTCTGAGAACGCATCTCGTTTGCTATTGACCGTCTTTGCACGTCTGAGATCGCCCATTCGCTGGGCCTTTTTGAGCATGTACACCATTGCCGAATCGTCATCGCCGACGCTGTCGTAGGCGACACCTATATCGTCGTAGAGGTCCAGACGATCGGGATGCGCAGTGACCTCCTTCGACTCCCGATCAATGCGCATTCGGTAGTAGAGAGGAGGATTGCGGGCAAACCGTCCGGTCGTCGCTTCAATGACATCGGGCATTCCCGTCGCTTCATGTACGAGCGTATCGCGGTCCCAGCGGCAAGCATAAAGCGAACTTGTACTCGCAAATAGGACGCTTACGACAATTGCCTTCATGAGCATGTGTAAATAGAATGACTCAGGACCTAGGCGGTTCGTTCTTCTTCTGTTCGTGGAGTCTACGCATTTCCGCTCGCTGCTCCGAGTCTCGTACCTGGTTAGCCCGAAAGAGAAACGCCCCGCCAATGATGATGCCGGTGACGATCAATAGGCTGGCAAATACAATCAGTACCCCTTGCGGTGTATTCAGTTGATCGAAACCGGCATGTTCCATGGCGGCATAGCTTACCGGTTCGCCAAACGAAGGGCGGGCGGAATTTATACGAACGGGTCCATCAGTGGCAGAGCGCGTTCACTAATTCGTATAAGAAAAACTCGCAATCCGTAACTAAACCGATAGCCTGATGCGTTCCTCGGTCGGTTAGCTTGATCACGGTGTCCGCATCACTGTCGACGCAATAGGTCTTCACGGAGGCTGGGAGGATATTGCCCGTCGCCACGCTGTGAAGCGTTGTCGCGACCATAAGGCAGACGCCGACGCCGACAATATGATCTCTCATCGCGTCTTGAGCTACCACGTTGTCGGTGATCACGTCTGGAAGCGGACCGTCGTCGCGAATGGAGCCGCATAAAACAAAGGGAACTCCCTTGCGCACGCATGTGAACATTACGCCGGCAGTGATCGTTCCCTCTTCCACCGCTTGCGCGATCGAACCGGCTCGCCTAACACGATTGATAGCACGCAAGTGATGTGTATGCCCGTGCGGACCGCTGCTTCCAGTGGTCAGATCGACGCCTAGCGACGTGCCGAGCATATTGGACTCGATATCGTGTGCGGCAAGAGCGTTACCGGCAAACAGGACGTCGATCCATCCGGTATCGATCAGTTGGGCCAGCAGTGGCGCGCTTCCACTGTGGACGATGGCCGGTCCCCCAACCAACAAGACACGCTTTCCCTCGCCCTTTGCTCTTCGAATCGCGTCGGCGGCATGACCGATCATCCTCCGCTTGGGTCGCTCGGAACTCACATCATTGCTCATAAATCGAAATTCGTCGTCGTCGCGTTGCTCCTCGTCCAAAGGAGTGATGCGAACCCCCTGGAATCCCACGACAAATCGATCTCCCTGCCTGACGCGATGCATGGGGCATGTGGACGCGCGCCAGCGCCCATCGTCGCTCCACACCCGGATTCCGCAATCCATCTCTAGGTTCTCGACTTCGATCCATTGGTTGTCCAGAAGGATGTGCGTCGTGAAGTTGGTGGTCGAATGAAAGTCCTCTGGCAAAACCCCATCGCGATCGGCATCCACAAGGGTGACCTCGTCAATATTGAAGATCGCCCCATGCTCCTTGCACGCGGTCAGTGCCGCCCGCATTGAGACAAGGTCAGGCGCGGTGAGAAAGAGCTCGATCAGCGACGGCTCCGTCGAGAACTCGCCTACCCTAAATCGTCGGATCTTAAATTTGACGCCATGCAAATTCAACAAGTCGAGGACTTTGGCGAGAGTATTGTCGTCCAGCAGATCGCCGTTCAGACTCAATCTATCCGTTACCACATCCAAGAGTCTACCGGCGAGTCAGACCCTTACATCAACATGGCAAGTTCGCCCGGTTCGGCATCTGCCGAATGCAAACACTCCATCAAGTCCGATGCCAACAGTAACCCTTTGACAGATGAGGCATCCTCGATGCTCTTGAACTCGAATTGGACGCATTCGCCCGATCGCCTTAGCAGAAGGTAGCCAGTATTCGTAGTGATCTGAAAGGCGCCGTAGACGATCGCAGACTTCAGATAGTCGACCGGAAGAGTCGACGATGTCATCCGGCTCAGCTTTCCTGGTAAGCAAAGGTCGGCAAGATGCAGCGTCACTTGTCCGTTCGAATGACGGCTTAAAGCTAACCAGCGAGTCTGATCGTACGCGCCCCGCTCCCAAACACGAATCTGCCTGTGTGACACTCTACACTCATTGGCTCGACCGCTCACCACTGCCGGGTCAGGCCTTATGCAGGTAACTGTAACATGAACGAAGCATCTTCATTCCAGTAATCCTCATGCTTGCGCCGATCTCAGCATCTTTGCGAATTAGGTACTTATTGCTTTCAGCCCCACAATTCGTGCACAACTATGTCCGATGGACACCCCCGAACAGCTGCTAGCCGCCGCACTCGACGAGGTTTCGCATGCGAAGTCCTCGGTGGAGCTTCGCGAGATCGAATTGAAGTTTCTGGGCAAGAGCGGTTCGATCCCTGGACTGATGAAACAGCTTGGGGGCCTCGCGAAAGAAGACCGCCCAGCCTTTGGCCAGCGGACAAATACCGCTAAAGCTACCGTCGAAGCTGCCGTCGAAGCCCGCCGCGCGGATATTAAGTTCAAGGAACAGGTTGCCCAGTTCGAATCGGAGAGAATCGACGTTACAATGCCGGGCGAAAGCCCACGCATCGGCCGGGAGCATATCCTTCAGCAGGCGACAAACAAGATAAAACGGGTGCTCGGAGGGATGGGATTCCTCTACTTGGAGTCTCCGGAACTCGAACTCTTCCAGTACAATTTCGCGGCTCTGAACTACCCGCCGGACCATCCCGCGATGGACGATCAGGATACGTTCTATGTCGACGATACGTATTTGCTACGTACTCAGTGCACCGCCCTGCAAGGACGCGTTTTCGAACGAACGAAACCGCCTCTTAGAGCATTCACCGTTGGCCGTTGCTTTCGCAACGAGGCCGTCGATCGGACTCATGGGCATACTTTCCATCAAGTCGACTGCTTCATGATCGACGAGGGCGTATCCATGGCACATCTCAAGGGAACCTTAGGTGTTTTTGCCCGGGCAATGTTTGGAGACGAGGTTTCGGTGCGATTCCGTCCGGACTTCTTCCCATTTGTCGAACCGGGTGTCGACTATGCCATCTCGACTCCAAAGCTTTTCAACGGACGTTGGGTCGAACTCGGCGGAGCAGGTCTCATCCACCCCAATATCCTGGAACGGTACGGAATCGATTCAGAGCGGTACAGCGGATTTGCCTTCGGGCTCGGAGTCGAGCGAATTCCGATGATGGCTTACGGCGTCGACGACCTTCGACAGTTCTTGGAGAATGACCTGCGCTTTCTCAACCAGTTTCAATTCGAACCAATTCGGTAGGCACGGTGACGAGTGGAAGGGGATTCCTTCCATACTGGGAGCTAATGACGCGCATCTTTGCTGCGGCCGACATCGGCAGCAACACCGCCCATCTGTTGATTGCTGCAACCGACGGCAACCTCGTTATGCGGGTCGACAACTTCAATGAGTGGATTCCACTTGGCGAGGTAGTGGCTCGGACCGGCGAGATTCCCAAAGAGATCGTCCAGCAACTCGTTCAAGCCGTGAAAGAGTTCAAAGCCATGGCGGCCAGCAAGCAGGTGGAGAGTTTGTATCTGTTTGCCACTGAAGGAATGAGGTCCGCGAGGAACCACGCGGCCGTCCTTAAGAAGATCATGGTCGAAACCGGCATCCGAGTCGAAGTCATCTCGCCTCAAAGGGAAGCCGAACTCAGCATGCGCGGCGTGCTCCTCGACACCAAGAACTTCGGTATCGACATGATGTTCGAGATAGGCGGAGGAAGTGCCCAAGTCGGTCGGGTCTCAGGCAACAAACTCGAGCAAAAGGAGTCACTTCCCCTCGGGACCGGCCGGATCATTGCGGAGTCCGGACTTCGAAGCCCTTGTCCTGAATATGCACTAAAGGCCGCAATCAATTATATTGAGAGTGTGTTGTCAACAAGCAGGATCGATGGGCGAGGCTCAGTAGGCGTCGCCAGTGGAGGAGTCGGGCGTGGATTGTGGCGCGCCTTGCATCCGGATAGCGAAAAGGTTGTGGCTCTTGAGGAACTCGACTATATCGCCTGGTCGTGTACTCGACTTCCGATCGACCGGATCGTCGCCCGATTCGGCGTGAAGCAGAAGCGGGCGGGCACGCTGTTGCCGGGGGCGATGGTCTACGCCGCGTTAATGCGGCGTTTCGATCTGAAGGAAATCGTGATCAGCGAATTCGGTATCCGAGAGGGCGCGATCCTCGAAATGGCTTCAGGAAAGATCAAGCCGTGACTCGTCTCAAACCAATCGCCGATTCGAATACGAACCGGTACCTAAATCGGGAGCTGAGTTGGCTGCAGTTCAACCGCCGAGTCTTGGAGGAGGCGGCAAACGTTCACAACCCCCTCCTTGAGCGACTCAAGTTCCTTGCGATCTTTGAATCGAACCTGGACGAGTTCTACATGGTTCGTGTTAGCGGCCTAATCGAGCAGTTTGAAAGCAACGTTATCGAGACGTCTCCCGACGGCTTAAGTCCTAATGAGCAGTTGATCGCCATCTCTGAAGTCGCAGAACCCTTGCGCAGACGATGTGCCACTGTGTTCGATGAACACGTGAAACCCAGCCTCGAGAAGTCTGGCATCCACCTGAGACACTACGGCGAGCTTAACGACAAGCAGATCCGAGATCTACGGAGCTACTTTGAGCGTGAGATATTTCCCCTCTGCACTCCGCTCATCCTGCACCCCGCGCCAGTCGTGCCGTTCATCTCGAATCGAAGTTTGAACATCGCGGTAGAGCTGTCTGACAAGGGGACCGATGTCCGCTTGGCCCGAGTCAAGGTTCCCACCGTCATTCCTCGGCTAGTGCGAATTGGAAAGAGAAAGCAAGAGTATGTTCTGCTTGAAGAAGTGATTTCTCACAATATCCATGCACTTTTTCCTGGAGTCGAAGTGTTGGGGTCTCACTGCTTCCGCGTCATTCGCGATGCCGACATCGAAATCCGTCAACTGGAAGCCGCCGACCTGATCACGACGATCGAAGAGACCCTAAAGCTGCGTCGTTTCGGCGATCCCGTCATGCTGCAGCACAACCCATCGATGCCCAACCACGTGCGAAAGCACCTGATGACGATGCTGAAGCTCGATGACGAAGACGTCTTTAGCGTCGAGGGCCTCCTCGGGCTCGAGGTGCTCTGGGAGTTAGCCAAAATCGATCGGCCCGGTCTTCGATTCTCGTCGCATTTGCCGTATGTTGCCGAACCGCTTGCGACATCCGCCGGGCTATACGAGACGATGACGACTCGCGACATTCTCGTTCACCATCCCTATGATGGTTTCCGTTCGGTCGAGGCGTTTGTGGGCTCAGCGGCGAACGATCCAGACGTCGTTGGGATCAAACAGACGCTTTATCGAATGGGCAGCGAGTCTCCAATCGTCGAAAGCCTCCAGGACGCTGCCGAAAATGGCAAGCAGGTTGCTGCCGTCGTCGAACTGAAGGCCCGATTCGACGAAAGCAACAACCTCGTGTGGGCTCGTGCTCTGGAGCGTGCCGGCGTGCACGTCACCTACGGCTTCCCAGAAATGAAGACGCACTGCAAGTTATGCCTGGTAGTCCGCAAGGACCAAAACAGGATGCGATCCTACGCCCACATCGGCACCGGCAACTACAACCCAGGCACTGCTCGAATGTATACGGATCTCGGCCTGTTCACTTGCGACGAGGCGATCACACAGGACATCTCCGAGTTGTTCAACTACCTCACCGGATTTAGCAAGCAGACACGTTACCGTAAGCTGCTTGTAGCTCCGCTCAATCTGCGAGAGGGAATTCTTCAGCGTATCAGGAATGAAATCTCGCTTCACCGGAAGGAGCGGCCGGGACGGATCATCTGGAAGCTGAATGCTCTCGTCGACCCAGAAGTTATTGAGGCACTTTACGATGCAAGCAAGGCCGGCGTCCGGATTGATCTGATCGTGCGTGGGATCTGCTGCCTAAGGCCGGGTGTGCCTGGAATGAGCGACAACATTCGGGTGATGAGCATCGTCGGCAGATTCCTAGAACATAGCCGAGTGTACTATTTCAGTGGCGGCGACAAGCCCGACGTCCATATCGGCAGCGCCGATGCGATGCGGCGAAATCTCGACCGACGGATAGAAGTGCTCGTCCCTGTGAGCGACCCAGCTCTTCAGTGTCATATCCGCGACCAACTTCTCGAGATCTGCCTCAAAGACAACGTTCAGAGCTGGGACTTGGATGCCAACGGCACCTATACGCGTCGGACAGCCGGCAAGGGCCAACGCCACTTCGATGCGCAACGCTGGTTCATGGACAACCCTTCAACCCGCACCTTCTTGGGTCGAACGAGCGCCTCAGGAACGCAAAACGATAAAAAGACGAAGCCATCGTCAAATGACGCAATAGGTTAGGCGACGCGCAGCGGTTGGGATAACTGAAATGTCCCAACTCACGGTTCCCCAACTGGTTGGCAGCCTTGTGACACTGGCGGCGCTCAGCGTATGCGGTTGTGGAGGAAATGGCTCCTCCACAAGTTCGTCATCGGGCTCCGCAGTCACTGCCATCCCAGGTTTCACCAAGACTCCCCTCGTTTCTGATCAAGCGGGAGTTGCGCCCGTAACAGACCCGAATCTCGTTAACCCGTGGGGCATAGCCTTCAGCCCCAGCGGCCCCTTCTGGCTCGCCGACAACAACTCCAACCTCGCAACGATCTATAGCGGGGGAAACGTTGGCGGATCGACGACCAACTTGTCTCCATCCGGCATCCAGATCCCGTTCGGCAACCCGACAGGGCAGGTCTACAACGCAACCACCGACTTTACGGTAACGAACGGAACGACTACCTCACCGGCCCTCTTCATTTTTTCGTCTGAGACGGGATGGATCGACGGATGGAGCCCTTCCGTCAATGCATCCTCAGCAGAGGCGCCAGTTGACCTGTCGGGATCTGGAGCGGTCTTCAAGGGCCTGGCAATCGGCTCCAATGGCACTGGAAACTTCTTGTATGCTACGGATTTTGCCAATGCCAAAATCGACGTTTTCGACAGGAACTTCAACATGGTAACGATGCCCGGAGGCTTTGCCGATCCCACGATCCCTGCCGGATTCGCTCCCTTTGGTATCCAGGCAATCAACGGTTCCTTGTTCGTCACATACGCCAAGCAGGATTCCGCCAAGCATGACGACGTCAAGGGAAAGGGCAATGGATACGTCGATCAGTTCGACATGAATGGCAACCTGATTGGACGGGTCGCCACCAAAGGCAATCTAAATTCGCCCTGGGGATTGGCCATGGCGCCAGCCTCATTCGGACCGGCCGCAGGACTCCTGCTGATAGGGAACTTCGGAGACGGTTTGGTCAACGTCTACGACCCGACAAACAAGTCGTATGTGGGGACATTAGCGGATGCGACTAGCACGCCAATCGTAATCGATGGGCTGTGGGGACTCGCGTTTGGGAACGGAGGCAGCGCAGGCGACACGACCTCTCTATACTTCACGTCCGGCCCCGGAGGCGAATCGCACGGCGTGTTTGGCCGTTTGAACGCGCCGGCTACGGGACCAACAAAGAACCGAACCGGGCGACGCTAGTCGCCGAGAGAGAGGCTCATCGACGTGTAACGGCGGGTCGGCACAAAGCCGACCTTGCCGTAGAAGTCGATAAGACCCGTCCAGTCGATGATGCACCGTTCGACTCCCCGTGCCTTCTGTTCTTCCAGGGCGGAGGCAAGCAAGGCAATTCCGCTGCCCCGCCCACGAAGATGCTTTGCAACCCCGATCGCACCAAGCGCTCCCCAATTCTTACCGAGGCTCTTATGCCAAACGGCTCCGCCGATTGGCGCCTTATTCGACGAATCTTGGATGAGAGCAAATCCCTCGAGTCTTCCGCCAATAAACAGGCCATAGACGCATCGAGGACCCTCGATCTCAACCTTCTTAGAGGTGTCGTACTTCCATCGCCCGGGAAACTCCCGATCGAAGAACTCGTTCAATGCGGGCAAATCGGCCTGTTCCACGACCCTCATTTCATCGCCATCGGGCACCGGGTAGGCGTTCACGTAGTCGGTCATATCGCGCTCGAGATCAACCGCTTCACCGCCCGCCAGAAACCCCTCGACCGTCAGAAAACTGGTGAGGGCATGGAAATCGGTTGGGCAGCCAGGAAAGAAGTGACGTGTATCCTGTCCAAACTGCAGTCGGGTACAGCCCCGGTTGGCGAGTAGCCGCTTTACCTCTGCCATCAGGTCAACCCCGTACTGGGACTCGCAGTAGGCGATCATCGACAGGTGGGCCACATCCTTATCGGGCCCCTTGTAGAGCTTAGACGCCGCCTTCTTTACCGAGACGAATCCTAGGATCTCGCCATCGCCTTCGAGGATGCAGGAAGCTCCCCAATCGAAAGCTGGAGAATCGACAGTGTTCAGTCGAAGCTGCTCTCCATCGATCCAGTACTTTTCTGGGGCGAATCCGTTCCAGAAATAGGCGAGCCGATCGAAGTCGGCGCTTTGAAAACTTCGCTTCATAACAATTGCGCCGCAAGCAGACGCAAATGCTCGCTATAGAGCGAGAGAGCTTCACGAGTTCGAGTAATGCGCGAGATCATAGTGCCGTCGTCACTCTCGATAAACTCCTGAAGGTCATTCGCTGCGACGAGCGCTTCAAACGCATCTAGCGGCCTCCCACTTAACTTTAGACCAGCTAGCTCGTCGTTTGGCACGAATTCCAGAAACGAAATCAGAAACGGTCGCTGCCCAGGATACTGCGCCTGAAACTTGGGACGTACCGACCCATAGGCATTCTCGAGCTTTGCGCTCGGCCCCAGTTGAGCCGCACTGCAAAGGACCTCGACTAAGTCCTCATACGTCTCGATGAATTCATCGAATTCAATTCGTCGTCGGTTGACGCTGAGTCTTGCCGATTCAACGGCTGCCTGGTCGGCTCTTGCCTTGCGCGTAATCAGGCTCCTGCTCAAGCCGATCCCGCCTGGCTCTTCTGTACGTAGTTGATTCGTAAGTCGCGTAATAGGCTGTGGAGACGGCGCTTATCGTCTTCGTCGAGTTGCGATTCCAACTGCTGGACCATGCTCGCCGTCACGTCGATAGCAACCTTCGCCTCAGCGAGGTCGGGCTCGATCTTTCCTGTCACGCTGTCAGGTTGTAGGCCCATCTTCTGCCATGCGACCGCCGCGAGCTGCTCGATCAGGATCGCTAGAATGTCGTAGATGCTGAGTGGTTTGGTCGGCTTTTCGGTCTCGTTCTCTGCCATGCTTTACCGGTTAATGACGTTCGCCGCATGCAGTTTGATGCACTCTCCGCTTCATGAGCCCACGATTCTATGTGCCGCTTTTGAACTCAAATTCCTCGTAGGTAGAATGGACAGTTTGTAGGAAACATATGGTGCACGACGTTATTATCATCGGTTCGGGACCGGCCGGCTACACTGCCGCCCTCTATACGGCGCGTGCCGATTTGAAGCCTGTCATGTTTGCAGGATTGCAGCCAGGCGGCCAACTGATGATTACGACGGATGTCGAGAACTACCCCGGCTTTCCGGAAGGCATTATGGGTCCTGAGATGATGGACCTCTTTCGCCGACAAGTCGAGCGCTTTGGGGTCGAGATTCACGATGCTCAGGTCACAAAAGTTGACCTTTCCCGACGGCCGTTCAAAGTGTGGGTTGAGAACGAGCTATTCGAATCGCATGCGCTGATCATCACCACCGGCGCCAGTGCGAAGTGGCTCGGCCTCGAATCTGAGGTCGTCTATGGCGGCTTCGGCGTGAGCGCCTGCGCCACATGCGACGGATTCTTCTTCCGAAACAAGGAAGTCATGGTGGTCGGCGGTGGAGATACGGCGATGGAAGAAGCGAACTATCTGACCCGGCACGCAAGCAAGGTCTATTTAGTCCATCGGCGCGGCGAATTCCGGGCCAGCAAGATCATGCAGGATCGTGTTCTCTCCAATCCAAAGGTCGAGGTGCTCTACAACACAACGATCGACGAAATCCTGGGTGAGGGACAGCCCAAGCGCGTAACCGGCGCCCGGTTGCGTGACACGGTCACCGGAGAGACACGGGAGATGCCGATCAACGGCGTTTTTGTCGCGATCGGGCACAAACCGAACTCAGAACTGTTCGACGGCGTCCTTGAAATGGACTCGGTCGGTTATATCAAGACCCAACCCGGTTCAACCAAGACGAATATTCCTGGGGTTTTTGCCGCCGGCGACGTGGCGGACAGCGTCTACCGCCAAGCCGTAACGGCCGCCGGCACAGGTTGCATGGCAGCAATTGACGCTGAAAGATTTCTGGAAGCCGAAGAGCACTGATGATTGCGGCCCTGTTACTTGCCCACCTCCTGACAAGTTCACAACAGGACGGCGTACTCTGGAAGAAGGTCACTCTTCAGATGCCGCCCAAAAGCACGACTATTCTGATGTACCAGGGCCCGGTTGAGCCCCTTGACCCTCCCAAGGAGTCTCCGAAGAAGTTCGGAGTCGACAAAACCCCCTGGCAGTTTCCATGGATGACAGATGGTTTTGCCCAGACGAGCCGGCTACGCCTTCAGAAGTACTTCCGAGTCTTCGCCCAAGAGCAAAAGGGAGATCGGATCGGCCAAGTCACGCAGATGCTTTTGCGCCTGTGGAACCTCAATTACGACCGTCTCGGCCTGACGCACAGTCCGCAATTCGACGGCGGCTTGGTCGAGGTGTACCTGTGCTTCGGTGGAAGACCGGGTGGCGAGCAGCTCTTTGATGTCGACAAGGGCATCGACCTCCGCACTCACAAACCGGTCGATGTGCCGGTCAACACGATCTACATCTACGACATGGCAAGCTTCACCGATCCGGTTGAGATGGCACGCGAAGTGGCTCACGAGTACGGACATGCGACTCTTCCTCCGATCGGCGGCTACACTTCACCCGAGTATTGGGCAGACGGCTATCTCGGCGAAAAGCTCATGCTCCGGTGGATTCGGGACGACATGGCCGCTGGTCGGTTAGGGCCCCTCGACGCGATGGGAGTCACAAAGGAACAACTTGATAAGTGGCTCGAGGCCAATGTCGATCCTCTCGTTCAGAAAGCCGCCGTCACATTCCCTTCCCCATCGTTGCTGGGCAAGAAGGACGATTCCGGCATGAATGCCTTCATCGGAGAGTCCCTTTACGTTGACACGATTCTGGGAGATGCCGTTTATGCCCGATCACTTAAAATGGGCGTTACCGACGTGCGTGACTATCCCGCGAATGCAGTGCTCGCTGCCGAGGAGCCGATCGAAGCCCCGCTCACGATTCCACCGTTCTTGTACGGCAAGTCCATCTGGATCCCCTTGGGCACTGGCAAGCTCAAAGGGGCCGTCTGGACCAAGCGCGATCCCACCGGTTGGGTTCAAATAACCGCCAAACCCGGCCCAATCAGCATACTAAACCCGCAGTAGCCTGCTTGCAGGGCGAAGAGGTGTTTGGATGTCGCGTGAAGAAGCCATCTTGTGATGAACAAAGGGCAATAATGTCAGATACGCGATGGCCGTTTGGCGCCATTCCTTCCGACCCGTAACCCTCGCTCCACTCCCCCGGACCCGCAAGAAAAATGCTAACCGAAACCCTTTCCCGAACCTACGCCGGAGTCCTTGGCAAGATCATCGGCGTCTACCTTGGCCGTCCATTCGAGGGCTGGCCCTATCGCGAAATTCTTGCGAAGCTTGGAGAAGTCGAATATTACGTCCATGATCGGCTGAACGTACCGCTCGTCGTGACAGACGACGATATCTCTGGGACCTTCACCTTCCTGCGCGCGCTTGAAGATTACGACTACTCTCCGAACTTGACCCCTGAACAGATCGGCCAAACATGGCTGAATTACATCATCGAGAATCGGACCATTCTCTGGTGGGGCGGCATGGGGATGTCGACCGAGCACACCGCCTTCCTTAGGATGAAGCACGGCATCATGCCGCCGGCAAGCGGGTCTATTGCGACCAACGGACCGGTCGTCGCCGAACAGATCGGAGCCCAAATTTTCATCGACGGCTGGGGATTGATTCACCCGGGAGATCCAGAGAAGGCGGCCGACTTTGCGCGTCGCGCCGGATCGGTGAGCCACGATGGAATGGCCATTCACTGTGCCCAGGTCGTCGCCGCCCTCGAAGCGATGGCGTTCGTCGAAAGCGATTGGGATCGCCTCTTCGATACTGCCCTGACCTTTATTCCTGCCGACGGCGTGATTCGAAGGATGATCGACGACATTCGGGATTGGCATTCCCAGGGCCTCGACTGGCAATCCGGATTTGAGAAAATCGAAGCGCATTACGGCTACGACAAGTACGGCGGCAACTGCCATACGGTCCCGAATCACGCCATCATTATTCACGCCCTCCTTCATGGCAATGGCGATTTCGGCCGATCGCTGATGATCGCCAACACCTGCGGTTGGGATACCGACTGCAACTCCGGCAACGTCGGCTGCATCATGGGGGTTCGCAACGGCCTCGACGGTCTAGCCGGTGGTCGCGACTGGAGAGGACCCGTTGCCGATAAGATCTACTTGCCCACCGCCGACGGCGGTCGTTGTGTGACCGACGCTGCGCGCGAAGCCCTATACGTATACAATTCAGGGCGCGTCCTGCGTGAGGAAACGCCTATAGCACCGAAATCGGGGGCCCGGTTTCACTTTGAGCTGCCAGGATCTGTACAAGGTTTTCGTGCCGAAAATTGCGAAATCGACAACATCGCCGGGCATTCTTTGGATGGCCACCGGTCCCTGGTCGTCCGCTGCCTGGGCAAAGTGGCACGTGTCCTCACCGAGACATTTCCCACGCCGACCGTTCAAAAGATGGGCGGTTACTCGCTACTGGCTTCACCGACTGTTTACGCGGGACAAACCGTACGCCTGCGAGTCGAGGCCGATGAGTCGAACCAGGCTCAAGTTGCGATCTCGCTGATCCTGACCTGTTACCCAGACGGGGGAGAACCGCAGATCACGCGTCGGACGGCCGAACAACTGTTACCGGGAGGCGCCGGAATCGTGACGTGGGATTTACCCTTCGTTCACGGCAATCCGATCACCGAACTGGGCATCGAGATCCAATCGAACGATGCCGGCGAGCGAGTCTACTTGGACTACCTCACATGGGATGGCGCTCCCTCAACCACCTTCCGGCAGGTTGCCGGCGACGCATGGAAGCAGCAATGGGTATGCGGCGTTTCCGAACACCTCTCGTGGGGCGAACCATTCAGGATCGTGCAAAACGAAGGAACCGGCTTACTTATGACCGGATGCCGGGAATGGACTGACTACGAGGTCGAAGCGGCGATCACGCCTCATCTGGCAGAAACCGCCGGAATAGCTGCCAGAGTGCAGGGCATGAAGCGCTACTACGCCTTGGAATTGGTTCGTGGCGGCGGCGTCCGGCTGGTCAAAGCCCTTGATGGCGAAGAATTGCTTCAAGAGGCGCTGTTTGAATGGGAATTGGGTGAGACCCACTTGCTCAGGCTCCAAGTCGTTGGGAACGACCTCGTCGGCATCGTCGACGGCAAACGCCTCTTGGAGGCCTCAGACTGGGATCGGCCCCTGCTTCGCGGAGGTATTGCCCTTGTCCTCAAAGAGGGTCGGATGTCAACCGACGAGGTGAGAGTCGGACCGGTAATTGTAGGCGACTAGGGGCCCGATCCGAACTCAGCTGGCCGGGTCGTTCGACTCGACATGCGCCGTGTCCTGATTTCCCACTACAAGAGAAGAAATCCGTCATTTAGAAGCTGGCGGACCAATCTGCATGCGTAATAATCGCGTTAGTGCTAAGTCACCGAACGGCCCGCGCAGAGGCGTGGCGTCAGGTTCGCAAGGGCGCCGCCGCCTCGACGACTAAGCTAGTCGACGCAACGTATTCCACGTGCGTACGCCCCCTAACTGTCCCGGACTGCACCTATTCCTCTCGACCACTTGGAGGTCAGCCGTGAAATCTTGGATCACGATCGACGGCAATGAAGCCGCTGCCCGCATCGCCTATAGAGCGAGTGAAATCATCGCCATTTACCCCATCACTCCGTCAAGCAACATGGCGGAGCTATGCGACGAATGGAGCGTTCGCAAGTACAAAAACATCTGGGGAAGCATCCCCGTCGTGCAGGAAATGCAGAGCGAGGCAGGCGCTGCTGGCGCCTTGCACGGCGCACTTCAGGCGGGATCGCTGAGCACAACGTTCACGGCCAGTCAGGGACTCCTCCTGATGATCCCGAACATGTTCAAAATCGCCGGTGAACTCACTCCGGCGGTCTTCCACATCGCGGCGAGGACAGTCGCCACCCACGCCCTGTCTATTTTTGGAGATCACTCGGACGTGATGGCCACCCGATCCACCGGATGGGCCATGGTTTTCGGCGGATCGCCCCAGGAAGTCCAGGATCTCGCACTCGTTGCTCACGCATCTACTTTAAGATCTCGAGTTCCGTTTCTGAATGCATTCGATGGCTTCCGGACATCTCACGAGGTTCAGAAGATCCTTGAGATTCCAGATGAAACGATCCGAGAGATGATCGACGAGGACCTAGTCAAAGCGCACCGCGAACGGGCTCTCAGTCCAGACCATCCTGTCCTAAGAGGCACTGCCCAGAATCCGGACGTGTTCTTCCAGGCTAGAGAAGCCGCAAACCCCTTCTACCAAAAGGTATCCGACATCGTTCAAAGCGAAATGGACAAGCTGCAGACGCTCGTCGGCCGCTCCTACCACCTATTCGACTATGTCGGCGCTCCGGATGCGGAGCGAGTCATCGTGATGATGGGCTCGGGCGCAGAGTGCGCAGAGGAGACGGTGGCCCACTTGACCGCCAAAGGCGAAAAGGTCGGTGTCGTCAAGGTCCGGCTATACCGTCCGTTCGATATCCCGCGCTTCGTGGCATCTCTCCCCGCAACGGTCCGTTCCTTAGCGGTCCTAGACCGCTGCAAGGAACCGGGAGCAATCGGCGAACCCCTTTATCAGGACGTGGTGACTGCCTTGGTCGAGCAGCCACACCGCAACCGGCCGATCGTGGTCGGGGGCCGATACGGACTGTCCTGCAAGGAGTTCACGCCCGCGATGGTCAAGGCGGTCTTCGACAATTTGGCCGTCGAATCCCCTCACAACCACTTCACCGTCGGGATCGTAGACGACGTGACGCACCTCAGCCTTGATGTGGATTCCTCGTTCAGCGCCGAGGATAAGGACTCCTTCCGAGGCGTGTTCTGGGGACTCGGGGCGGACGGCACGGTGGGCGCCAACAAGAATTCGATCAAGATCATCGGCGGCGAGACTGAAAACTGGGCGCAAGGGTATTTCGTCTATGACTCCAAAAAGTCTGGATCGGTCACCGTTTCCCACCTTCGCTTCGGCCCGAATCCGATTCGAAGCACCTATCTCATTCAAAAGGCGAACTTCGTCGCCATCCACCAATTCGGCCTAATCTACCGTTACGCTGTACTCGACCAAGCCGACATCGGTGCGACTGTTCTCGTCAACAGTCCTTACCAGCCAGGCGAGTTGTGGGAACATCTCCCGCTCTCATTCCAGCAGCAGGTGATCGCCAAGAACCTTTCCCTCTATGTTCTCGATGCCTATACGGTTGCTCACGAATCCAAAATGGGCGTGCGCATCAACACGATCATGCAGACGGCTTTCTTTGCGCTCTGCAAAATCCTACCGCCCGATGAAGCGATCGCAAAGATAAGGGAGGCGATCCAGAAGACCTACGGCAAGAGGGGACCACGCGTAGTTGAACAGAACTTCGCGGCGGTCGACCTTGCCCTTGCCGCACTTAAGCCGGTCATCGTACCCGCAAAGGCTTTCAGCCGAGTCGGTATGCGAGAATCAGTACCGGCAGAAGCTCCCGCATTCGTGCGAGACGTTCTTGGCGAGATCATCTCGGGACGAGGCGACCAACTGCCGGTGAGCGCAATGCCGGTCGACGGCACCTTCCCGACCGGCACGACCCAGTACGAGAAGCGATCGATCAGTCTTGATATACCGTACTGGGATCCTGAAGTCTGCTCACAGTGCGGCAAGTGCGTGCTGAACTGCCCCCACGGCGTCATACGCGCCAAGATGGTTGCCGAAGCGGACCTAATCGGCGCCCCGTCCGGATTCCGGTCCGCCACGCCGAAGTTCCGCGACGCCGAGGGATCAAGATTCACGATCCAAGTTTCAGCCGAAGACTGCACCGGCTGTGCTCTCTGCGTCGAGGTCTGTCCGGAACGCGACAAGAGTGATTCCAGCCGTAGGGCAATCAACATGAATCCGGTGATCGAAATTACCGACGAGCAGCGGGCGGCGTGGGGCTTCTTCCAGACTCTGCCGGACGAGCCGGCTATGGCTGAGGAACCGATCTACGACAACGCGAAGTCGATCCAACTCCTCCGGCCCCTGTTCGAGTTCAGCGGTGCTTGTGCCGGATGCGGGGAGACGCCCTACCTCAAACTGCTCAGCCAATTGGTCGGAGACCGGTTACTAATGGCAAACGCAACTGGATGTAGCAGCATCTACGGCGGGAATCTCCCAACAACCCCATGGGCCAAGAACCATACGGGCCGCGGTCCAGCATGGAGCAATTCACTCTTCGAAGACAACGCCGAGTTTGGATTTGGAATGCGCATCGCTTTGGACGGACAACGACAGCAGGCACTTCACCTGCTTGAACCGAACCGCGAGACCTTGGGCGACGAAGTGACCGATACCTTGGCCGCTCCCGAGAAAGCAGATGAAGCGACCCGAAGGAAACGTCGTGCTTGCGTGGACGAGCTAAAGGCGAGGCTGAAAGGCACAACCCGGCCAGACCTCGTCACGCTCCTCCAACTGGCCGACAGCCTCGTGGACAAGTCGGTATGGATTATCGGCGGGGACGGTTGGGCCTACGACATCGGTTATGGCGGTCTTGACCACGTCTTGGCATGTGGCAAGAAAGTCAGGTGCTTGGTCCTAGACACCGAGGTCTATTCGAACACCGGCGGCCAAGCCTCCAAAGGCACGCCGCGCGCCGCGGTTGCCAAGTTCGCTTCCGGAGGAAAGCCGACCGCGAAGAAGGATCTTGGACGAATGGCGATGACTTATGGCAACGTCTACGTCGCCCAAGTCGCGCTTGGGGCTGAGGACTCGCAAACGATCAAGGCATTCATCGAGGCAGAGGCCCACGAAGGACCGTCCCTGATCATCGCTTATTGCCATTGCATTGCCCATGCTATCGACATGCAGCGAGGTCTCGACCAGCAGAAATTGGCAGTCGAATGCGGATATTGGCCGCTGTATCGATACAATCCGGCTCGTGCGCTACGCGGCCGCAACCCAATGCAGCTTGACAGCAAACCTCCTTCAAGAAGGCTCCGTGAATACGCTGAGCGCGAAGGGCGTTACCGCATGCTTATGCAGAGTGATCCCGCCGCATTCGAGGAGTTGATCCAGAGCGCTCAGACGGACGTAGACGATCGATGGGCCGCCTACACTCGCCTCGCAACCACTCAGGAGGTTAAGAAGTGAATCTGACCACCACTTACCTAGGGCTCACCCTTAGGAACCCAATCGTTCCCGCCTCATCGCCCCTAAGCCGAACTCCCGGCGAACTCCGCCGGATGGAAGACGCCGGCGCGGGCGCCGTCACCCTCTTCTCATTGTTCGAGGAACAGATCGAACACGAAACCGAGATGATGGGACACTACCTTGACTACGGCGCAGAGAGCTATTCAGAGTCGCTAAGCTTCTTCCCGCCACCCGAAAGCTATCACCGGGGCCCCGAGCAGTATCTCGAGCTCATTCGCAAGGGCAAGGAATCTCTGGAGGTTCCGGTGATCGCGAGCCTGAACGGGGCTTCCATGGGTGGATGGACCCAGTATGCGAAGGAGATTGAGCAGGCAGGCGCCGACGCCCTTGAACTGAATATCTACTGGATTGAAACCGACCCTCTGGTCACCTCGAACCAAGTCGACGAAAGGTATCGGGAGATCGTCGCGGCGGTTGCCGGGGCGGTCAAGATCCCGGTGACGGTCAAAATCGGCCCCTATTTCAGTTCGCTCCCGAACTTGGCCAAGAACCTGTACGAGTCCGGTGCTCACGGCATGGTGCTGTTCAACCGGTTCTATCAGCCCGACTTCGATGTCGAGGCTCGAGAAGTAAGGCCCAAGATCGAGTGGAGCAGTTCGTATGAATTGCGGCTACCGCTTCACTGGGTAGCGCTCCTAAGCGACTGGATCGATCTGGATTTCGCCGTCAGTTCGGGCGTTCACAACCGGACAGACGTGGTGAAAGCGATGATGGCGGGCGCCAAGGTCGCGACATGCGCATCGGTACTGCTCGACCGAGGAGTGGAATACGTGGGGAAACTCGTCAGCGGGCTGGAGGAGTGGCTGGAGTCGCACGAGTATACGTCGGTCGCCCAAATGCAGGGAAGCATGAGCTACAAGCGAGTGGCGAATCCCTCTGCATTCAAGCGGGCCAACTATATGAAGGAACTGCAGTCGTTCCCACCACCGCCCCCTGCTCTTCGCCGCTGATTTTGCAGATTGCTATTTCAAGAGGAAACATTTCATGGAAGTCAAACTTTTCTTCGGAAGCTCAACCGGTAACACGGCAAAGTGTGCCAAAGCCATCGCCGCAAAGCTTGGAAACGTCGCCGCCGTTGTCGATATCCGCAAAGCCTCGATCGACGACTTCGACTTCGTCGACGGCTACATTATCGGCCTATCGACGGTCGACGAAGGACTCCTCCAAGAGGACTGGCGTCGATTCTGGGATGACATCGACGATGTCGATTTCACCGATAAGCCGGTAGCAATATTCGGACTCGGCGACCAGGTCAAGTACGCCAAGTGGTTTGTGGATGCGATCGGCATCGTATACGACAAGGTGACCGAGAAGGGAGCGAAGGTCGTCGGCGCATGGCCGACCGATGGGTATACGTTTGAGAACTCAGCCGGCGTTCGAGGCGGGAAGTTCATGGGCTTGGCCCTCGATGAGGACAATCAATCCGATCAGACGGAAGGTCGTATCGCCAAGTGGTGCGATATCATTCGACCTTCATTCTCCTAGAACGGTAACTGCCATCTCGAGCCTACGATGCATGAAGTCGGAATTCTGAATCAGGTGCTCGAGATGGCGATCGAAGCCGCCGAACAAGAGTGCGCGACCAAGATCGTCAGGCTCCATCTGCTGATTGGCGAACTGGCTGGAGTCGTTCCCGAGGCAATGGCGTTCGCCTTCGACGTTGCCTCCGCCGGAACAATGGCGGAGGGCGCCACGTTCGAGTGGGATACTGTCAAGGTTCGATGCCGCTGTTCAAACGGGTGCCCCGATTTCGAGCCTGATAACTACGTCTATGCGTGTCCCCGATGCGGCGCCCTGGCCTCCGAGCTGCTGGCCGGTCGTGAGCTTCAACTGGTCGACATCGACATCGAGACCTAAGCGCCCCATTCGACGTGCCAGGAACTAGCCAAAGCCCGGTTCTTTGATGGTGGCGGGGCACAGGTAGGATGAACGAGTGTCTCCCCTCGTCGTTGCGGCTGTTTTGCTGTCCGCATCGCTCCATGCGGGGTGGAACGCACTGTTGCGACAGAGCTCCGACCGTCAGTGGACGGTTGGCTGGATTGGAGTCTCAACACTTGTCGTCAGCGGACCGTTGCTTCCGTTAATCAGGTTTCCAACCACCGTCTGGCCGATGGTTCTTGCATCGTCTTCCCTCCACGTGTTGTATCTGATGCTGCTCGCCAAGGCGTACGAGGTGAATGAACTGTCCTTCGCCTATCCGATCGCCAGGGGCTCATCCCCAATCCTCGTGTCGACAGGTGGATTCCTGCTTGCATCCGAAAGGCCCGGCGCGCTGCAGGCGATTGGCATTGCGTCAATCGTGGGAGGCATCATCGGCCTTGGCTTAGGGTCGAAGCACTGGGATCGAACCGGCCTGCTCATTGCCCTTGCGATCGGATGCGTCATCGCCATCTACACCGTCATCGACGGCATGGCGGCTCGTCGTAGCGGAATGCCAACCGAATACAATCTCTGGTGCTTTTCGGTATATGGGTTGGCCGTCCTGGCGATTCAACTCAAGAATGGCGGCCACCGGGCGCTCCACGGATCGCGAAAGGACGTCGTTCTTGCCTTTGGAGGCGGAGTGACCAGTGTCGTAGCCTATGCGATTGTCACATGGGCCATGGCCCGATCACCCATGGGCATGGTATCCGCACTTAGGGAGACCAGTACCCTCTTCGCAACCGCCATCGGCATCGTGATCCTTAGAGAACGATTCTCCAGACAGAAGCTCGCCTGTTGCGCTGCTATCGCCGCAGGCGCCATTATGATCGGAATCGGATAAGCACACCCATTTAGTGCTTCTTGACGATATTGTAAACCCCGCCTTCGATGAGAAAGCTCGCGTCGACTTGTCGAACGAGGTTCTCAAGGGCGATATCGAACCTCACATTTTGCAGTTCGAGGCTTACGTTGCCTTGAACCTCCGGTGCGATCGTATAACTGGAGTTGACGGCTCGGAAGATCCGCCTGATTGCTTCTCGAACGTCCACCTGATCCATGCGCACATGCATCCTCTCCGGCGGTCCCAACACGAAACTCCCTTCCGATACCCCCTCGGCGCCAGCGTCCTTCGTTATCAAGTAGACGCCACCTTCCGTCCGAAAATTGGCATTGACCTGTTTGACGATGTTCCGCACTGCAGTGTCAAGCGTCACTCCATTCACATCAACCGTAACCCAGCCCTGAACGTTAGGGTCGACGATACACGAGAATTGGCTCGTCGTGAACAGCGCCTTGAGTGCCGCTCGCACATCCTCGGCGTTGCACTTGAAGCTAAAGAGCCGCTCATGGTTGGCAGGCGGAAGTGGTCGGCCAAGTCCTTGTACCGACATCACCGGTACGCCGACACCAATGGCTCCTTGGCCACGTATCTCATAGATGCCGTCTACAACTCGATAGGTCGCGTGGATTTGGCCCGTCATATTTCGCAGGGCCTGCTCGAAAGTGACGTTGTGGGCAAAGATTGTGATGTTGCCCAATACGTTCGGCGCCAACGAGAGCGATCGCCGAAAGCTACGGAATAGGAGTTTGAACGCCTCGTGCGCCGGCATGTTGTCGATCGACAAGTCAGCGGTTAGCGGCGATGGAGAACCTGGAATATCGGGAAGGCTCCAAAGCCTGGCCAACAGTTTTTTCCCACTTCGAATTTCCAGAACTCGCATGCCCGCTTCGGCGTTCTTGCGAGGGGAAGTCTTGCGAGCGTGGGCGTTGGACGCCCGCTTGCTTTGACCTACGATCGGCTTCTTGGCCTGATGATGGGGCCGATCGGTTTGCGCCAACCGATAGCCAGGCACCATCGCCAAACACCCGGCCGATAGAACGAACGCCACGACGATCTTCGCCGGGTTCGGCTTTGCGTTGAAGTGAGTCATGTCCTTTATCCTTTGTTTCATGCTTGACGTGGATCCAGCCATTGAGATTCCGATCGATGCCGAAAGCAAACTGGGTCGTGCGACGACAGTTGCCCTGACGAGCATTTCGGCGTACCGACGTGGTGTGACCCTAGAGAGCCGGATTGCCGCCTGGTCGGCGGCCGACTCCTGGGCTTCCCGATAGCAACGAGAGGCTATCCACACAAGTGGATGAAAGAAGTAGAGCGCCTGAGCGACAAGGAACAGGCCGCTCCACTCCAAATCGCGGTGGTGAACGTGCGCCATTTCATGCGCCAAGACTAGCAGCACATCATTGGAATCGCCCACCTCCTTTGGAAGCAGAATCGTTGGATTCAGGTATCCCGTCACCACGGCAGTGGGAATTTCATCCGACTCCATGAGAAGTGGCATCCTGGCCCGCCCTATCGTTTTTGCGAGCCCGGCCAAGTTGGCAAGCAACGCCTCGTCGGATATGGGCCTCGCAGTCTTCAGGTCATTTCTGAATAAGCGTGCCCTCCTGAAAGCAGCGCCGGCAAACATCAGGGCGCCCATCCAGTAAAGTGCTGACCAAGCGTCGATCCGGTTCTCCTTCGGCGTCGATTTCGACGCAGGGCGTACTTGCTGAATCACACTGCCTAGAATCGAAGGCCCGGCGACCGGGATTGCTTCGTTTGTTAAGTGACCCATGACCGGTTCAGGAGGGCTCGGAAGTAGCTTGAGCGTAATCGGCTCCAGGGGAAGTAGCCCAAGCAACAGTTTCAGGAAGACCAGACGCCATAGCCAAAGTCGAACCTTCGGAGGCACGGCGGGAAACAGTCTCGTGGCAACGTACAAGACCAGGATGGCGATTCCGCCCTGTATGGACGACTGAGCAAGCGAGTCAAGATACATGCTCATCCCCTTCGAGTTTTTCCAGGAGCTTCCGCAATTCGCCTAACTGGGCGTCGTCGGCATCCACCTTCTGCGTCAGATAGGCGACCAACGGAGTCACCGATCCGCCGAGAACCGTTTCGACGAAGTCATCGACAAGCCCCTCAAACAGACGGACCTTCCCTCCCGCCGGAAAGTACTTATAGACCCCATCCAACTTCTCCCGTCTGAGGAACCCCTTCTTTCGGAGCCGCTCCATTGTGTTGAGCGCGGTCGTTCGAGTCTGCCCTTTCGTCGCGGACAGGTGCTCGGCCACTGTACTCACCGCAACGCCCGGTCGATCGGCGACAAAGCGCAGCACTTCGACTTCTGCTCTCCCTACCCCGTGTTTTTTGTCCATCGCAATCCAGATTGACGACAGTCGTCGTCTGCTGTAGATTGTACGACAATTGTCGTCAGATTTCTAGATCTTCTTGGGTCAGTTTCTGGATGGCTATCGGCTGAACTCGGACCTAGCCGTCCACGTTCTTAAGTTCAGGTAGAGCAAGGTAGATGACGAGCAAAAAGCACGTGCCAATCCCGACCAGGGGATAGACGAAAGTGAGTCCGAACGCCGCGACATATAAGAAGAACACGATGCGAATCTTGCGCGACTGTCGGTCGAGCCATACCTCGTCTTCGACGATCCCGAGCCTGCCATTCAGGCGTGTAATGTGTTTCCAAACCAAATACACCATTCCGACGATCATGGCGAACGAACCGGTGAACAGTGCGGCCGCGTAACGGGCTTGAGGATGCACGATGAACAGGGCCAGAAGCGATGTCGGGAACGGGACAAGCGTCACCGGAAGCAGGAGCATCCCATTCAAGAACATCAATGCGTGATCCGCCTTCTGAACCCGTTCAAACATCATATGATGCTTGATCCACACGAGCAGGATCGTTACGAAACTGATAACGTAGGTCAGGTATTCGGGCCACTGCAAAGCAAGTTGCTCGAGCAAATAGCCCGAATGATTCCCCTCGGGAACCGATGGCACTTTGATCGTCAAGACGAGAAGCGTAAGAGCGATCGCGAAGACGTTGTCGCTAAACGACTCGATCCTGGACGTTTCCTTCCCCGATTGCCCGTCGGCCGCCGACCTCACGCCAGCAGTTTACAGCGGCATCATGCCGGCATGATGATCTTCTCGATGTCCGACAGTTCATCCGGAGTTATATCCCATCCAACAGCGGCGACGTTCTGCGCGACTTGCTCCGGCTTGGTGGCGCCGGCAATCACGCTCGAAACCGTCGGTCTGGAAGCAAGCCAGCTAAACGCTAGTTCGAGCAAGGAATGGCCTCTTCGAGCCACAAAGGCCGATAGATCGTCAACGATCTGCCAATTCCGATCGTTCAAATATCGGTCGGCAAGGGATGGCGTGGAGGCAAGCCGGGTTCCTTCTGGCATCGTGTCCCTTGCGTACTTGCCGGTCAGGAGACCGCATGCAAGGGGGAAATACGGCAGCAAACCCATTCCATATGCAGTCATAGCCGGTACCAGGTCCTTCTCGATGCCCCGAACGACCAAGCTGTACTCGTCTTGGCACGAAATGAAGCGATTGATGCCCAAGCTCTTCGAGATCCACTGGGCATCGGCAACTTGCCATGCAGGTACGTTCGAGCATCCGATATACCGGACTTTTCCCTGAGTGAGGAGATCGTCCATCGCCCGGAGAGTCTCCTCCATCGGCGTCGCGGAGTCAGGAGCGTGCAGTTGATACAGGTCGATCCAGTCCGTCTTGAGACGAGTAAGGCTGGCTTCAACCGCTGAGACGATGTATCGTCTCGATCCGCCGCTCTGTGTGCCGGCGTCGTTCATCGACATGCCAAACTTTGTCGCCAACACGATGTCCTGGCGACGGCTTCCGAGCACCTCTCCAAGGATAAGCTCCGAACCGCCCCGATCGCCATACACGTCAGCCGTGTCAAAAAGGGTGATACCCTCGTCGAGCGCCTTGTCGATCACCGCCCGAGACGCTTCCAAGTCGATCCGCCTGCCGAAGTTGTTGCATCCCAGCCCGACGACCGAGACGCTTAGTCCAGAATTCCCAAGTTTCCTAAGCTGCACGTTAATGCAGTACTACGAAAGCAGCGCCACATCCTCTCAGACCACGGCTATCAACCAGTCGAGCCCATACTTTCCGCGACCTAGTAAGGCAAAGTCCACACTAATCGCCGGGCCCGATATGCGATGGCGACGAACAGGGCTCACCCATATTCACGAGTCTCTAGAAATCCACATTTGAGGTTCTTGCTGCCACAGTTACCTGGGTGTAGATCCTCCCAAGATGTTGGCTTGACGAATAGTCGCTTCTTCCAGGAACGTAGCCGCTTCGCCTGAAACTACCCGGCCTCAGTCTGTAGCCATTATTGCCGATTGTCGCTCAACTACAAGACATGCAAAACGATTGAGGCTAGAATAGCCTCGGAGGCGGTAACTGAAGGCACTGGAACTATCGATCGGCAAGGAATCGGTCACCAAAATGCTAAGTGCGGGAGCGTTCTTGGTCGTCTCAATCGCCTACGCCCAACGTGGGTCGACTGGGTATATCCCGCAGATCAACGAAGGCGAAAGAGCGTTCGCAAGACATGAGTACATCGCTGCGGCCTCACACTTTCGATCGGCCCTGCAGTGGAGATCGGACGGCGTTGAAGCGCACATCGGTTTGGGGAATGTCTATCTGAAAATAGGCAGAAGCCAGCGTGCTCTCGAGGAGTTCGCAGCTGCTCTGAAAATCGACCGTCACTCTGCGGACGCCGAACGGGGAATCCATGTGGCCCGCACGGAAGGACAAGAGCAAGAGTCGTTTCAACAGATTGAATCCGAGGCCGTACGCGAACCGCGAAACGCCGATATCCACACGACATATGCAGAGGAACTCCTCGAACGAGATAGAGTGGCCGCAGCCAAGTTTGAAGCACAATACTCGCTAAAGCTAGACGCCCATCAGTGGCACGCTATTGGGGTGTTGGGCGAAGTATCGCTCAAAGAGGGAAAGTTCGCCGAGGCGCGGCAGTACCTCGAAACCGCCTGCTTTCACGATTCGCGAGATGACGACTCGGTGTTTGCCCTTGGGGAGGTCTATCTGAATCTCAAAGACTATCCTGCGGCGGTCAAGGCTTTTCGGCAATTGGTGAAATTGGTACCCGAAGAGTCGGATGGGCACCGAAAACTCGCCGATGCCCTCGGCAAGTCTGGTGACAAGCCGGCTGCCCAGAAGGAGCTGGAGATTGCTCAGACTATCGAAGCTGCAAATGGGCAAAAAGGAGGCAAGGATTGAGCCTACTGTCGATTGGGGTTTGCGTCTTGTCACTTATATGGCGGCAACCAAATGATTCCTTGCCGCAGACAGCCGAAAGCCAAGTCGTCAGTAAGAAATCCAGCCAACAAACCGGCTCGAATGCGGTTCCGCCGCCTGCCGGCCCATCCGCCCAGACGCCTCCGGCAGATTCACCTGATACCCACCCGCTTGGCGTGTCCGGCGGAACACCGACCGTGACGGACGCCGCGGAGCTTTCGGCGCCAGGATGGCTTGAATTCGACCCGGGTGCTCTCAAGGATCTCGACCTCGATTCCATCGCCGGCACACCGGTCACCTTCAAATATACGACGCTCAATAACCGGCTCCAATACTTGCTCGGATCCAGCGGCTATGTCTGGCAGGACGCCCATACCCGAGGATTGGGGGACACCTATCCGGGCATTCACTATCTGTTTTTCACCCAGGACAAGAAGGGATTCGACGTTGCCGGGAAGATCCTCCTCAAGGTTCCCACCGCAAGCAAAGACATTGGAGGTACCGGACGCATGGACTATTCAGTGTTTGCCTTGGCTAGTCGAGACTTTACAAAGTGGGGATTCCATGGCGATTTCAACGCTGGAATCTCGACGCTCAGCCGGGCCGAGGGCCCTGGATACGACAACCAAGTGCTGCTGTCCGGCTCCACAACCAGCCCGATCCCAGGAGGCCGATGGCAGTATACGAACGAGTTGGTTTACTTCTCGCCTATGCCCGGTCAGGATTACCAATTGACGACGATGCACGGCATCTCCTATGCGGCTCACCGCTATGCCACGTATAGTGCTGCGATTCAGATTGCGATTCACGGTGACATTGCTCGCTATCAGTTCCTTGTGGCGGCATCGTTCAACTGGAGCAGGTTCTAGAGTCATGAATCTGATGCGCATTTCAATCGTCGTGTTCAGCATTGCTTCGCTCTGCTCTTCGGTGCCCTGCCGACCAGACGATCATGACTTGAGACAGAGGCATGGCCGGACTCAAGCTCATCTAGACAAGGCCAACGACGTGGCGACGGCGCTCGTTGTCGATTCGTCTGGCAACTCCTACATCACCGGGTACTCGAAGGGCCAGGACACTGGATACGATTTTCTCACCCTCAAATACGACTCGGATGGCAGCCTCGTCTGGGCTCAAAGGCTAGACGGTGGAGTCGTCGGAGACGACAAGGCGGTTGCCGTGCAAGTCGACTCCACCGGAAACGTATTCGTCACCGGATCTTCACAGAGCAGTGCGAGTAACGCCGACTACCTAACGGCGAAATACGATCCGACGGGCAAGTTGTTGTGGAAGCAACGCTTCAACGGAACAGGCGATGGCTTCGATACTCCTACGTCAATGGCGGTCGACGGTTCAGGTTGCGTTTACGTGACCGGCTTTTCACTGAGCAAGGGATCGGGGTATGACTGTGTGACGATCAAATATGACGCCGGTGGACGGTTGGTCTGGCAGAAGACGTTCAACGGCGCCGACAACGAGGATGATTTCTCAGAGGCGGTCGGAATCGATCGGACAGGAAACTGCTTCATCACGGGTTACTCCAAGACCGCGAAACAAGGCGCCAACTACCTCACCATCAAGTACGGCCCTGACGGAACCGCTTCGTGGGTCCGGCTATTCTCGATGCGGACCACCGATATCGCCAAAGCGACCGCATTGGCAGTGGATGGCCACGGCGGGGTTTGCGTGACCGGCTACGCCCAAGGCTCCCATCCCACCTACGACTACATGACGATCCGGTACGACGACGACGGAAGGGCCCTTTGGTCTCGGCGCTTCGATGGTTCGGGCCACGGAAACGACAAGCCGGCCGCAATCGCGATGGACGACCATGGAAACTACTTCGTCACGGGCGAATCATTTGGCGGTGGATCCGGCAGCGACTTCCTAACCGTCAAATACTCCCCCGACGGCTCCACCCTTTGGCAGCAACGCTATGACGGCTCTGGGCTCTCGGATGCCGCATGCGCCATGACCTTGGCAGCCGGCAACGTCGTCGCGGTGACAGGCAGTTCAGTTTCAGCCGAAAGCGGGAGCGACATCCTGACCGTCAAATACTCGGAAGACGGCCGGTTGAATTGGACCGAGAGGTTCAACGGAGCGACCAATGACGTCGACAAACCGGCAGGCATCGCATCTGACACACTGGGTGACATCTACGTCGCCGGCTATTCCTGGGGTGGAAAGGGCAGCGGCTTCGACTATGTGGTAGTCAAATACAATCCCGACGGAAAGCTCCTTTGGCAAAGACGGTACGACGGCGGAGGCACACTCCAGTAGTGTTATCAACTGTAGTATCTTGAGCGACATGGTTAAGCAACTCAGCACGATTCTGTGCCAGGTCGCAAGCGTTGAGGCAGCGGCGGCGTTCTATCGAGATGTATTGAAGTTGACTCCGACGTTCGTTTCGCCGGGCTGGGGACAGTTCGATCTGCCAGGAGGGGGTTCAATCGGGCTCCATCCCCCGTTTGGCGACGGCCAAAAAGCCAACGGCTCCGGCTGGATTCTAGGAATCGAGGTCGAAAGCCTGAACGACCTCAAGAATGCCCTGATCCGTTGCGGGCATTGGACCGGTCCCTATCACGACGTGCCCGGCGGAGTCGTGTTGGATTTCACCGATGTAGACGGCAATCCGATTCAGGCAATTCAGACCGGGATCACGAAGGCAGCTTTGGATTGACGTTGGAAACACGGTTTCTTCATTCGCTTGAAGACACTCTCGAATGGGCCGCAAGCCTACGCGGACGCTTTGCGGCGGGCGATACCGTCCTGATCGATGGTCCGCTGGGAGCCGGAAAGACCACTTGGGTTCGGGGCCTTATGAAAGGCTTGGGATACGCCGGCATCGTGCGCTCTCCGACGTTCAACCTGATCCAGACCTTCGACACCGAGCCGCCCGTGATGCACGCCGACCTCTATCGCGTCACAGGCTACGAGGGGATCGGAATAGAAGACTATCTTGAAAGTCACCTTTGCCTGATCGAGTGGCCCGACCGTGCCGTCGGTCTTGTAGATGAACGAACCTGCTGGCGATTGAACATCGATTTTACTGGGGAGGGTCGAACGGCCACCCTTTTGGCGCCAGACAGGAACGGGTAGGAGATGATCAGCGGCCCCGCACTCATCCACCGACCACCGAAATTGCAGGTGCATACGAACAAAACAATCCAGGGCTAGATCGATTGGGAAGCTGAAAGCAGCATCGGAACCGCTTTGTCGAACTCCGCTTCCAGCGAGGACAAGCGATCGGCGGCTCCCTGAACATTGCCTTCTCTACCCAACATCTCGATGTCAGCCGCAACACTCGCCAGCCGTACCGCACCCATCGTGGCGCTGGCGCCTTTCAGTTGGTGCGCGGCACGATACACCGCATCTGCATCCTGGGCAGATACGGCTGCTCGAACCTGGGCAACCATCCCAGGGCCGGTTTCCGCAAACTTCTGTGCGATTTTGTACACGAGGTCCTTGCTCCCGCCGCAGCGTTCCAAGAGTCCTTCAAGGTCGATCGTTCCGTCTGTGCTCATTTCGTTCTCGATATCGGGCGCCTGCTCTATTGAACAGAATTTTAACACGGTTGCGAGCAGTGTTTTCGCGTCGATCGGTTTTGATACGTAACCATCCATCCCGGCGTCGAGGCACTTCTGCCGATCGCCCTCCATCGCGTTTGCCGTGAGGGCGATAATCGTCGAGTGGCGCCCCGTCAAGTTCTCGAACTCGCGGATGGCGGCGGTTGCTTCAAAACCGTCCATAACAGGCATTTGGCAATCCATGAGCACAAAGTCAAAGTGCTCCTTACGGATCTCATTCACTGCTTCCATGCCATTTTCAGCCTGAACGACCACACATCCCCAGCGTTCCAGCATTGAGGCAGCCACGGCGCGGTTGATCATATTGTCTTCCGCAATCAACGCTTTCATGCCGATCATCTGTCGTTCGTCAGAGTCGGTTTCGATCGTTTCCTTAACGTTAGTCGCTCGGTAAACCGCCTCATGAACCAGTCGCCGCAATTCGGTACTTTGGGCCGGTTTGACCATCGCGCCGGCAAAGCCAACCGCCTGAAGCTCTTCCAGAGACGCGTTCGACGCATACGACGAAAGCAGGATCATCGGGATCTTGGCAAGTTGAGGATTGCTCATAACCCGCCTTGCAACCTCGATGCCATCGATGCCGGGCATCTGATGATCCACGATGACGAGGTCCAACTTCCCTTCCGCGCCGTCAGTCGCGATTATCGAAAGTGCCTCTTGACCCGACACGGCCTCCACTACCACCATTCCCCAGGATTTGAGCAATTCGCGCAACACCCAAAGGTTGGTCGGGTTGTCGTCGACGGCCAGCACTCGCAGCCCCGGAAAGTCCTCTGGAACGCCCTCGTCTTGAGTGCGCCCCCTTTCGAATGAGAGTTCGAACCAGAAAGTGCTGCCGTGCCCCAACTCGCTCTCGACGCCCATCTTCCCGCCCATAATCTCCACCAGGTTCTTGGTGATCGACAGGCCAAGGCCGGTCCCGCCGAATCGGCGGGTCGAGGTTCCGTCGACTTGGGTAAAGCTCTCAAAAATCGACTGAAGCTGGTCCCTAGGGATTCCGACTCCAGTGTCCTTAACCGAAAAGTGAGCCGTAATCCGGTCCCCGACGATTGAGACGAGTTCCACTCTCGTGGCAACTTCGCCGTGTTCGGTGAACTTCACCGCATTGCCGACAAGGTTAGTAAGGATCTGCCGTAGCCTAACCGGGTCGGCGAGAACGTCGAGCGGCAGGCTGGGGTCAATCGATACCGCGAGTTCCAACCCCTTTTCGTGGGCGCGTGGAGCGAGAAGGCGTGCCACCTCTTCGACTACCATTCGCAGATTCACGTCCGTCGGATTGACCGTCATCTTTCCTGCCTCGATCTTGGAAAAGTCGAGTATGTCGTTGATGATCGTTAGGAGCGCATCCGCACTGCGTTGGATCGTCCCGGCATATGCCCGCTGCTCTAGGGTCAGCGGCGTACCCAGAAGAAGTTCGGTCATGCCGATCACGCCGTTCATCGGCGTTCGAATTTCGTGGCTCATGTTAGCGAGGAACTCGGATTTTGCGCGACTGGCCTCTTCTGCCCTCTCGAAGGCATCGCGCAGGTTGGCCGCAAGTAAATCCTGCTCCTTGATCGCTCGCTTGCGCTGCTCGTCGGTACGGTTCAAGAATCCGGCCGCCGATCCAACTAGCACCGTCATCAGACCGACGTTAAGCACGACGAACAGGGAATCCCCCATTTCGGGATCCACTAACCCGATTCGCTGGCCGATTATGCGGATTGCGCCGAGGCCAAATGGGAAGGTGATCGCAAGCGGTAGCACTTTGCGAGCCAAGATGCTCCCCGTGCCCCCGCCGTTGAACAACTGCATCGCGCCAACACCGGGCCTCGCGCTGAGAATTCCGACCGTCAGCAGCACGAAGCAAAACGCAGTCTGGATCGGCATATGCAACTGATTCTGAGCCTGAACTGTGTTGTAGATCGACATCGCACTGTATGCGAAACCTACAAGCGCGACCAGAGAAACACATAGGGTGATCAGCCCAAGAGCCTGATAGACCTTGATCGCCGTCTTGTTCCTCGTCTTCAGCAGCAGTACGGCAAGGCCGACCATTAGGAGAGAAACAGCAGTGACCGGGTCCATCGAATAGGTTCGATAGGCCGAATCCGGTCCGAACCGGCTGGCAAACAAGAGTTGATCGATCCCGAGCGGGCTGTTCACCATGAGCAGAACGACTTTCACGCTCGCGACCGCCACCGACAGCCATCCGATTGCGTTTCCAGTTATCAGCAGCTTCGGCGACGCTGAGACGGCTTTTAACCTGAATCCAACCGCAAGAAGAATGAGCAGCAGGGCAGCTGTCGGGTTCATGCGTACGAGCCAGTCGACTCGCTGATTGGAGTCCGAGTCGTTAAGAAGGAATCCCCATGCTAACAGGTCGACGACGCCGCACATCACGACCAAGGAGGTCACCGAATTGGTGATCATCCGAGAGATGTGCATTCCACGCTTATCAGCAGTTTTTGGCATCGAATCTGTCTTATTAATTTAACCGTTTAAACGGTATATTGCGTACCCTGCGAGCGAAAAATGAGCCGTTCGGGCATAAAACGGTATTAACGCTAGAGTTCAAGCCCGCGCCCCTTCAGGGCCTCGCGAGTGGATTCCAAGTCACGGTGCCAGATGGCGTCCAAACCATATGCCTGTGCGCCCTGAGCCAGCATCTCCCGGTCATCCAGATACACTACTTCTTCCTTTCTCGCATCGGCGACCTCGAGGGCCAGCCGATAGATGTCCTCATACGGTTTTCTCCTTCCCACAAACGCGGACACGATAAAGATGTCGATGAAGGCGCTCAGATCGTACGTGTCGATGCGATACTTCGCGATCTCCCGTCCCTCGTTACTCACGGCAACCACCTTCAGTCCGTATTTGGCCTTGAGCGCCTTCACGAACTCGATCATGTCGGGAAACGGCTTCGAGTGGCTCATGATAAAGTCCACAAACTCATCCTTCGAGAAGGGCCTCGGCAGATGAAACACGGCGAAATCCAGGTATTCGCTCAACGTGTTGAATCCCTGCTCGTAGTTCGGGAAGACCGCCTCGTGGCGACGCTGCAGTTCCCCTTCGTTCAATCCAAAATGATCGGCCGCACACTTGCGGGCGTTATGGTCCCACCCGTTGGTAAGCAGGACTCCTCCCAAATCTGTGAATAAGAACGTCGGTCGCATTTTTATCAGTAGTGTGCCTAAGTCTATAGTGGGTCCTTCCTCAAGTCTGAAGCACTCACGTTTTTACGTGACTAACCTATTTCGACACCTTCCAGTTCTGGGTCACCGTCTTGGGGCCCACAAGAAGTTCAAGCGTGTATTGTCCTACCGGCACATAGGTTGCCCGGGTCGCCTCATACGGATCCAAGATCGCCTCCGCAGCTTTGACGTTCTGCCGCTTCGCTTGCTTGACCAGCTTTTGCGGGGTCAACTCGAGGTCCAGACTCAGAGTATTGAATCCGCGAACCGCATCGAACGTAGACTCCTTGACGACCTTTCCGTCCTTGCTCTTGATTCTGAAAGTTGCCTTACCTGGCACCTTCGTCCAGAAGGCGCCGGTGAGCTTCGGGGCGGACGGAGGGCTAGTGTCCCAACGTTGCTTACGGTCATAACCCCAACTCGTGGACGATGAGACGTCGTCAATCGGTTCGAGCTTGAGATCGGTATTGCGTAAGGCAGGTGTCAGGCTGAGCACCTTCTCCAACTGCAGAACCCAGATGCTTCTGGCGTGAGTCGCCGCGACCAATTCGTTGTCCCGTGCCTGGACCACTAGATCGTGAACTGGAGTGTTTGGGATGCCTCCTTTTAGAATCTCCCATGTCTCGCCACCGTCGAAAGTAATGTACACGCCCATATCAGTTCCGGCATACATTACGTCCTTACGGTTCGGGTCCTCCCGCACGACGTTCACCGTCTCCATCGGCAGGTTTCCTGCGATCGATCTCCAACTCTTTCCGTAGTCCGTCGACTTCCAGATATAGGGCGTGAAATCGTCCTCCCGATAGCCCGATTGCGCAACGTATACCGTCTTCTCGTCCCACTTGCTCGCGACGACACGCGATACCCACTTGTCCGGAGTGGGAGTGGAGATCTTCGACCACTCGTAGCCTCCGTCCTGTGTCATCTGGACATTGCCGTCATCGCAGCCGACATAGATAAGACCGAACCTGATCGGACTCTCGCTGATGTCCTTGATCGTCGAGAATGGCACGTTGCCGTTTGGCTGGTTCTTCGTGAGATCGGGCGAGATCGGCTGGTAGTGCCTCCCCATGTCGAACGATCTATAGAGTCGCTGCGCTCCACAATACAGGATGTCGGGATCGTGAGGCGACACGAGGATGGGGGAAATCCAGTTGAATCGCAACGCCGGATCCCCTTTTGGCGCCGAGGGTCGGGCGTTCCACGACTCGTTGGTCGTCAGGTTCAGGCCCGAATGTTCGCCGAACTGAGACGCAGTATAGACTGCCTCGCCGTCCTTCCGAGGATCGACTGCGACCGCGCTACCGTCTCCGCCTCCGATCGACTTCCACAATTCCGGATTGCTGATGCCGGGCCGATAGGTGCTAGGGCCACGCATCGTGCCATTGTCCTGAAGACCAGTGTAGATATTGTAGGGAATCTTGTTATCCACGGCGAGAGTCGTCGATTGGCCGACCGCCAAGTTGTTAAGGTGCTTGATAGTTGTCCCACCATCGTAAGAAAGGTAGAGTCCGCCGTCGTTGCCGACCCACACCTTACGAGAATCTCGCGGGTCGTTCCAGACCGCGTGATAGTCTACGTGGGCCCTTTGGAACACAGAAGACCAGGTCTTGCCCCCGTCCTTCGAACGAAGCAATGGAAGGCCCATTACGTACACGTCGTCCCGATCGACCGGATTCACCCAGACTTTGCCCCAATAGTATCCACCAAACGGACCAAACTGCCCCCTGTCGGTGCGCCGCCAAGTTCTGCCACCATCGTCGGTACGGTACAGCTCGGCTCCGACCTCCGAGCCGAACGCGTTCGGCGACTTCTCCTTGAGCTTTTCGACCAACTGAGCCATCGTCAACTTCTTGGCCTTGATCTGGCCGAGAACGTCGTCGACCTTTAGGCTTGAATCGTAGGTCTTCAAAAACGACTGCAGTTTGTCCTTGTCGATCAACTGAACCTGTTCCTCGTCGAGCAGCACGAAACGACGTGGCGTCATGCGACCGCTGGGGACATGCTCATCGACGTCTGCCCAATCGGGGTCCTCCGATTGGTTATCGACGAACGCATAGACGGTATCCGGATGCGAGGCACAAAGCGCAAGTCCGATACGTCCTGCGGCATCGCCAAACGGGACGTCGTTCACCTTGCTCCAGGTTCGCCCACCGTTCGCAGTGCGATAGAGCGCACTACCGGGACCGCTCTCTAGAAAGTCCCAACTGCGGCGGTCCCTCTGCCACATGCTCGCGTATACGATCTCGGGGTTTCGCGGGTCCATTGCCAGGTCAACGGCGCCGGTCCATTCGTCCTGCTTGAGCACAAGGTCCCACGTCTTTCCCCCGTCGGTCGTTTTATAGACGCCCCGTTCCGGGTTCTCCGAGTACAAGTGCCCCAATGCTGCCACGTAAACCGTCTTCTCGTTCTTCGGGTCAATCAGGATTTTGCCAATGTGATGGCTCTCCGGCAGGCCCATCCATTGCCACGTCTTGCCCTCGTCTGTGCTCTTGAAGACGCCAGTGCCGGCGTAGCTTGTTCGTTGGCTGTTCTCTTCTCCGGTACCGACCCATATCGTCTTTCCATCCCGGCTCACCGCTACCGCCCCGATTCCGAACGAACTCTGGTTATCGAAGAGCGAAGTCCACGAGACGCCGTCGTCGTCGGTCCGATAGAGGCCTCCGGTGGCGAACGCGACGTAGACCTGGTTCGGACTACCGGCAGGCGCCACGATCACGTTAACCCGGCCGCTCTCCGTCTCCGGCCCGACGCTTCGCCACTTAATGCCGGAGAATGGGCTGTCAGCCTCAAGCTTCTCATGCTGTTTGAAGCCGTTAAGCCAATCAGCCGCCGACATGCCCTTTACGGGAGTGGGATGGTATTTACGGCGCTGCTCAACTTTGGATACCCGCTTCTCGGGCGTGTCCTGGCCTTGATCCGGGTCGACCTGAGCCATAGCGGGCCGAACGAAAAGAACGGCCAGAAGGAGTGACGGCCAAAGGTAAGAACGCATTAAGACCGGTTCTACCCCCGCAGCCTCGCCGGATTCCCTAAAAAGCTCTGAGAATTGCCGCTATTCGCCCGAACGATCGGTCAACCATCGAACCGTCAAGATCGCTCCGGAAGCGATAGCGAGTAGGATTCCGGCAATCTTAGTGGCCAAATCGAGATCCGATTCGAAGCCCAGGTAGATGGCAAGAGGCATTGTCTGGGTCCTACCGACGAGGTTTCCGGCAAACAGGATCGTCGCGCCAAACTCTCCAAGCGCTCGTGCCCACGACGTGATCGCTCCGCTCAGCAAAGACTTTGAGCAAATCGGCAACGTCACCCGACCGAATATGTCAAGCGGGCGTGCGCCGTCCAGAGCCGCCGACTCCTCTAGGTCTCGGTTGAGCCCCTTGAACGCGATCGTGGCGGCCCGGATATAGAATGGGCTCGCCACGAATATCTGCGCCATAATGACCGCCGTTGTTGTGAACGCAAAGGAGGTAGCGACGATTCCATGCCGCCCGAACGCCAAGAGCAATCCGATGCCGGCGGCGGCAGGTGGCAACACCACCGGAAGGTCGACCATAACGCCAACCAAGCGGCAAAACGGAAACCGGAATCGAGCCAGAGCAAATGCGAGCGGTGTCCCCAGAATTACGATCGCTACGATGCTGGCAAGTGAAGTCTCGAAGCTAAGCCGTACCGCCTGATTGAACTCGTCGGTCGCCGCGACGCCGGCTCCCAGTGCCCGCCACGCGATCGCGAAGATCGGCAGGGCAAGGAAAGCAAGCAGGGGCACCCCTGCGACCATCCAGCCTCCCCACCGACCGACGATCTTGCCCATGCTCTACCGCAAATCGATCGAACGCAGCCAGCGAACCCAGGCTTTAGGCGGTTGGTTGGGGAGGAATATCTCAAGGTTTCCGTCCTTCATCGTCACAAGATAGCATCCCCCTTCAAGGCATTGTCCAAGGTTTAGTTGCACTTCATATTGGTCGGCGCCTTTCAATTTCAACCTCCTTCCTCCAAGCTTCTGGAGGCTTGGGCGCAGGTCGTACCCGCGATAGCTTTCCCTATGACCATGCAACACGACAGTGAACGCGGTCGCCGGGAGGCGGGCGAGGGTGGAGGCATCGAAAAGCCTAACCAAGCTTCCCGATGTCAATCTAGTTGGACGTGGTTCAAGCGGCGAGCCGAATCCAGCCGCCTTGAAATCTCGCTGAGACGCGTCCGAAAACAACTCTTTGACGAACTGGGCGCCCCGATCATCCATTGACACCGCCGGATACTCAGCCTGTATATTCAGGTCGTTTGGAATCGGGACGACATTGACCTTTCCGCTGGCGGCCCGAGCGTCTGTTGTATAGACGATGCCGGCATCCGCTTCAGCCAGTTCTACCTTGGCGAGAACCGACCGGACATCCTGCTCCCGCGACACGATATGCCCCTCAACTTGTGCGCGCCAATTGGCGCCGAAGCGCTTTGATGCGCTCGTTAGCATGATCTGGGTGTAGTTCCCGACCGGCACCGCCTTGTCCGCAACCACAATGCTCCCCAGCCGGTCAAGATCCCGGAAGGAATGGGCCGTCCGATCGCTCGACGGAACGATCGCAACCAGCCGGTTTAGCGCGAATAGCCGAAGAGAGTCTGGCTTGTAGGTGAGGTTCCGGATTGCCTCGAACCCGGCGCTAAGCATGACGTCCGCTTGGGCTCCTGAACGCAACTGAGCAACAAGTTGCTGAGATCCGGCGAAATTCAGAACGACGGTCGTGCCCGGATGGGTCGCCTCGAACCGCCGCGCGATCCGCGTCACCGATTCCTTAAGAGAAGCGGCTGCAAACACAGTCAAAGTCTGCGCCTGTACTGCGCCTGCCGACGCCAGAGCTGCCAAAACCCACGAACATCGCTTCGGACTCATGGGACAGAATGTACTTGATCACCAATAGCAGACGTGCGTATACTATTCCTATGGCAGTTACCAATGAGGATTTCATTATCGCCGTAGAAAAGTCCCGTGCCTACCTCCTCCGGCACTTGCAGGGACTGACGCTGGAACAACTCGACTGGAAGCCGTATCGGGAGTGCAAGAACGTGATCGAGACGATCCAGCACCTGATCGTAGACGATCGCACGGCACTCGAATCGATGAAGACAATGTCGGAGCCCGACTATGACGATTGCGTCGTCGACGAGACGGACTACGATCGACTCCTCGAAATGCTCGACCAATCGCATCGCGAACTGATCCAATACCTCCGCGAACGGTTTGCAGACCAACCGCTCGATGCCCTGGGATGCTCGTGGGGGGCCGTAATGCCATCGCCTTTGGCAATCTCGCATCTCTCTGCCGAGGATTACTTCCACGCCGGACAGATCTCCTTTATCCGCCTCGCCACCGATCCGGCTTGGGACTATTACGGTGCGATCTACGGGATAAGCGAGTAGCTGGATTTGCCGTCCTTTTTGATATAATAAGTAGAATTATGTCTATCGTCCCGTTCGACCGGCCGTTGGTGCTTTCGAAAGACTTTGAGCCCAAAGGCGATCAGGCGACCGCGATAGCCGGACTGGTCGATGGACTCGAGTCCGGCTATCGGTTTCAAACGCTGCTCGGCGCAACTGGAACAGGAAAGACCTATACAATGGCAAGCGTCATCGCCGAGACCCAGCGTCCGGCCCTGATCCTTGCCCACAACAAGACGCTCGCTGCCCAGCTTTGTCAGGAGTTTCGGGCGTTTTTTCCCGACAATTCCGTTCAGTACTTCATCAGCTATTACGACTATTACCAGCCGGAAGCGTACGTACCGGGCGCCGACCTGTATATCGAGAAGGATTCGTCGACAAACGAGGAGATCGAGCGCCTCCGGCACGCCGCCACTCACGCTTTGCTCGAGCGCCGAGACATAATCGTGGTCGCTTCGGTGTCTTGCATCTACGGCTTGGGATCGCCGAGCGAATATGCGGAAGCAGTCGTCACTTTCGAGACCGGTTCTACGTTCGATCTCGACGAAGCGCTCAAGAAACTCGTTTCCATGCAGTTCACGCGCAACGAAATGGTGCTCGACCGCGGCACATTCCGGGTCCGGGGCGATACCCTCGAGATCCAGCCCAAGGACGAGGAAATCGTGACGCGAGTCGAGTTCTTCGGCGACACAGTGGAGCGAATCCGGCTTTTCGATCCGTTGACCGCCGAGGTTCTCGACGAACCGGTCAAGGTGTCGATCTTTCCCGCCACCCACTACGTGACGCCGTGGGAGCGCATGGACGATGTCATCGAGCAGATCAAGGCGGAGATGGAGGCCCAGTGCGCGATGTTCGTGTCCCAAGGGAAACTGCTGGAGGCCCAACGGTTGCGCCAGCGGACCGACTTCGACATCGAGATGATGAAGGAGGTCGGGTATTGCAGCGGCATCGAAAACTACTCGCGGTACTTCGACGGTCGCGCACCTGGCACTGCCCCCTACACGCTCCTGGACTTTCTTCCGAGCGACGCGATCGTCTTCATCGACGAGAGTCATCAGACGCTTCCGCAGGTTCGAGCAATGTACAACGGAGACAAGCAGCGTAAGTCGATTCTCGTCGACTACGGCTTCCGGCTCCCGAGTGCACTGGATAACCGGCCACTTCGATTCGAGGAGTTCCTTGAGCGCGTGCCTCAGGTCGTCTACGTAAGCGCGACTCCCGGGCCTTTTGAGAAGGAAACCGAAAGCCAGGTCTGCGAACAGATCATCCGGCCAACCTATGTCATCGATCCCGAGATCGACGTCCGCCCGACCAAAGGCCAGATCGATGACCTGATCGGGGAGATCCAGAAGCGGGTCGCCCTTGGTCAGCGCACGTTGGTGACGACACTAACCAAAAAGATGTCGGAGGATTTGACCGGTTATCTTCAAGATCTCGGGGTAAAAGTTCAGTATATCCACTCAAACGTCCATTCGTTGGATCGGCCCGAGATCTTGCGCGACCTTCGCTTGGGCGTCTATGACGTCATCGTCGGAGTCAACCTGTTGAGAGAAGGACTCGACTTGCCGGAAGTCACCCTCGTCGCGATCCTCGATGCCGACAAGGAGGGCTTCCTTCGATCGGAGACGTCCCTGATCCAGACCATCGGACGCGCTGCCCGCAACGTGAACGGTACCGTCATCATGTATGGAGACACGATAACCGGCTCAATGGAGCGCGCAATCGGTGAGACAAACCGGAGACGGGAGACTCAAACGCGATACAACCGGGAACACGGCACATCGCCAACTACCGTCCATAAGGTCATTCGCGAGACGATTCGGTCGTATGAGTCGGTCGCCGAGGTTGTATCTCAATACAGCAATGAACTCAAGACCAAGATCGGGCAGGACGGTGCTCCGATTCGGATCGAGGATATCCCCCTGCTCATCGACAACCTGGAGAAGGACATGAAGGACCTTGCGAAGGCGATGGAGTTCGAGAAGGCGGCGAACGTTCGAGATGAGATCCAGGCGCTCCGCGCACTGTTGGGAACAAGCGACGGGCGCCTCGGATCAGGCAAACGAAAGCTGAAGCGATATGCGGGGGGCCGCCACTAAGGACTAGCGGCGGGCCATCGGCTTGGGTTTCGATCCCGATCGGGGACCGCTTTGCGGTTGCGAGTACGAATGGTTTCCCCGCGAGATTTGGGGTCGGCCGGTCTGGTGAGGAGTGCCCTTTCCTCGACCGAATGTCGGACGAGCGAACGGAGCCTGCCTCTCTCGGGGCAATTCGCTGTTCTCGGACAGAGGAATCTCGTTCTTTATTGCACGCTCGATATCGCGAATCCCGTTCATCTGCTCAGGAGTGGCGAGCGTGATGGCCCGGCCCGATTCGCCGGCTCGGCCAGTTCGTCCGATTCGGTGAACGTAATCGTCGGGATTGTCGGGCAAGTCATAGTTGATGACGAGCGAGATTTGTTTGACGTCGATGCCGCGCGCCGCGATATCGGTCGCCACGAGTACACGATAGTCGCCCCGCTTAAACCCTTCAAGTGCGCTGCGGCGCTGGGCCAAGGTCCGGTCGGCGTGGAGCTCGGCTGAAGGATGCCCCAACGTGTGCACATGGTGAGCGACCTTGCGGGCGCCGTGGCGAGTACGTGCGAAGACGAGCACGCTTCCCTTGTTCTCGTCGAGAAGCCTGCTCAAGAGATTCCCTTTATCTTCGTGCCGAACGACATAGAGCTCTTGCGCGACGAGATCGGCGGTGACGTTGGCTCTTGGCGCCTCGATCCGAACCGGATCGATCATGTAGTTCTTGGCGATTTCGACGATCTCACACGGCATCGTCGCGGAGAAGAGCATTGTCTGCCGCTCCTTCGTTACTTGGCCGAGGATCTCGCGGATTACTGGCGCAAAGCCCATGTCCAGCATCCGATCGGCCTCATCAAGGACCACGATGGATACATGATTGAGCCGAGCTGTTCGCTGTTGGAGGTGATCCTTTAGGCGTCCCGGCGTAGCGATGATCGCATGGGGCCTGCCCTTCAACTGGCTGACCTGTCGGCCCATTGGGGCGCCTCCGATCAGCAAAGCGGTGCGGAATCCCAACGGGCGTCCGACTTTCTGAAAAACCTCGTCTATCTGAATTGCCAACTCTCGAGTCGGCGCGATGATCAGGGCAACGCCGGGCTTTAACTGGAAATGTTGCAGGATGGGCAAGCCAAACGCAAGCGTCTTTCCGGTTCCGGTCTGAGCAACACCGGTGACGTCGCGACCTTCCAGTGCGACCGGAATCGCCATTGCCTGAATGGGCGTTGGAGTAGTGAATTCTAGGCGATCGAGGATTTCGATCAGTGAGGGGGAGAGATTTAGACTTCTAAAGCTGTTGTTAACGTTATTTTGTGGTGCGGACATAAATGGACTCGGGTCTCGGACGAAACCCGAGAACACCTATTATGACGTTTTTCCCGCCAAGAATGTTAGCGAGCATTGAGTCCTATCCTATCAAGTAATTTGAGTCTTTTCCGCAGACCCTCCCGGTTGGCCTCAAGCGGGGGCCTCAGTGCTGCTTTGGATGAGTCTTGAAAAACTGCCAAATGAGGTCGGTAGCGTTGACTCCAGTAGAGGTTTCTACACCGTGACGACCCATCCCTCCCGGCCAATCGTGAACCCCGTTGACGATTGACACAACAGTTACCTCAGTTCGATTCTTGCCTCCACTGAATGTGTCAGTGATCACGTTGTGGTTGGGGCTCGCCGTTTCGACCGGCGTCATCGTGCACCCGTCGCATCGAGCCCAGAACCGGCCCGAATCCAACGCGCCGATGTCGTGAAGTAGTGCCCGGGCGTGGGAGTCGTACTGCACCATCGGATCGACTTTCCCATGCACGATCAACACGGATACCGGCTCACCTGGTCTGGGAATCTGCTTCATGCCGCCGTCACGTTGAGGAATCCCGATCGTTCCTGCCACTGCTGCAATCGCCGCAATCTTCTTCGAGAGGCGAGCGCCCAAGAGGTGGGCCAAAAACGCTCCGTTGGAGTGCCCCGCCACGAACACGCGATCGGGATCGATCCCCACTTCCCCTTCGACCTTGTCGATCAGCGAGTCGATGAACCCCACGTCGTTAGTGTCGGCCCCCGTCATGTTGAAGAAATCGGCATTCCAACCATGCAGTGGTTGATCGCCGGTACCTTCCGGCGTAACGAGAACGAACCCTTCGCGTTCTGCCAAACCAGGCATCCCCGTCGAAGCCTCGATCGCAGCGGCCGATCCCGCCAGGCCGTGGAGGAGGATGACCAGCGCTAACGGCTTGGTGGCATCGTAGGCGCGCGGGACATGAAGCACGTACGACCGGTTAAGGACGCCTGAAGCCATCCGTTCGATATAGAGTCCGGGCGCTCGCTCCGGTAAGTGGACCGCAGGAGCCAAAGCGGCAGGCGGACTCTGACCGCACCCGAACGAAACAAAGCCGATTATCGCTAAGACCAGACAGGGGATTCGCGGACTCACAACGCTATCGTACGCTTGTAACACCGCTTTGTGTCAAAGCCATAACTCGCTCGAGCATCGAATTCCGTCAGAAGCTACCGGACCGCTCTGATTTCACGTTTTCCATTGCGCCTGACGATAGGGAGATATCGCATCGGAGTCGCTGCATAATGGGCAGTCCGTGAACACTCTCAACAAGCGGATTGTTGTATGCCTGATCGTTTCCGGCTTCTGGGGCTATGGGTGCCCTGCCATCCACATTCCAAAGGAGGTCGACCATATCGCTTGGGTATTCATGGTCTTAATGATGGTTTCCTGGTGTAAACAGGCCAACAAGGGACATGGCGCGTCTCAGA
>JARLGV010000067.1 GCA_031292555.1 Fimbriimonas sp.
CAACCTGCGGAACTTTGAACCGAATCTCGCCAGCCTCACACGCCCGGGTGGCACATGGGAAGGGTCCGGTTCGAGGTCGTGTAGCACAGGTCATAACCAAGGGTCGGTTTAAGCTAGCCACGATCGCTCCAGTGCAATAATAGCGCAGTTTTCGTCACCCGTGGCGTTGATGAGTTCGGAGAAGTCTGAACGCTCGAATAGATAGCTCACTTCGCTTGCCACTCCTCAGCATTCGGAAGCTCAGAGAACAAACCGAAGTCGAACTTTGTGAGCGGGTTCAAAGAAGCTTTGAGAGGCTCCCAAAGCCCCTCTGGCAACTCGGCGTAAGCAAACATGGCTCCAAGCATGGCCCTGACTCGTGGCGGCTCTTCAAGAGCGGCCTCGCGTAGCTCGCGCAATCTACTCATCTGAAGTTGCTCCTTGAGCAAATGTCGAAGTCGCCGGTAGCTTTCCTCAGGGCTCGTCTCTGCCGACTCCCCTCGTTCCCTGATGAATTCGAGAAGCGCCCCTTCCAGCATCGGAAGTGGATGCGACATCGAGCGACGCCGGAGGCTGATTCGAGCCGCACCCGTGTTCTTTGGCTGATTACTCGTGAACGCGACCAGCTGTGGTCTTGCGGGCAATTGGGTGCTGAGTCCCAAGAGGTTTGCTGCCGAAGCTCCGGTCGGCCTGGTCTTGCCTTCAAGCGTCTTCAGAGCGACTGCCATTTCAGATGGTCTACTCTTCCCGATGAGGGTGTCTTTGGGAGCGAAATACAGGCCCTTGCCCACTCTGGTGAGAACCCCTTGTTTGGCAAGTCTTGCGAGGGCCTTGGTCGCAGCGGCAGGTGTTGTGCCCTTGAGGTCCTCGGCTCGGAGCAAGGAATTCGCGGACAACTTCGCCTGACGCAATGCGAGTTCGGTCGCCGTGCGCTTCGGTTGCTCCTTTGATTTCAGCTTGCTCATAGTCCGATTATGCCATTCTTGGTTCAATTTGTCCCGCTAATAAGCACAATAAACTAGACGCACTAAACCTCTCTGGCGTTCGCAGAACTGTCTGAGACCGATTTCTTTGGGGGCTAGCTCAACGGGCGTGGCTGAGGGTCCGGCCCAAGCTCTCGCTCAATTCTCTGTGAAAGAGGCTTTTTCAGCACGTGCTGACAATGTTCGCCTTTATGCGGGGGCCAAGACGACCCATCATCCAGACCCTTCCGAGGAAGGAGAGCCTGTCGATACATTGGGAATTCCAGGGGGACTTGCCCAACGGAAAAAAGGACATGTGGGGCTAAATAGGCCAACGGGTAAAATCCTGAAAATTTTCACTTTGCAAATTATTCGCCGTAAATATTTGCGCGCTATTTGGCGTAACTTCGGTCGCGATTTGCTCCGTTTGAACCTACTGACCAAAACGCGTCTCTAGACCTGGCGGATGAATACGTCTCTGTAATCCATTGCTTCTCCCTTTCATAAAGCCTCTGACCACCGGCAAGAAGGAATTTCCCGTCGGGGTCGAGGAGTTTTTGTTCTCACATCGCTGGAACGAAAACTCCTTGATTCCAAAGGTCCTCAATGATTGGTGGCCAATGGCAACAAGGAAGGGAATCACGCAGCCTCATCAAGCGACTTCATGTATTCGGCACGGTTCTGGACGTGAATAATTGTCCACGGATAGCCACCTTCAGCAACGGCAATGTTCATGAGGAACCTGGCCAGGCGTCCATTTCCGTCCGTATATGGGTGAATGAAACCTATGAAGAAATGACCGAGTACGGCATTCACCGCATCTGAGGTTTCTGCCGCCATGAGGTCGAATAATGCCTCCATGCAGTCCGTGACGGCTTCATAAGGAGGAGGAACGTGGTCGGCGCCATTGATCATGACGACGTTATCTCGGTTTCCAACCAGATCCGCCGAACTTACCATGCCCGCTCTCGCCATCGGTAAAACGAGAGCGCGGTACCCGCCATGGTGGTCGTATCGTGCAACTTCGGCAGCGGATTGCCCCTCGTGGTGGGAACGGTTCCCAAGTGTCACTCCTACAGAACGGCCCGATGGTGTGCAGACCCAACGCCGTGCTAGTAATCGCTCGGAAGGCTTGCTCCCGAATTGGCGTTTGCGAAACCTCCCGGCATTTCGTAGATCTTGGTGGTCGTGAACGTCGCGTAGCCGACGAAGACGCTTGGATAGAAGACGGAGGGCTTCAATCCCGGGAGATTGGCCAGCGGATGGGTGCGATCGTATTTCCAGACCGGCACCCGGATGGTCAGCGCGCTTGGATTCCGAGGCGCGAGGAGTCCGCTACGCGATGCTTCGGCGATATATGAGCGGCCTCCAATCGAAACCGGCAACACGATGACACGCTTTCCGATCCGCTGATGATTGCCGATGTAGGGCGCCCTCGAATGTCTGTGCCAAGTCTGGCGATCCAGGACCTGAAGCTCGTGAGGGTCCGCTTCGTCCCGGGGCGCTCCGCCCGTCGTGATGGCGACGACTTCCCCGCCCTTCTCGATCACCACCCCGTAGAGCGTCTTCTTGATCCCGCCGACCTCGACCGAAGCGACGGGCTGGGCGATCTCTGCAAGGAAGCGAGCCTTTACGGCGTCCGAAGAGACGGTTTCCGACGCTTTGGGCGTGGGTGGCGGATTCTGCCAGAGGCCGGTCTGATCCGGATACCGAAACTCGATGGTCGCCTGCTGCCGATTCAATCGCGGCCCGGCCGCCATCACCCACTGGTTGGTGACCTTGTCGGCAGTCGGCGTCAATTCGTGACTCTCCTGCAAAGGTTGATCGACGAATCGAATCCGGTGGGATTGCGGATCGGCATAGACGATGCTCGTCATCGGTTCGCCAGGCGAGCCCGCAGTTTGGATCACATACTGGTCGAACGCACCGCCGTGGGCGAACACATGGGCCGTGCTGTGAACCAACTTGCCGACTTTCAGCCAGTCGCCGACTTTCATCGAAGTCCCAAACACGAACGGGAGACCTTGGAAGCTTACGGCTTGCCGGCAGCGCGCGTTGCCGGCGACGTACCCCCCGGAACGTTCCATCCACAGGGTGGATTCGTCGAGTGGAGCGTCCGATAGCGACCTTGCCGGGTTCAGGCGGTGGTCGCAGATTCGGGTGCTGGTTCGCATCACAGAATAATCCTGACGGCGCCAAGTGACGGTGATCCCCTTCATCTCGGAGTCCCTGATTTGATTCCAGGAGTGGCTGATCGCCATGAACTCGGCGGCCCGATTGCTTTGGTCGAGGACGGCGTTCAGCGACGCCATCGCCCTCTGAGGAAGCAACAGGTAGCCCGCCACGCATAGACCGGCCGCCAACGACAGACCCGTGCCGAGTCCTACTCGCATCCGGCGGAGAGCCCTTCTGCGGTAAGCGGGCGCCACGAAATCTTCGGCGGATCGGAACGACTTCGCCGTCTTCAGGCACTGAACGCCAAGTTCAATGCGTTCGTCGGGAGTCGATGGGTTGTTGAACATTTGTTAGCTCCATTGGCGGATCCAAGAGCTCGCGAAGTTGGGCGCGAGCGTAGTGCAGGCGAGACTTAACGGTGCCGGGAGGGATGCCGAGGATGAACCCGACCTCTTCCATGGAAAGCTCGTTGATCTGGCTGAGAACGAACGGCTGACTAAGCGTTTCTGGCAACCGGGCGATGGCCCTCGTGAGAGCCTCGGCTTCGTCCACTGCCGCAAAGGGCGAATGAGCATCGCATACGTCGTCATCCAGGCGGACGTGACGACGCTGGCGACGCTTCCAATGCGTATAGGTGTGGAAGGCGATTCGGTGAACCCAGGTTCTCAGCGAGGAACCGGCTCGATACGAGCCGAGCATGGTGTGAGCCTCGACGATGGCCTCGGCGGCTAGATCCTCGGCGTCCTCGGGAGACGCAACCAGGCTGGACGTATAGCGGAAGACGCTGACGTGATAGGTCTGGAAGAACCGGAGCGAAGCGGCCCGATCGCCGGCCGCGGCTCTCTTTGCTAGCTCTCGGTCCTCTGCGGCGTCCACGTGAGCATAGTGCCATTTCAGCGGCGTGTGGTTCAGCAACCGTGGAAATGTCCGGGGATCAGAGCAGACTTCGCCTGATGGTCTCGACCGGCAAAAACAGGTGATTCGGATTCACCGCTCGACTAGATAGAATGAGGCTGGCTTGAACGAGGGTGTCCAATGACTGGTGCCATCCTGCTTCTGACCGCGTCGATCTTCTCCGCGCAGTCGAACTCTCTCCTACATCTTGACTTTGGACCGCTGTCCATCGACTTCGACTCGACGACCGGCGCCATGCTCGAAGCGCGATACTCGGAACGAGTGATCGCCCGCGGTTCCGCTCGTGCGTTTCCCGTAACCTTTGCGACCGGATCGGCGGACAAACCCATTTGGATCGATTCGACCGGTGTGCCCCCCAGGCTTATCCGCCATGAGCAACCCACCACGGACACGCTTGAACTGACGATCTGCTTCAGCGACTTTGAACTGCTCGAGACGTACCAGGTTCACACTCATCCGATGCGCTTGGACCGCTCACTGCGGCTCACGTATCGCGGCTCTACGCCGGTGAAGCTGCGCGACCTCTATTTTCGAACGCCCGGGATCGTTGCGCCGCCGGAAGGCTTCGCTCGGTTCCCCGGAAACTGGCCACCGACCTCCTACTCGTTTGGGTCGATGAAACCCGGCGTCTTCCGATGGGGCGGCGGTTCGATCGCACCGGCCGGTCTGCAATTGGCGCCGGACTTGACGCTGTTTTTCGCCTCCTACACCCAGGACTCGCCGGGGATCTCGATGGTAGAAGGGCGTGGTTCGGTCGAAATGCGCCAGTCGGTGGCCGCCCAGGGAATCCTAAAAGCCGACGTGCCTCAGGAGATCGGAACGGTGTCGATGCTGGTATCGCCCAGTCCGTATCGAGACGCATTGCCCTCGCTCTGGAAATGGATGGACGACGTTGGGCTGAAGGTTCCCGCCGACCGGCCGGACTGGGTGAACGGCGCGGTGATCTACGGATTCCATCCGGGTGGAACGATCGGCAGCGGATTCAAGGACCAAGGCGGGTTCGAAGCTGCAACCGAGCGGCTGCTACCCGATATTCCCCGCTTGGGCGCCACCGCAATCTGGGTGCTGCCGATCGAGTCCGAAAGCCCCTATTGGCCAAAGGACTACTACGCCCTCATGGACGGCATCGGCACGTTCGATCAATACCGGGCGATGGTCGCAAGGGCTCACCAACTTGGACTGCACGTCCTCCAGGATCTTGTTCCTCATGGCGGCTCGCCCCGGGCGGTGCACAACATTCAACATCCTGAGTTCATGCTGCGCAAGGAAGACGGGACGACGTTCGACTACTGGCTGAACGACTTCGGCAACCCCGGCTGGCAGCGATACATCGCCGATGTGGCGCGACACTACGTGAAGGACTTCGACGTCGACGGGTACCGCGTGGACGCGTGCTACGGCAGCAAGGAGCCGAATTGGAGTCCGAGCATTCCGTACTCAAGGGCAAGCCTCGCGGTGATGCAGGGCGGCCTTGGGATGGACTCCGGCATCCGCAACGCGGTGCGCGAGATCAAGCCGCGTGACGGCGCGATCCTAGCCGAGGTCGAGAGCGCCCGCCACGCGGCTTGCTCCGACATTCAGTACGATTTCGCCCTCTGCTACAACGTGTTGGATCGATGGGCCGAGATGCCGGCGGCCGATTTCGCATCACAGCTTCAGACTTTCCTGGATGAACGCCAATATGCCTACCCGCGCGGCACACTGCTATTGCGCCACATCGAGAGCCACGATTCCTTGCGTTCGCAATTGCGATTCGGCGTCGAAGGCATGCATGCCATGTACGCCCTTGCCGCCTGGATCGACGGCGTGCCGCTGATCTATCACAACATGGACATCGGCAACACGGCCGCGATCGCGGAGATCAACGCCGTCCGCCATCTGCGCCCCGAGATTGCGCGAGGCGAGGCGCTCTACCGCTCGGTGCAATGCGACACGCCGGGCGTCTTCACCTGCCTTCGACATTTGGGATCACGAAACAGCGTGGTCGTGATCAACTTCAATCGCGAACCAGTTCAAACGAAGCTCACGTGGCCCGGTGGGCAGGCACGGGTATCGCTGAAGCCCCTCGGATACACCGTCGTGCCGGAGGACAGTCCCCCGCCCAGCCCGACCTCGGCTGTCTACCGAACTTCGACAAGGCTGTCCTTGCCCGATCGCTATGCGCTGTCAGGCGCCAAGGAGTGGTTCGTCGACACGCTCGAGGGACGGCTGCAAGGTGATTTCCGCGTAGCCAGAACGAGCGGCAACCCGGTGGCGAGCGCGGGCATCTATTGGCGCCCACCGATCCCGTCCCTCGTTTGGCGCGCCGCCATGCTCCCTCTTGACCCGGCACGGCCTCGAATCGGGTATCGCACCGCTGACGGCGTATGGCATGTGATTGACTTCGCCAACTCCGATTGCGGCGATATGCGCATGGTCGAGCGGTTGGACGGAAAGGAGGGTCTCTTCTTGGTGAGCGGCACCCACCCAATGGTCTCGAACGCGGAGTGCAAGGCGATCCCGCCTGCTCGCGATGTAACGGCGTCGTGTCAGTTCGGACCGTGCCGCTTGCGCAGTGTCGGGAACGAGATCCTCATATCGAACGGGTCCTACACGGTAGCGGTGTGCCGAGAAGGCGGCCTGGTGAGATGGATCGAGCGTGGAGGCAAGCGAGTGCAGGTCGACCACAATATGTATGGGGACCAAGCCGCATTCGCCACGGGCAGTTCGAGAACGATCGAGGCCAAATATGACGCCGAGTGCGGGGCGAGGATTTGGGTCGAAGGCGGCATCTTGCACCTTCGCTTCGAGGGACAGCTACGCGGCAAGGATCGCTTCGATATCAAGAACCCACCGGTGGATTTTGCCAATGAGTATGCGTTTGGAACAGGTAACACTTTTCGGCATCGGTGGGGATTCCGGTCCGAAGGCGGCGTCTCGGGACAAGTCGCGTTTCTTGCCGAAACGCTTTCGGTATCGGGGAGCGACACGTTCCGGTTTGGACGAAAGGACTTGACGGCGGACGTCGGCGGGTTCCACGCGAACTCGGGGAGACAAGCGCAGTCGAGCGGGGCGTCCTTCCCCGACCGCATCGAGTTCTTTCGTAGCGGGACCCGGCTCTGGTCGCTGTCCGATTTCCATTGCCCGTCAGGCGGCGCACCAGATGCGTTCGTCGACATGAACCTCGTGTTCCTGACCTTGCTCGACGGATCAAGCACGATGGACAAGGGCCGATGGTACGACTTCGCCTGTACTTGGGAATTGTAGTGGACGCGCGACCGGTGAGGATTCGATATGTCTGACCAAACCTCCCCGTTCATTCCTGGACGTGAACTCAGTCGGAGGTTTCACGTCGATGTCGTCGCGCCGATCCTGGCCCGGCGTTGTCCAGGACTACCGTATACGGCAGCGCTGATCGGAGCAGGCTCGGAAGTAATGGGGTTCGACACGGAGATGTCGACCGACCACAACTGGGGGCCGCGCCTGCAGATCTTGTTGGCCGCTACCGATCTCGATCAAAGGTCCATGGTGGATGGAGCGCTTCATCAAGAGCTTCCGCCTTCGTTCATGGGGTTTCCTGTCTTTGTTCCTACGCCCGACGGGATGTCGACGCGGCACCTGGTCCAGGTCGATGCGACAACGGCATTCATGCGCTCGACCCTTGGATTCCCCATCGACGAACCGATCTCGGCCGGCCAGTGGCTCTCGGTGTCCTCCCAGAGACTGCTGAGCGTGGCCAGTGCGACGATCTACCGTGACGACCTCGACCTGCAAGCCCAAATTGGGCGGATCGAGTGGTACCCGCGGGACGTTTGGCTTTACCTTCTCGCATCGGCGTGGACACGCGTCGGGCAGGAAGAACACCTGGTCGGTCGAGCCGGATACGTCGGGGATGAACTCGGGGCGAGGGTCATCGCGTCTCGGCTCGTGCGGGACATGATGCGGATCGGATTCTTGCTCGAGCGCAAATATGCCCCGTATCCGAAGTGGTTCGGAACTGCCTTTCGGCGACTCGACGCGGGCGAACGGCTCCTACCGCTGCTCGAAGCGGTATTGAACGCCACCGACTGGCAGGATCGGGACCGGCGCCTGGTCTCCGCTTACGAGGCCGTCGCCGACCTGCAGAACCTCTCTGGGCTTGTCGAATCGGCCCCAGCCGAGGCCGTTTGGTTCCACGATCGCCCCTTCCATGTTATCGAGTTCGGAGCCGGCTTCGCGACACGGCTCCTGGGTGCGATCGCCGATCGGGAGGTCAAGCGCATCGCCCAAGCTCGCCCGATCGGAAACCTCGACCTGTTCAGCGACTCAACCGACCTCGCTGAAGATCTGGATCGGCAGAAAGCGCTTTTGGACCTCTTCTCTGTCGATGACTAAGCTGGGTCCTCCACCGGCTGAGCCATGGGCTGAGGGTGGGGCTCGGCGTGGTGGTGATCGGGGTGGTAGTGAGGGTTGGGCGGATGGGGGAAAGCGAAGGTGGAGATTCCAGTCACGTCGTCTTCCGTTATTAGGAAAGCATTGGTGTGTGGCTCTTCGACTTGCGTGTCGATCGCGATTCGCAAAAACTCGGTGACCACGTCGTCTACGGTTCGGCCCTGCCTATCGGCAAGGGTCTTCACTTCGGCGAAGACATCATGAGGTATTTCCAGGGACAATCTCATCTTCGTTCATTTTAGACGTCCGATGCGACCCCAAAGCTATGGCATACCAATAATCAGGGTCAGACTTTAGCAGTACCGTGAGTAAGGCGCCGGCAGACTCTTTAGGCATTGGGCCGGCACCTGCAAGCTGAACGGGGGCCATTGCTTGATAGAAGCGTTCCGAGCAGATGCTATTCAGGCTGCCATCACTAGGGCGGCCTCGACTTTTGGTTCACGTTTGGCTCATTCACGTCAGCCATGCGAGAAAGTTCGGCCAGTTTGGAGCAATTGATGTTAATATGGATCTCAAAGAAAGACCACTTGGCATCCATTCATGGACCAAAAGGATTTGTTTCTGTTGAGCCGAACGCAAAGTCGCGAGTTTATTGAGAGAGAATTGGGTCGCCGCATTTCGACGGGTCATTACAGCCCCGGTCAAAGGCTGCCCAGCGAGCGCGACCTGGGAAACGAATTTGGCGTCAGCCGCGCCACCATCCAAGGCGCATTATCAATGCTTGCCGAATCTGGCTTGATTGTTCAGGAAGTCAACTGCCGTCCCGTTGTCGCGAACCGCCCTCGAATGATCGAGGAGAAGGTGAGGCGAACCAGAAACCGAATTGCAGTATGGATCCAGCCTGACCTTCAGGATCTCGGAGCGGCAATGATCCTCCAAGGAATCCGTACTGCCACTGAATCCAGTGGATACCCTCTGCTCGTCGGATTTCCACGCACGAATCGGTCCCAAGAAGAACAGCGTTCCGAGGTGCAGTTTCTAAAGTCCCTCGTCGATCAGCCGGACGTCGCCGGCGCCATCGTCTGGGAGACCTGCGCACCCTCTTTTCCAACCGTCTACCCGGCTCTACGAGACGTCGGGATACCGGTCGTATTCGTCGATCGTGAACCTCCCGAAGATATCGAAGCGGATGTCGTGACCACCCACAATCGGCGTGGTGCGATGAAGGCAGTCTCACACCTGATACGTCTCGGCCATCGAGATATTGCAATGATCTGCAACGACGAGCCGGCCTCAAGCGTTCGCGATCGGATCGACGGGTATCGCGACGCATTGTGCGCCGCGGAACTTGGATTTCGGCCGGAGCTCTTGGTGGGTTTTGCTATCGAAGCCTCTGACGATAGGCCCAACAGCCTGATCGAGTCGCTCCGAAGCCTCTTTGCTGCAAGCCCTCCACCCACAGCTTTCTTTTGCGTCAACGATGGCATCGCTATGCGAGTCCAGCAGACGCTATTGCAGTTCGGCATGCACGCTCCGAATGATATTTCGGTAGTCGGGTTTGACTGGATATTGAGAACCTTGCCAAACGGCGGAGACCTAACGACCGTTGCCCAGCCATTCGAAGCCATCGGACGCATTGCGGCTGAACGGCTTCTGGATAGGATCACCGGCAACTCCGCCGAACCACCCCGCCACATCCTCATCGAGGCTTCGTTGATCGTAAAGTCGACCACGGGGCCTCCTCCGTCGACCCCCGCTTCGATGCGGATCACTCGAATGTCCCAGTGAAATCATGAATAGACGAAAAGCATTCACACTCATAGAACTGCTTGTGGTAATTGCCATTATCGCAATTCTCGCATCAATTCTCTTCCCTGTTTTTGCGCAGGCCAAAGCCGCGGCCAAGTCGTCTGTCTGTCTCAGCAATCTGAAACAGCAGACCCTGGGTGTATTGATGTACACCAACGACTACGACGACGACTTCCCTATGGGCTCGATTAATTTCGGGGGCGTTTATGGCGCTTATTGGCTCGGTACGGGCTTCGTAGGCTGGCAGTTTCCGTGCGGTAACGGCGAGCTTGATTGTAACACCGAAGGGAACTCCACTCAGCCGTACATTAAAAACACGGGCATCTATGATTGCCCGGCGATCGGCGGCGCAGCGTACAACGTCTACGGATACCGGCCTGGAAGCGTCCCGCTAACAAGCTATACCTTTAACGGTGATCTTCAGGCCTTCTCGACGTCCGCCGTCACCAATCCGGTACTGACAGTCGTGCTCTGGTCCGGCGACCTTGGCAACAACCAATTGGGACGCATTGTGCCGGCGCCAACGCTCAATTGCGGATTCAGCCAAACCGGCGCCTGTATGTACGTACCGAATCCCACCGGAACGACGACAGGTAATGGGGCGTCCGACATCCCGTCGATTTACGACTACCCCGGCTCCAACTACGTATTCCCGAGCTACAGCAAATGGGTTCATACACAGGGAGACAATATGTCGAACAGCGATGGACACGCCAAGTATCACCATATGCTCGGCGGTATTAAGGAAGATCCGTGGGCGTTTACCGGCGTCAATGGTTCGGCCCAACAAAGCACCAACGTCTTTCCGGTCTATTTGAACGCACCTGGCGGGCATGAGTGCTTGTTTGGCCCGGATGACCCTTGTGGCCTGTAGATCGGCTCAACTGAAGCAAGGAATTCAAATGACCAAGACTACTCTTGCAATAACGGCAGCGTTCGCCCTGCTGATGTTCTGCATTTTGACCGGATGCAGCAAAAGCAGCGACGCCGGCCCACCGGGCCCGGCCGTCGGCTCGGCCACTCCGCAAGGAGGGAAGATTACGGTTGCCCCTCAACACGGCAATCGCCCTCACATGGGTATGGCTCCCAAATAACCAAGGTTGGCATCAACATGGGCCGTCCTTCCAAATTCGTCTATTCGACGCTATTGGAGGGTTCGGCCCAAATGGCGCGCCGGCGGCCAGAACTGCGGAAATTCGTTCTAATATAGACAGCACCACGCTGGGAATCACGCCATTGGAACTCGAAGAACTATTGGAATCCGCCGATCTCACGAGAAAGGGAGGTGACCTGGAGGAGGCGGCCGGGCTCTATGAGCAGATCCTTCGCCGCAATTCGAGTTCGAAGAGCGCGGCGGCCGGTTTGGGAATCTGTTTGCATAAACTTGGGCGCGCCAGCTTGGCGCTCCAGTATCTTAGCCGCGTGGCCTCCCAAGGCTGCGACGACCCAGAAGTCTATATAAGCCTGGGCAACTGCTACTTCGCCATCGGCCAGTTCGATCTGGCAACGACGGCGTTCTGGCGAGCGGTGGGCCTTGATCCTCACTCCGCTTCTTCGCTTGTCCTGCTCGCACATGCACTCGTTAAAAAAGGCGACGCGGATGAAGCGGAACGGTCCATTCTCAAGGCGATTGATCTAGAACCGGGTCTAGCCACGGCGTACGACTTGATGGCCTTTCTTCTGCCGCAAATGGGAAGATTCACGGAGGCTAAAGAGTTCGCACGCCGTGCCACTGACTTGGAACCGGACAACCCAGCCTATTGCACTCGCTTCGTCTACGGAGGCAAAGTTACCCCGGACGACCTCGAATTCGTAATGAGATTGGAGGCTATGTCCGTGTCGGGCCGCCTGAGCACTGCAGACGATCTTCGAGTCGAGTATGGCCTAGGAAAGGCATATGAAGACCTGGATCGATACGAGGACTCGCTCCGGCACTACACGAGGGCGAATGCGGTTGCCAGTCGCGAGCTTGATCAGCGAGGGAATCGATTTGATGCGGTAACCCATCGGCGAGAAGTTGACTATCTCATTGAGACGTACTCCGAAGCTGAGCTTCAAAGACGGCAGACAAGTGGGGTCGACAGCGAGTTGCCAGTGTTTATCGTTGGCATGATGCGCTCGGGAACTACTCTGACCGAGCAGATTCTTTCGAGCCACCCAGACGTAGCCGGGGCCGGCGAACTGAACTTCTGGGTAGAGGCTGCGCCTCGGACGATGAACTCCAGCAAAGCAACGATCCAGGCCACCGCCAACGACTACCTAAAAAGGCTTGCCAAGATTGGTCCGGGAAAGAGTCGTGTATGCGACAAGATGCCCCAGAACTACATGAGTCTGGGCCCCATTCACGCTGCCTTGCCGAATGCCCGAATCATCCACTGCAAGAGAGACCCTCGGGACACCTGCTTTTCAATCTTTACGATTCCGTTCACTCATCATCCTCCCTTCGCGTATTCGGCGAAGAACATTGCTTTTGCCTATCGCCAGTATCAGAGGATCATGGAACACTGGCGGAACGTCCTTCCCGCAGATCGATTCACGGAAGTCGAATACGAAGAACTGGTCGCGAACCAAAAGACGGAATCTCAAAGGCTGATTCAGTTCCTGGGCCTGGAGTGGAGCGAATCCTGCCTCTTTCCGGAGAACAATACGCGCGTCGTCAATACGCCCAGCAGGTGGCAAGTTCGGCAGCCGGTTTACAACAGATCTGTGCTCCGTTGGAAGCGATTTGAACCTTGGTTGGGTTCGATGGTTAGCGACTGGAGCCTTATCAATGAACTCTAAGTTACTTGCCCAAGCAGACCGTGCGATGGCCGAAGGACATTTGGATCGATCGCAGGAGCTATGCGAATCAGTTCTCCTGACGGACCCGGACGATATGTCGGCGCTGCTGCTTCTCGGCGTCGTCCTCACCAAGAAAGGTCGCTTCGAAACGGCGTTGCCCTTGCTGCAACGCGTGATGGACGGCGATCCTGCCGGCTGCCAGGCAGCCATCTGGATGTCTCGCGCCCTTCGTAAGTTGGGCCGAGTCTCGGACGCCCTAACCCAAGCTAGGGCTGCGGTTGAGCGGGAGCCGGAGAGTCCGCTAGCCCGGCACCAGTTGGGTCTTTGCCTTATGGAGACTCACGAATACAACCAGGCGGCAGATTGTTTTCGGCGGGCTGCGGAACTGGACCCGAAAGTTTCAACCGTCTTTCATGGGCTTGGGTTGGCCCTCCAAGCCGCCGGCAAGAACTCCCAGGCTATCAGCGCATTTCGCCGGGCTTCCATGCTCGCGCCGCGATCTTTGCCTGCCCTGGAAGGACTATTTCAATCGTTGCTGGATGAGAGCGATTCCTCCGGCGCCGTCGACTGCGCTCGGAGGATGCTTGAACTCCAGCCGAGCAGAACGGACTCCCACCTTCGCCTGGCCAGGGCGCTGACCATCGACAACAAACCCATTGAAGCGGCAAAGCACTTGGACAAAGTGCTGAAACTCGGACAAATGGATGGCAATGCCGCATTTGCGGCCGGGACGATCATGCAGTCGCTGGGCCGGTTTGAAGAGGCTCGGGCTCAGTTCCGACGATCCATCGAATTGTTGCCCACTAATGGGTCTGCTTTTTCTGCGCTTGTATACAGCGGAAAGATCCGTGAATCGGATCGCTCCTTAGTCGACCGACTAAAGGGCCTGTCTGAAAACGACCAGCTTTCGCCGCTCGACCAAAGCCACGTTCAGTATGGACTCGGCAAAGCCATGGAGGATCTTGGCGACTATGAGTCCGCCATGACGCACTTCGAGAAGGCAAACCGGATCGCTTACAACCTAAAATTCGGCGACCGTACGTTTGACAGAGTGCTCTATGCCGAACGGATCGAGTCTGTGATCCAAAGAGCCAGCCGCCAAGAGCCCGATCGCTTCCGATTCGAAGGTTCACAGAGTGACGTGCCAATCTTCATTGTCGGCATGCTCCGGTCCGGAACGACCCTCATCGACCAAATCCTCTCGTGCCACCCCGAAATCGGGTCCGTCGGCGAGCAAGGCTTCTGGCTCCATAACCGGGACGCCGCTAATTCTGAGGATGGATTATCTGTGGACGCGGCCAAATTGGGAAGACTGGCGGAATCCTACTTGTCCAACCTCAATCAAGCCGCGCCCGGAAGGCGACGAGTAGTGGACAAGATGCCAGACAATTATCTTGAGATTCCACTCATGCATTTGGCTTTCCCTAACGCAAAGATCATTCACTGCTCCAGGAATCCCGTCGACACCTGCATTTCGATTTACACGACGATCAACCGCCTTCGTGTCGATTGGGCTCACGATCGGGAAAACATCGTGTACGTTTACCGCCAGTATTTGCATCTGATGGACCGCTGGCGAAAGTGGTTGCCAGCCAACGCGATGATGGAAGTCCCTTACGAGGAACTTGTCACCAATCGCGAACAGGTGACTCGAGAGATGGTCGCCTTCTGTGGGTTGGATTGGGACGCTGCGTGCCTGTACCCCGAAAACAACAAACGGGCAGTTGCCACCCCAAGCGCTTGGCAGGTGAGGCAATCGGTATACCGGACATCCATCGGTCGTTGGCTCAAATACGAGCCGTGGCTCGGCGAATTTGCAGACTTGAAGGACGCGGCTCCGCCTCGAACTTGAGTTCAAACGACCAATCGACCCGACTGCACGGAATCGGACCATTATCCCGGATATGGCGTACTTCACCCAGAAGCGCTGGCGACGCTAGAATACGAAGCCAAGTCATAGCCGGTGGCTCACGCATATCCTCCTGTTCAACGGCTACTTCAGCATGCGGATCCTTGTCGAAGTGTTCCCAATGTGGTTCCAGACCGACGAGGTTCTATCCGTTCAATCATCCGCAGCCCCTCCTTGGGACTACTACGCCGCGGCGCAGAGATGATCGCCTATCCTGGCCGCAAGCCCTGCGGCGTCACCACGCTCATCGTACAAGCGAGGTCCAGCAAAACCCCGCTGTTCATCGGATCGATCGCGCGTAACCCAATCGCTACGCTGCGAAACGCGGTGCGGGCCTGGCAGAAAAACGGTTAACATTAGCTGCCAGGTCCACACTATGTCCGACGCGAAACCTCCCCGCACGCCCACGGCGACCGACGACTATCTCTTCGACTTGCGAGGCTATCTCGTGCTGGAGAATGCGGTCGACCCAGAACATTTGAATGACCTCAACGCCGCGCTCGACGCATTCCCGGATTTGGGTTGGGGAGAGTGGCACGGGAACGTTCAACGGTTCGACAACAACGGCGCGGCGGGCATCGAACTGCAGAACATCGTCGAAGGGGGCGAACCATTCGAGCGGCTGATCGACCACCCTTCCTGGATTCGGTATTTGCGCCACTACTGCGGAGAGGAGGACTCGTATGTGGAGGGTCTGTACATCGACGAGTGCTTCGCCTCGATCCGGCGTTCGGGGGGCTTCTTCCCCGTCCATTCGGGCGGCCATCGAGGCGCCCTTCGCGGCGCGTTTCACTACAGCCATGGTCGATTCCGCTGCGGACAGGTGAACGTTCTACTCGCCCTTACCGACATCGGCCCGGGCGACGGCGGGACGATGGTCGTGCCGGGAAGCCACAAGTCGAACTTCCCCCATCCTCAGGACATGTACGTGAACGAATCGGGCAAACCGGTGCCGATGGACAACTTGCTGGGCGCGATCGAAGTGCACCTCAAACGAGGAGATGCGCTGCTGTTCTGCGACGGCATCTCGCACGGCGCGAGCAGCCGCACCAACCCGGGCGAACGCCGAGTCTCGATCTTTCGCTACGGGGTCAGTTGGGGGAGTACCCGCTACGGATACGAGTACTCGCAAGCCCTCTTGGACCGGCTGACGCCCGAACGCCGATCGATCCTGGAACCGATCGCCAAGCGGCGACCACCGACAGCTTAGCCCGAGGTCCTACCCTTTGCCAGACCGGTAGGACTCAAGCGTTCGCTTTAGGAACTCGACGAAGGGCGCCGGTGCATGCGGGTCATTCTTGGCGGACTCGACAGCTTGCTCGGCGTAGTCGATCGCCTGCTTGCCGTCGTGCATCGAGCGACTGACCGCGCCTGCCATGCTCAGGAACAGATACGCTCGATCCTTCTTTCCCAGCGCCTCCTGAATGAGCGACATGCCATACCGATACCCTTCAATGGAGAGATCGGTCTGCGTCGCGTAGACCGAACTCATCATCTGATAGACGCCGATCTCACCGCCGGACGCCTTGATCAGCCGAGCCGACATTGCTTTGGCCTTGGCGAGGTCGGTATGGACGAAAGCCGTATACCGGTCGTAGTCGTAGTAGCGATCCATGTTGGGCCGCTTGGCAACGATCTGGTCGATCAGAGTAAGCGCCTTCACGTACTGCTTTGCCGCCATCGCCGTCTGAACCGGCCGGATCGCCTCGACCTCCGTGGTCCGTCTATCTTTGGCGGCCTGGACGTCGAACTTGTCGGACAAAACTTGCGGAAGGACCGATTCGAGTCCTTGGGCATGGCCCATCCAGGCGATTCGGCCGTCCTTGCCTATTACGAACGACATCGGAATGCCGCCTTCGCCCGCCGCCTTCATCCAAGCGTTCGCGGTCGAAGCGGCAAGGTCGTCAGCTCCGACGGTGTAGTCCATCTTGTCGCCTTCCTTGTCGACGAATGCCGCCACCCGCTTCTGGTAGCTCGTGTCCTGGTGATCAGTCGACTCCCAGATGCTGATTCCGGAGATCGAAACCTGCCCCGCGTATTTGTGGGCCAGTGCGGTCAGGTTAGGGATGTTCTCCTTACACGGCTCGCACCAAGTGGCCCAGAACTCAACGACGTAAACCTTGCCCTTCTCGAAGCTCTTTGCCGGAGTTCCTTTGAACCACGTCACGTGGGCGAGCGATGGCGCCGGATCGCCGATCGTCAGATCGGCCCGGGCCGAGGAGGCGCCGACGAGGGCCAAGGCGATCGTCGGCAGAAACAAGCGTGTTTTCATCATCTCTTCTGGGGCACCGAAGGAAGGCCTGCCGAGGCGGTGACTTCGCTCAAATGCGCCTTGGCATACTCGGTTCGCTGCTCCGGGGTCATGCCCTGGAGCTTTTGCGTAAGGGCCGTTTGGGGAGTAACCGTTGCGTCAGACCCCGCAGACGGCGGCTTGGAGCAGCCGACCGCGGCGATCACGACGAGTATGGAGCAAACCGTCTTCAATTCGGCTTGTCGATCCTGAAGTAGTAATCCTGCCAATCCGAGCCATAGGGGTATTGGGCGTTCATCACGTCACCCATATAATTCGTCTCGCACAGCGCCTGCAGGGCAGTATCCGGATAGTCGCTGGCCGGGCGCTTGCTCAGGCTGGCCGACTTCGAATGGCCGTCGCACCATGCCACATTGCACTTCTGCGTGTGAACGCCGTACATCGTGGGAGGTCCGCCGGCCGACGGCGGGGTCAGGATGAACGAGGGCTCAAGACCGAGCGACGGGATCTCGATCGCGCTGGCAGCGTCCGACATGAGAATCGTATCGGCGGACGAGGCCATCTGCGTGGTGGACGGCGAGCCGTTTCCGCCCAGGTCGGGCGGCGGACCGATGACGTTGTAGTTCGCGCCGTACCCGAGGTTGAATGCATGCTGGATGCCGCCGTCCAAGTCCTTCGGAGCGGTAGCCGACGGGCACGCCATGATCGCCTGGTTCTTCATGTACGGATAGAGCATCCCTTGAGTCGGAACGATTTTCCACCCCAGCGCCGGATTGTTGAGATCGAGGCCGACTCCGCCGAACCAGAAGACGAAGAGGACGGTTGGAGCGGGGCCATCGGGCGACGCCACGAACTGAGGCGCGCCGCCTTGCTCCATGATCGGTTCGCGATCATCGTAGTCGGAGGCGTACATGATCGTGCCTAACCCGATCTGTTTAGTCTGCGAAACGCAAACCGTCTTTTTCGCTGCCGCCTTCGCTTGAGCGAAAACCGGGAAGAGGATCGCCGCCAAAATCGCAATGATGGCAATAACGACGAGCAGTTCGATGAGCGTAAAAGCCCGAACCCTCGGTGAAGAATGACTGAGATTCATAGTTTGTGCAACCCGACCTGTACGCGGCGCATGGTACAGGCAGGCAGTCAACAATTCGTCAACAACTCAGTCGATCGACCTACGAAGCGGATCGCTTCCCCGCGATCCATGGCCAAACCCTTGGCCCAAGCAGATTCGAACTGATGGGTGGTCAACGCGCTTCGGATCTTCTCGATCGCCCTTTGTTCGTCCTTGACGTCCATCGCCCGATCCGATCCGCTCGCTTCAGATGTGGCCGCCATCAGAATTGCGGCGTCTCGATAGCGCCCCATCTCGGCCCAGATCGCCGCATGGCTGCGCAGGCACTGTAGTATCCAGAACAGGAAATCGCCCTGTTTGCACTTGTCGAGCGCCTCCAGATTGGTGGCGGACGCCGCCTCCAGATTGCCGGTATGAAGATGATGGCGACTGACCACCATCAGCGCGACCGCGAGCGAGAAGTCGTCGTGGAGGCGGCGGCTGATTCGAATCGCCTCGTATGCAAGCCGAAGCGATTCGCCGTACTTTCCCAGGTCCAGGGCGCACCGAGCCTGGTTGATCACAATTAGCGCTTCGGGCTCGCCGCCACGCAACTTCGCGCTGACTGCCCGCGCTCGGTCGAACCACGTGCTGGCCTCGTCGATCTGGCCCAGACTCCAGTGGGCGGCGCCAATGCCCAGATAGGATCGCTCGACCAGATTGAGATCCGCGCCGCCGACGAGTTGCAGCACCTTCTCGTTCAGCCTCAGGCTCTCCTCGATATTCCCTCGATATCCGGCGCAGATCGACAGTCCGGAATAGCAGGTCGCCAAGAGCAGCCGGTCCTGCTCCGCCAGGGCGATCTCTACCGCTCGCTCGCAGGCGCCGTAAGCGGCCTCGTACTCGCCCGAGCGGATGTAAGTGGTTCCGAGCATCCGCTGTGCCTGAACCCGCAAGGCAGCGCGACAGGAATCCAAGCTCGGATGATCAGCAATCTGCCGAATCAGCCTTCGCTCGGTGGCCTTCGGTCCCCGGAACAGCCACCGAATCGCCAGGATTCCGAGGAGGCTGACGGCGCGTTCCAAGTTGCCTTGGGATATCGAGTACTCGAGCGCGGCGATGAAGTTGTCGTACTCCTGTTCGATCGACAGGTGGTAGGCAGTTTGCTCACTAACGTCTCGAAACGGCCGATCGGGAGCGGTCATTCGAAGATAGAACTCGGCATGTCCTTCGCGGATCTGGCGCAGCGCTTCGGCCTGCAACCGCTCTTCACCATACTCGCGGAACGCGTTGAGCAGCCTGAATCGGGGCGCCCGGCCGTCGTCCGAGGGCTCGCTTCGCAGTAGTGAACGTTCTTGGAGGCGTTGCAGATCGTGCAGGCACGCCTCCCGACTGCCATCCGCATCCAGGCATACTTCGGTGGCCGCTTCGATCGTGAAGCCTCCCCGAAAGACGCATAGCCGGCAGAAGAGGGTCTGGAGTTCCTCGGCAAGGAGATCGTAGCTCCAGTCGATGGCGGACCGGAGGCTCCGGTGACGCTCGGGAATGTCCCGGCGGCGGCTTGTCAGGTCGGTCTGGCGTGCCGGCAGATGCCGCAGCATCTGGGCGGGAGAGAAGCTGTTGGACAGGCCAGCCGCGATTTCGATCGCCAGCGGCAGACCATCCAGCCGATTGCACAGTTCGACGATCGACTCCCAGTTGCGCTCGTTCAGTTGGAAGTCGGGACGAAGTGTCTGACACCGGTCGACGAAAAGCTGAACGCTGGGAGTCGAGGCCGCTTCGTCGAGCCCTTTCAGGAATTCGGGCGGCGCGGGGAGTGGTTCGATGCCGAAGATGCGTTCGGACTCTACTTGAAGCGCATGGCGGGAACTAGCCAGGCACCGCAATTCCGGCACGCGGACAAGCAGCCTTTCGAGCAGAATTCCCACTCCGTCCGAGATCTGCTCCAAGTTGTCCAGAACGAGTAGGGTGGGACGGCCTGCCGCCAATTCGATGATCCGGTCGATTTCGGAGTGGGCGCTGCCCTTCCTCGGGTCCATCGCCGCGACGATCGCCTCGTACAGCTCGCCGGAATGGAATCGATCCGCCATCGGCACGAACCAGATGTTCCACGGTTGACGATCGGCCAGGGCGGAGGCACATCGGACGGAGAGACGCGTCTTGCCGACCCCCGCGGGTCCCAAGATCGTCACCAGTTTGGCCCCGGATTCGAGCAGGCTGCAGATGGCGTCCGTTTCCAGCGTCCTGCCGAAGTAACGGTTCGTGAAGACGGGGAGCGAGAGTTTCGGCCCGCCCGACGGCGCGACGAGATCGTGCACTCTCACCGGCAACTTCGGCGATCCCTGAGTACCGAGTCTCCGGTTGGCTTCTTCGGCGAGACGTCTCGCAGATGGCGACGGTTGCTGGCCGAAGCTCTCCAATAGAGCCGACGTCAACTCTGCGTATTGGTCGATCGCCTTCTCCGGCCGGCCGACGTCCAGATAGCGTTCCATCAGCTTGCGATGCCATTCCTCATTGAAGGGTTCTCGAATGACTCCCTGCCGAAGGTGATCGATCGCGGCGTCCGGGGCGATCGCTTCGCTCAACCGGCTCAGGGCCGATAAGTACATATCCTCAAGTCTCATCCGCTCCGGCCAGATCCAATCGTCGAGGAACCCAGGCAGCAGGTCGCCCTTGTACAGGCTGACCGCCCGAGCCAACGTCGACGCCCGATCCGCCGAATGGCCGAGCCTCCTTCCCTGGTCGACTTCCGCCTCAAATTCGGCGATGTCGGTCGTCACCAAGTCCCCGTTTAGTTGGATGCCGTCGTGCAGCGACTTCAAAACAGATCCCACCGGAAAAGACGCGGGTTCGAGAACGTGCCGCAGCGAAAAGAGGGCCTGCCGCAGATTCCGCCGGGCAACCATGATGTCCGCATCCGGCCAAAGCATCGAAGCCAGTTCGTCTCGCGAGTGGACCCGTTGCGGAAAGTAGGCGAGATAAGCCAACAGCGATGCCACGCGGCGAGTTCGAAAGCGCGAAACCACGTGTCCGTCTTGGTTCGCAATGAGCGTGCCCAGCAGTTCGATGCGCCAAACCCGTTGCACCAAGAGAGTCTACGTCCAATTCGGCCCAGACGTGGCGGCGGCAAGAGGGGCCAATTGGCTGGAACTCTGGTTACCCTTCCATGATCCAATGGGTAGTTACAAATCCAGGATAGGTGAATGCGATGTCAAAGATGACCGGTTACCTGACCATCTACTCCGTCGATAGGGCGGAGATTTACGGGGAGTGCGCTGACGCAGAGTGGGATACCGACATCGTGAGGGGCGAGAAAGTCCACACGTTTATCGGAACCGCCAGCGACGGAACTTTGGAGACGTTCTTGAGACTCGACAACGCCGGCGTCAGCCACGTTGCCTACTCCTTCGACTCACACGGGTTCACCTACGTCGGCGCCGCCGAACTCCTGGCCCCCAAGACCGACGAACCCCCGTCCCACGCCCAGATCCGACTCGAAACCGGGGTTGCTCCCGTCGCGACGTAGACTGTAACGCCGAGTCGCTGCGACCGGTAGCGCCACAGGTGCGTCCGCATCTTTTTGGCCAGGTCGAGAGCCCCGTATTCGCCCGGGCCCTTCATCTTGAAGCAGGCGACGTTAACCACTGTCGGGCAGAGCCAGAACTATGTAGAATCCTCAGCCAGTTTCGCGGGGCGGACAGCCCGGTCAAGCGGAGCCAAAACGCCAGGGCCAAATCCAGGTTAGATTGACGGGTTCTTCGGCGGCGCCGGTGCGGCGACCGATTCCCGACCGCACGGTTCGAGGGGCTAGGTAGAATCGCGCCGGTGAAGCAGGCGAACCTCGTCGGTGGCCTCCAAAGCGCAAAGGACCAAACATCTGCCGTGCTGGCCAGTTTCCTGGGCTGGACGCTCGACGCGTTCGATTATTTTCTGGTCGTCTTGTGCCTAACCGCGATTGGGAAGGAGTTCCACCGTTCCGACAAGGAGATGGCGTTCACCATCACGATCACCCTGGCGTTTCGTCCGGTCGGGGCGTTCTTGTTCGGGCTACTGGCCGACCGGTACGGCCGCCGCATCCCGTTGATGATCGACCTGGTGTTCTACTCGGTCGTCGAGGTGGCGACCGCGTTCGCCCAGAACTACTGGACCTTCGTCGTTCTTCGTGCCCTGTTCGGCATCGGCATGGGCGGAGAGTGGGGGGTCGGCGCGTCGCTGGCCATGGAGAAGGTGCCTCCGCGACTTCGGGGTGTGCTCTCCGGCCTGCTTCAGCAAGGCTACGCGATGGGCAATCTGCTCGCGTCGCTTTGCTATCTCGGGCTGTTCACCCACCTCGGTTGGCGTCCGCTCTTCCTGATCGGCGGCCTGCCCTCGCTTCTGGCGCTGTTCGTCCGCAAGAACGTGAAGGAGTCGGAGGTATGGGAGCGCACCCGAGAGAAGACCTGGCACAGCCTCTGGCAGTCGATCTTCGCCAACTGGAAAGTCTTCCTCTACATGGCGTTGCTGATGACGTTCATGAACCTGAGTTCGCACGGGACGCAGGACATGTACCCGACGTTCCTCCAGCGCTACTGGCATTTCGACGCTCACAAGCGATCGCTGATCACGGTGATTTCGAGCGTGGGCGCGCTGTTCGGCGGGGTGGCAATCGGCTATTACTCCGACCTCAAGGGCCGGCGTCGCGCGATCGTGACCGGCCTGTTGCTGGCGGTGGCGATGATTCCGGTATGGGCGTTCTCGCCCTCGACCGCCCCGCTTGTCCTGGGCGCGGTCCTCATGCAGTTCATGGTCCAAGGGGCATGGGGCGTCATCCCGGCCCACCTGTCCGAGCTTTCGCCGGACAGCGTGCGCGGCTTCCTGCCTGGCTTCGCCTACCAGTGCGGCGTGCTCCTTTCCAGTTCGATCGCCCTCGTCCAGGCCGGGTTCGCCGAACACATGCCCTACTCCACCACGATGGCCCTGACCGCAGGAGTGGTCTTCATCGGCGGCAGCATCGTCGCCGCCCTCGGCCGCGAACGCCATGGCAAGATCTTCGGCGAACCCAAACCCACCTGATCCCGCCGTTGCGCCTCCTTACGTCAGGGCAGAAATCTTCTTGAGCACTGCCGTCGTCACGTTGCTATCAAGTGTGAGGCGCACTCGGGGCCGTAGCTTTGTCTCTCGCAGGAGCCGCATGGAACTTACTGTCTCGTTGTGCTCAGCCACACTTCCCCCTTTGCGGCCCTTTCGTCTCTGCATGACATTCCTATTGGCACCCAGGCTGACACCCACTCTAGGAGATTGAAGGCCATCCAAATACGCAGGGCTTGTGTCATACCGGGGCCCACAGGAGGTGTGCCCTAAGCGCAAGACCGGCCAAACTTAGCCGGGATGCACTCATCGCGGCCGAATTTGATCTTTGTCTTTGCGGACCAGTTGCGTTACTCGTCGTGCGGGTTTGCGGGGGACTACCGGGCGAGGACGCCGGCGATGGACGCCCTTTCGCGGCAGGGGATCAGCTTCACGCAGGCGGTGGCGAGTGCCCCGGTGTGCACCGCTTACCGCGCTTCGCTGCTGACCGGCAAGTACACGACGAGCACCGGGATGGTGATCAACGAGTTGAGGATGAACCCCCATCAGCGGTGCCTGGGGCACATCCTTACCGAAGCCGACTACGACACCTGCTATATCGGCAAATGGCACCTGTACGCGAATCAGCTCGGCCATCATGACGATCCACGAAATTCCCATATTCCAAGGGGCCCCCACCGGTTAGGGTTCGAGGGGGAATGGTGCGCTTACAACTTCCACCATGAAAACTACGGGCCGCTTGCCTACTATCACCGGGAATCCCCCGAGAAGATCCACTACGGCGACGGCGTCTACGAGGCGGACGCCCAGACGGGTCTGGCGATCGACTTCCTGCGGAGGCGCGCCGGAGAGAGCGCGCCGTTTGCGATGGTGCTCTCGTGGGGACCACCCCACGATCCCTGGTCCACCGAGAACACGCCGACCGACCTCGCCAGCCAGTTTCACCCGAGTGACTACCCGCATCCTCCGAACTACAAGCCGGTCAACGACCCGCACGGCGACGCCTGGTCGCGACTCTCCGAGCAGGAACGCCTAGAGTTGCCGGTGTGGCGGGCCAACTACGCGGCACAGGTCAGCAGCATCGACCGGAACCTGGGCAGGCTGATGGCGGCGATAGAAGAGATGGGGTTGGCAAAGGACACGCTGCTCGTCTTCACCTCGGATCACGGCGAGATGTTCGGCGCCCATGGTCGACGGGCGAAGAACATCTTCTACGAAGAGGCGTGCCGGGTTCCCCTGATGATGCGTTGGCCCAACCGGATCCCCGCCGGGCTGACTTCGGATGCCTGCATCGGAACCGTGGACCTGTTGCCAACCCTCGCCGGTCTGATGGGGCTCGAGACGCCGTCGGACGTCGAGGGAAGCGATCTGTCCGGCCTCGCATACGGCGGCGTCGAGGGGACGCCTGACGCGGCGATGATGATGATCTGCGGAGCGACTGCCGATTGGCAGGACGGGCACGAGTGGCGCGCCCTACGCGACTCCCGGCATACGTATGCCACCTATCGTCACGACGGCGCCGAATTGCTGTTCGACAACGCGGATGACCCGTTCCAGATGCGCAACCAGTTCGCGAATCCGGCCTACGACGAGGTGTTGTCTCGATTCCGAGAGCAGCTTCGCGGGAAGATGTCCCGAATCGGCGACGAGTTTCAGGCGTGCACCTGGTACCGCGACCATTGGACCGACGGAGACCGCCGGATCATCCGATCGGCGACCGCCGATTGGAGCGTATACGCAAACTAGGCGGCTTTGGCCCGATTTCGCGATTCGATTCTCGCCAGCAGTTCATCGGCAAAGAACGGCTTGAGTAGATAGTCGTCGGCGCCGGCGGCCATTGCATTCGTCTGATCGGCAGTCCCCCATCGGGCAGACGCAACGATAATCTGACCCTTCATCTCCTTTCTCAAATCGGCAACGACCGAGGAGCCCTCGAAGTCGTGCAAATCGACGTCGATCAGCACTACGTCCGGATGGTGGGTTCTGGCCATGCGGATGCCCTCGGCAAAAGAGCGGGTGACCATAGGGTGCGGGCAAACCCGGCCGAGGGCGCGCCGGGCAAACCCATGCACCGCCACGTCACAATCGACAATCAGCACCTTTAGGTCTTGAGCCATATCCACGTTCTCCAACCCTTCCGCAAGGTCGGAGTTTACGGCGGGGCCGGCGCAAGACGCCATCAATTATCGTCACCCTCCCGTCAAGGAATCGTAAGGCGATTGAGAAGGAATCCCGTGTCAATGTGACGCCGGACTTTTGGCGCAATTGCCGCCTGACCAGGCTAGCGGCACGGAACCGCAAACCTGGGCTAACGTACCAAATTCCTCCGGGATATCCGGAACGAGGCGTTCCGTTCACTTGTGGTTCAGCGCTAGCTTGATTCCGGAAGTGAGGTCATCTTCGCTTCCCGAGTAACCGACCAGGCTCTTCACGATTCGGCCTTTGCGATCGATTACGTATTGGGTCGGGATGCCCGACACGTGATAGAGCTTGGTGGCGACATCCTGTCCATTGCCTCGCGTGTCGATCGCGAACTTGATCGAGTTGAACTTCTTGTGGTCGGGCAGCCAGCTATGGAAAGCCTTCTGCGTATCCCAAACGTTGACTCCGATCACGACGACTCCCTTGCCGGCATACTTGGCGGCGACCGAATTGGTCGACGGCAGGGACTCTTGGCAAGGGCCGCACCACGTCGACCAGAAGTCGATCACGACCACCTTTCCCCGGTAGGAAGATAGTTTCACCGGCGCGCCGCTATCGTCCTTGACCGTAAAGTCGGGGGCCAACGTGCCGGCGTGAAGCAACACCGGTTCAGCCGTCTTGACCACGTCGGAGGCTGCCGGTTCCGTCTTCCTCGGAATCAACGGAGTGGCCGGAATCGCCCCGATCTGCTCGTTGAGGTCGAACACCTTGATACCGTCCATCGCGGTCACCGCATGGAGGTTGAGAAGCGAAAGCCGGATCGTCGTGTTGGCGCTTATCGGTTTCGCCTTCGGAGGGCCGCCGCTGGTCAGAAGGGACGCCATATCGGGGCCGTCGGGCTTATAGGTCACGAGGAAGACCTCGGCTCCGACGGTGATCGTCTCGCCCTTGGTGTAGACGCGATTGCTGCCCCCTCCCATCGCGCTTGCGAGAATGTTCTCGTAGGAGCTTGAGGCGGCGGTGAAAACGCGCCAACTGGCGTCCAGTTCCTTCAGTTGCAGCGTCAATGGGACGGTCTTCCCAGACAGCAAGGGAAACGTGTTGTCGCCGGTCTGCGCACTGGCACAGACTGCGGGAGCGGTCAACACAATCGAGGCAATCAGAATCGAAGTCTTATAAAGCATCGTCGATCTCCTTCGGCCCCACCTTACCGCGAATGGACCATGAGTCCGACGACTTCGTCGCTAATCCATGACCATGTAATCCACATGCGGAATCGAGACGCTGGCGACAGTATCCGAGTCGACCCCGCCGGACGAGGCGCGAAACATGACGTCGACTTTCAGTTCCGGGCAACCCTTGCCGACAAACGATTGGCGTGTGCGACTAGAAAGTCCCCCTTCGGTCGTGACGAACCTGAGCATCTCCTTGCGGCTCATCCCAGCCCGCACCGACCGGATCGCCTTGATTTGGCCCAGGAACCAGTCCCAATGCTGCCGTTCGGTGACTCGCCTTCCGCGCACGAACCCCGCGTGCCCCGGACCGGGCGCGTCGTTCAACGGGCTGTTTGCCGTGGAGGGCTTGGCGTTTCTGAGCGCTTTCGATTTGGCAAGTTGGACAGTGCGTTCGTCGGCAGGGGCGCGAAAACCGGACGCGTCCTGCTGTTCACGGGCTATCTGAACGAGGTCAGGCATCAGCGACTGCTCGACCCAGGCCATGTGGTCTGAGTCCTTGATTGCCTTGTTCCCTTGACTCATGAACAGCAACAACAAAATCGGCGTGTAAACACTCATATCAATCTGCGACCTCTGCGCGATTCATCTGGAAACTAAACGCGGCGGTCGCAGCGGTAAGCGCAGCGGTCGCCGCGTTTGATCTCAGACAAACGCGTTCCTCAACAACTTCTGTGACGGCTGACGGCCCAAACGTTTACTGGATCGTCATTGGTCATTGGCGTTCCTATCGCAAATCCGGATATAATGCTCCTCGGAGAGATGGCTGAGTGGACGAAAGCGCCCGCCTGCTAAGTGGGTAACGGGCTATAAACCTGTTCTCGGGTTCGAATCCCGATCTCTCCGCCACTCTTTTCCGGGCCGAACCCGATGAAGCGCTTCTTAACCGCCGCATCAATTCTGCTTAGCTTGGCCGGCCTTGGATACGGCCAAACGCTGAAGGACTACCTACGCGTCCGGAAAACAAACGGCATCGTCGAGTCGGTCGGCGTCGCGGCGCTTGAAACTCTGTTCGGAACTCGCACGTTCGAGATTCAAGGGGTCGTCAAGGGCAGTTTCAGCGTGGATCACCACACCTCCCTGCTCTTGGAGAAGACGGACGGCGACACGATGATGGTGGATGCCACCACGATCCCCGATTGGCTGGTCGGCACGGAAGCGCCGTGCCGACTAATCGTCAAGGCGACCAGGACGGAAGTAGACGGACCGCTCAAGGCAACGATGATCGCCGCGGCGCGCGAAGAAGAAGTTCAGCCGGTCGAGGCGGACTTGGTCGCGGCTGCGGCCAGGGCCGCGATGGCAAAGCACCGTGCCTCCACCTCTGCATCGAGGCACAAAGGCAATGTCCGTTACACGCCGAACATGAAGGCCCCTTCTCGGATCTGGACTTTGCCGGCCGACGAAGCGACCCCGTACTATGCGGCCTTCATCTTGAAGGACAATCCGCGCCTCAGCCCACGCGAAGCGACCCGGATCGCCCAAGGCGTGCTCGGATTCAGCCGCCGATATGGGGTCGACGCACGACTGATCGTGGCGATGATCGTCTGCGAGAGCGATTTCAACCCGAACGAGGTCAGCCGTGCCGGCGCCATGGGTCTGGGCCAGTTGATGCCGGACACGGTGAACGATTACGGGATCAACAACCCGTTCGATACGATCGACAACCTCTATGGGACGGTTCGCGAGATCCGGAGCCACATGGACAAGTATCGCAACGAGACAGGTGACGACTACCAGGCTCTCGTGCTGGGCCTTGCTGCCTATAACGCCGGAGAAGGCGCCGTCAAGCGGCACGGCGGCGTTCCACCCTACCGCGAGACCCAGAACTACGTTCGCAAGGTCATCAGCCTCTACTACCGCCTATGCGGCTACAAATAGCCTTCAGAGGCAATCGTCTCGACCAGACTCGATCGCCTAGACCTTTTTGCGCGCTGGTTCCTCCGCCGCGTCTTGGTCGCGGACCCCTGACAAGCGCATAATGAGCCAAGTAAGAGGGCTATATGCGAATGAGAACATTAACGATCGCAGGGGCAATGCTCCTGTTTGCCGGTATCGCTATCAGCGGTTGCAGTCACTCCGTCACGACCAGCGACGGGAGCAAGGTCACGTTTGAACCAGGCGGCAAGATCGAGACCACCGACGCCAAGGGTAACAAGGCCACCGTCAGCGGGAATGGCGACAAGATGACGATAGAGTCGGAAAACGGCAAGACGCAGTACGAAGCCACCAACGGAACCGTCAAGGCCCACGACGACAAGGGCAACTCCATGGAGATGGGAACCGGCGTCTCCGAAGCCGACCTCGGCGTGCCGTTCTATCCGGGAAGCGTGGAAACCAAGGACAGCATCAAATCGACGACCGACAAGGGCACGACCGTCATGTCGAATCGCACGACGACCGACGACCCGGCCAAGGTGTTGGAGTTCTATACCGGGAAGCTTGGCAAGCCAGAGACATCGGTAAACGCCAAGGACATGACGATGGCGTCGTGGAAGGCAGGGAAGAAGTCGGAAACTCTTATGGTCAGCAAGGACGGTACGTCCAACAAGATCTCCCTGACCGTAGTTAACGAGAAGTAGGAAGAGGTCGCCTGGGGCGCTCCGCGAGCATCGCGGGGCGCCTCACAACGTTACTTCATATAGGTTTCGCTGTCCATCTCCCGAAGTTCTAGCGTGACCTGAACAAGTCCCTCTTCGATGGAGGTGGCGAACTGCTCACGCATGATCACCATCATCGCTTGGGCGATCTCCCTTCGCTCTTCCACGGAGCGGCCACGGAGCAGCGCAATTTCGCAGTGGGCGAAACCGGGGGCGCCGCCGTCCCCCACGCACCAAACGCTTAGCAGCGAGTGGAACGACTTGATGGCGTAATCCGGGATCGAATCGAACGCGGCCAGCCTGCCGGTCAGGGCCTCGAGAATATCGGGAACCTCTGCGTTCTCCGAAAGATCGGCGGTTGTTTCTAAGTGAATGTGCGGCATCGTGCTTATTGTGGACACTGAGAACTGCGACAAAGCCGAAGTCGCGGTCCCAAGGACCTATCGTTTTTGCGAGGTCTGATTCGGAAGACCCACCGGCAAATGGCATGGCCGTAGCCTGTCGGACTCCTTCGAGTCCTACTCCGCGTCTTCGCGCGGAAGATACTCGAATGTGCTGAACCACCAAGCCGAGAGCGCGACGAGAGCAACTGCGAAGCCGATCATCGCCATATAGCCGACGCTCGACGTCAGTGTGTTGTCGCCGGCAGTGGAGGTCAGCAGCCCCAGACCCTTGTTCCCGCCTTGCGAAGGGTGCTGTGCAATCGCCTGAAGGTAGCTATTGATGGAGAGGTAGCACATCTGTCCCGGCATATTCGGAACCATCGTCTCCCACCCAAAGGCGAAGAGCAGGCACATGATCATGGCCCGGTTGAACAGCAGTCCCAGGAACATGAAGAACGCCCCATAGGCGAAGGCGCCCACTACAATGGCCGCAATGTCCTTCGCGAGCGAGGCCCCCGCGCCGAGGCTCCCATAGACGCCGACCGACGCACAGACGGCGTTGAAACCGCCTAGGAACGAAACCACGAGTCCGCACGCCAGGTACCGGAACAGCAGCAATTTCCACCGGGGGACCGGTCGCGTCACCAGGTACACGATCGTCTTCTGCTCGATCTCCTGGGAAAGAATCGTCGATGTTAGGATCGCCGAGGTCAAGGCCAGGATGTGGAAGACGAGAATCGACGAGACAGTGCCGTACCGCTGCTCCAACGACGCATCGGGCTGGAAGGTCGACCACAGATGCCCGAAGCCGAACACGAGGAGAACCCCTAGGACAATCCAGGGCAGAAAGCGGCGCAAACGGAGATTCTCGCGCAACGCTTGAAAGAAGATTGCCTGCTCCATCTATGCCTCCACCAGATACTTAAAGACGGACTCGAGGTTGTTGTCGGGGCTGCTTAGGCCGCGAACGAGCAAGCCACGCTCGAGAATCGCCGCCGAGAGGGCGTCGTAGAATGCAGCCGGCTCACGCACCTCGAGTTCGAGCGCCTCGCCCGATCGGTCGAACTTCATGCTGACGATGTTCGGTACCGATGCCAAAAGCTCGGCGGCACGTCGTGGTTCGTCGGTATCGATTCGAATCTGATGAGGGTGCTTGTCGATAAGCGATCGGATCACGCCGAGATCACCAGTGGCGAGGAGGCGTCCTCGGTGCAAAAGCAGCAGCGATCGGGTCATCTGCTCGACCTCGAACAGGATATGGGAACTCACCAGGATCCCCTTTCCGTTCTCGGCGAGGCCGTGGAGGAGATCCATGAACTCTCGTCGGCCAACCGGATCGAGACCGTTCAACGGTTCGTCGAGCAATATCAGGTCCGGATCGTGGAGCATCGCCTGGGCGAGCTTGATCCGTTGGCGCATGCCTTTCGAGTAGCCCGCGATTCGCCTTCCCGCCCGCTCCGTCATGCCGACCATGTCGATGACTTCGTCAGTGCGGCTGGCCGCTTTGGCGGCGCTCATACCGTCCAGCCGGGCCAGGTAGCGAACAAAATCGCGTCCCGAATAATGCTCGTAAAAATTATCGATCTCCGGGCAGTAACCCATGCGGCGATAGACTTCGGGATTCGCGAAGGGCTGCAGTCCGAAGACCGTCAGCACCCCGGTCGTGGGTCGGAGTTGGCCGGTGATTAGGCGGATCAAAGTCGTCTTGCCTGCCCCGTTCATCCCCAGAAGGGCGGTGATGCCGGGACCGATCTCGCAGGTGACGTCATTCACGCCGATAACCTGGCCATACCATCGCGATACTTGAGAGGCGACGACCATCAGCGCACCACCTCGACCGCACGGATCTGACTCCAGGCAAGCAGTACCGACCCGGCGCAGATTACGAGGAAGAGCGGAATGAACAAGAAGGTCGAGGGTTCGGGAACTTGCATCCGAGTGGACATCTGCCCGAGCTGAATCGGAAACTTGGGACTGCCGTTCGTGTGCAGGATGATTTTTAGCATCCCAATCTGCAACCCATCTATCGACGCATAGAACAGGTTATTAACGATCGGAGGTACTTCGTTTCCGCCCATCGTCATCTGCGTGTGCACGAGTTCCATCAAGAGGGTCACGAAGTAAGAAATGAAGTAGACACCCGCAAATACCGCCCCGGCGAGCCTTCCCTGCTCGAACAGCGAACTGATCGCAAGCGTGATGCTCGCATAGAGCGTGCCCGGGATGAGGACCATGCCCATGAGTTGAACGAACAGCCACGGGTCCTGACTCCAGAAACCGTACGACCGGTAGCTCATCAGGCAGTAGAGGTAGAAAACGACGGCAGGCACCGTTGTCACCAGGGTGATCGGGATGAAGATGCCGAGCCACTTGCCGATCACGTAATCGAGCTTTGTGCAGGGCTTGCTGAGGTAGACCAGCAGCGCCTTGGCTCGATTATCGTTCGCAATACTCCCCGCGCCCGTCAGCAAGGCGAGAATGAAGAGGAATAGCTGACTTTCGGAGAAGGCATTCAGAAACTGGTCTTTCCACACCAACCCCTTGAGCAGCGACACCTGCTGACCCATCGGATTCGCGGCAGCGAGTGTGTCGTTCACATAGAAAATGATCAGCAGGATGCCGTACCAGAAGCAGGAGAACGTCGACCAGACCCAAAATCCGCGCTTCTTGGTCGATAGCCGCATCGACATCTTGGCGATCGCCCACCATCGGTTGACCGGCGGCTCAAGCGGCCCGTCGTAATTGCGGTACGTTAGGTCGGCGATTGGCGAGGCCATCAGGAAATCCCTCCCCTTGGCGCTTGAACGTTCTTTGCGGAGTTACTTCGCACTGATTGCCTCCAAAAATGCGTCTTCCAACGACCTTTCGGCGACGATATATCCCCGAATCTGGGCGCCGCTCTCCTTAGCCGCCTGCATGGCGATCTTGGCGATCTCCTCGGGCAGGCCAGGCATTTGAATGCGGTACGTCGACCGCTTCGGAGGCTGAACGACTGCTCCCTTGTCCATCATCGCCTGAACGAATCTGGGAGAGTTTTCGCGCAGTTCGACGTCAACCGGCCGGCCCTCGATCTTCTTCAGGTCGCGTATCGTGCCCTGGGCGCGAAGTTGTCCCTGCATCACCACGATCACCCGGTCGCACACGCGTTCGATATCTGGCAAAAGGTGGGAGCTGACCAGCACGCTCAAGCCCTTGCCGTGCGACACCGACCGGACCAGTTCGAGCATTTCGATCCGACCCGCCGGGTCGAGACCGTTCGTCGGTTCATCGAGAAGCAGAAGTTTCGGTCCGTGTACCAACGCTTGGGCCAGCTTGATTCGCTGTTTCATGCCCGTCGAATACGTCTCGACGTTTCGGTATCGCGCTTCACCCAGGCCACAGTAGTCCAGCACTTCGTGGGCTCGACGAACTGCCTGGTCGCCCGGCATGCCGGCCAGTTCTCCTGCGTAGGCAACGAACTGGACGGCCGTCGTCCCGGGGATGTGGCAGTCCTGTTCCGGCATCAGGCCGACTTTCTGCCGAATCGATGCGCCCGCCGTCTGGATGTCGAAACCAAGGACGGTCGCCGAACCGGACGTCGGCTTGACGAAGCCCAGGATTGTTTTGATAAGGGTCGTCTTTCCGGCGCCATTGGGACCGAGTAGGCCGGTGCACCCTTCAGGAATCTCGCAGGTGAGACCACTTAGAGCCGTAAAATTTCCATAACGGACAACCAGGTTTTGGATAATTGCAACGCTCACGGATTGATGAGAATACTTCGCATTCCTACGATTCGTTTCACCCGGTTTCAAAAACCGCACATTCCGACTGCTCCACCTCTGGAGCTTCGGGGCGCCCAAAGTGCGGCTGGTCGGACTTTCCTCCGACCAAAGCCACTGGCTATCCGCGAATTCGGTTCACTCGCACTAGAGGTCCCGATGGAAGTTCTTGAATTCCTGTTCAACTTGTTCGCCGAGGCGTTTTTCGAGTGGCTCCTATCCGTGATCATAGAAGGCCTTTTCCGCCTCCTACTGTCAGTCGTAACCCAGTCCATACGACTCGTGGTAGCAGCGGCCGCCAGGTCGAAGCCACGGCTTGGCGTGAATTGAGCTCTGGTGAGCGTCGATAGACACTACGAGACTCGCGAGAGGGCCCCGTCATACCAAGTCGCACGCCAGACACTCCGCGACTCCGTTCTTCTCCCAGCGCGGTGGACGATGTCGCGCAGCGACAGGAGAAGCGGTAGATCCGTGTTACTCCAAAAGTCCGCATCTCCGGTATATCCGAAGCAAGGCGAGGTGTTGCGCCGAAGGTGCGTCCCAATCTCAGGCGAGATGCATGCAAAGAGGCGTTACAGGTCGCTCGGCGACGGAAAGGGGGGTTAACTAGCCGTATGCGCGAAACGGCATGTGACGTGTTGGTCGTGGGCGGGGGAACGGGAGGCTGCGCTGCGGCGATGGCGGCCTGTTCACTTGGGATGCGCGTCATTCTGACCGAAGAAACGGACTGGATCGGTGGGCAACTGACTTCGCAGGCGGTCCCTCCGGACGAACACCCGTGGATCGAGCAGTTCGGCTGTACCACCAGATACCGTGCATTTAGAAACGGCGTCCGTCGCTTCTATCGGGACAACATGCCCCTTACCGGAGAGGCGCTTTCCGACCCGGCGCTGAATCCGGGCGGCGGATGGGTCAGCCGGCTCTGTCACGAACCGCGAATCGGCTGGCAGGTGCTCAACCAGATGCTCCAACCGGCGATCAGCCGGGGACTTCTCGATATACGACTCCATACCGTCGTCAGCGCGGCCGCCACTGACGGAGATCGAGTCACTGCCGTAAGCCTGTTCAACCGCCTCGACGATTCCGAGACCATCGTTATTCCCAAGTTCGTCCTTGACGCGACCGAGCTTGGCGACTTACTGCCGATGACGCATACAGAGTACGCGGTCGGCGCCGAATCCCGCGCCCAAACGAATGAGCCGAATGCGGTCGACGGTCCTGAGGAGCCGTCAAACCTCCAGGGCCTCACCTGGGTTTTCGCAATGGCGTACGATGAGGGCTCCCACCGGATCATCGACAAACCCGAGCAGTACGAGCGTTGGAAGGCCTTTCAGCCGAGCTTCTGGCCCGGCCCGCTGATCGGATTCGACGATTTGAACCCGCACACCGGCGAGAGGCGCCACATTCCGATGTTCTCCGGCAAGCAAGTGGCGTGGTACGGTGGGGACTTCGGGCTGTTCACCTACCGCCAGATTGTGCGGCCAGCCAACTTCCAGACCGATCCGGCCGCTCACCCGGTGACGATTGTTAATTGGCCAATGAACGACTACTTCGTCGACTCTATCGTGGACGTCGAAGAGACGCAGAAGGAGGTCCGCCTTCTGGATGCGAAGCAGCTATCCCTAAGCCTGCTCTATTGGCTCCAGACAGAAGCGCCGAGGCACGACGAAGGCGTCGGATATCCAGGATTGTACATGCGCCCGGACATAACCGGTACCGCCGACGGGTTCGCCAAGACACCATATGTGAGGGAATCTAGGCGGATTCAAGCCCGGTTTACGATCCTCGAACAACATATCGCGGCATACACCAACCCAGGGCTGGATCGCGCTCCGAGTTATGTGGACTCGGTTGGAGTGGGCAGCTACCGCATCGACCTTCATCCGACTACGGGCGGGAAAAGCTACCTCGATACGAGTACGCTCCCGTTCGAAATCCCATTGGGCGCTCTTGTGCCGGTTCGGATGACGAACCTGATCCCCGCATGCAAGAACCTGGGAGTCACCCATATCACCAACGGTTGCTATCGCCTGCACCCGGTAGAATGGAACATCGGCGAGGCGGCGGGCACACTGGCGGCTTACTGTATCCAGCATGATCGCACCCCTCAGCAAGTCCATGAATCACCCGAATTAACCGGTGAAATTCAGAGGATGGTGCAGCGGCAGGGGGTCGAAATACGGTGGCCGAAGCTGAAAGCCCTATGATTTGCGGCCAGATCGCGTGACCGAAGGTATCTGTGTTGCAGGTGGATGCGTATACTGTTAGAACCGGGTGTTCCATAGGCGAACGAATGAGCGAGACCATTCTTTGGATTCGCGCCATCGTTCGTGGCCACCGGCCACGGAGGGCTTAAGAGAATGCTGGTGCTCACGCGAAAAGTCGGTCAGAGCATCGTAATAGGCGACGAGATTGAGGTGGTAGTCCTGGAAGTGAGAGGCGAGCAAGTGCGAGTTGGCATCAGAGCGCCCAAAACCGTCTCCGTCCACCGTAAGGAAATCTACGAGCAGATTCACGATGACCCACCCAGTGGATCCGAACAACCCGACAACAAGCCCTGACGGGGCCGTACCGGCCCAGGCTCCAAAGCGCTTCGCTGTTTCCCTGCCCTGTGGAATCACGATGTTTGGCTGCGCTGCCGGGTACGGCGGCTACTTCGCTTGGTTCAAGGGCGCCCATGGCTCTGTGCCGGTGGACATTCTCTTGGGCGTGCCGGCCATAGCGACGATTGCCTTTGTGTTGGCTGGCGAAGCGTTCCCGCCGCTTCTGGCCTCCCAGAGAATCGGGTTTCCATTGACAGTGACCCTCCCGATCGTATTCAATTCTTTCGTTTTTCTGACGGCGATTCTGCTGACAAGCACTGGAAACAGCCTCATCGCTCCCTACGAGCAGTTGGCGGTTGCGAAGTTCTGGCAGATGCCCGGCGTTCTGGCACTGGTTACGTTCACCCAAATCGTCTGCCTCTCGGCGCTTGCAATTCTGAAGCGCGGGCAGACAAGCTGAATTCGCGATGCAGACTCATTTCGGACTAGGCCTCCTTCGGCCGGAGTGGAAGCAGTCGATTGCCTGCGTCGGCACCTTCGACGGCGTTCACCGGGGACATCAAGCGGTCATCGGACGCGCGGTCGAGATAGCCCAAATGGCGGAACTGCCGTGCATCCTTGTTACGTTCGACCGTCATCCCGCCGCGATTCTTGCACCCGCCCGCTGCCCCAAGGCCCTTTCCGGGCTCCAAAGCAATCTCCACACCTTCGCGGTTCTAGGAGTGAGCGCGGCTGTCGTGCTGCCGTTCGACGCCGAACTCAGCCGGATGTCGGCCGAGCGCTTCCTGCGTGAGATCCTCATCGGTTCGATTCGAGCCACCAGCATCGTGATCGGCCACGATTTCGCGATGGGCAACGGCCGCGAAGGGAATGCGGACTGGTTGGGCGCCCGGATTCCGACGACGGTGGTGCCGCCTTTCGAAGTGGACGGCAGCCGCGTGAGTTCCAGCCAGATCCGATCGCTTGTCGATGAAGGCGATGTGGAAACGGCAGCGGGATTGTTGGGGCGGCGGTTCGCGCTGGGCGGCGTGGTCGTGGGTGGGGCGAAACTGGGCAGAAAGCTCGGGTACCCGACAGCGAATCTCGCGCGATCATTCGATCAGGCAGTGCCCGCTAACGGAATCTACGCGGCATGGGCCGAGACTGCCCACGGTCGGTATATGGCATCGGTCTCGATCGGCAACCGACCGACAGTCGGTGGCGGAGACCGCACGATTGAAGCCTTCTTGATCGACTACCCAGGCGATTCCCTATACGGTGCTTCGCTCGACGTCGAATTCGTCAAGAGGCTCCGGGATGAACTGAACTTCGCGACGCTCGAGGATCTGATTCACCAAATAGCGGCCGATGTCGTAGAAACACGGCAGGTACTGAGCAATCCCCAAGTTTCTGCGTCTTGAGGAGTATGGGGAAACAGAAGAAGGGTCTGACGATCCTCGGCATAGTCCTAGTGCTCTTGCTGGGGGGACGCGCCATCGTGGTAGTTCTAAGCCACCAAGACGATCGCACATTGATTCAGCAGGCGCTCAAGGAGTCGATCCAAGCGAGCAAGGAGGGCCGCCCCGGCGGCGTGATGGACAAATTGAGCGACGACATCAAGCTCAACGGCGAAAGCGAAGAGGGTAATCAGCGGGAAATCGCTCGGTTTATCCGAGACAGTAAGCCTGAGATCACGGTTCAGGACATGAACCCGGTTGTCACAGGAAACGAAGCCACGATCACTTCTCCGGTCGACCTGACGCTTTCGATGCTTGGTATCGAGCGTAGCCGTCACCTCAAGGAAGTGACCCTGATCTTTCGAAGAGAGGAGGGGCGCGAGTGGCTTGTGATCCCGGTCAGCAACTGGAAACTAGCCGAGGTTCATGTGCCTCAGAGCGCAATCGCGGACTTGATGTCGCCTTGAACTTCTGTTTTCATGTAACTGACGACATTCCGATTGTATAATGCCAAAGGCTACCTACGCGGGAGCAAGCGGAGAAATCCGCGTTCAACTAGGAGGATACGATATGAAAAAGTTTATGACCCTGTTCATTGCAGGCGTTCTGGGCGCGGCTCTTATGAGCGGCTGCAGCAAGAGCGACGATACCACCACCCCGTCCGATTCGAGCAGCGCAACGACCGCCGCTCCTAAGGACAGCTCAACGACGGCCGCCCCGGCCGACACGAGCGCACCTGCCGCCGGAGCACCCGCTGCTGGCGCACCTGCCGCCGGAGCACCCGCTGCCGGAGCACCTGCCGCCGGAGCACCTGCTGCCGGAGCACCTGCCGCTGGAGCACCTGCCGCCGGAGCACCTGCTGCCGGAGCACCTGCAACCGCCCCCGACAAGAAGTAATTCTAGTCTGAGGACGTAAGATGGCCCCCCGTGTCCAAGAGCGCGGGGGGCCTCTTTATTTTCCGGTGCGGGTAACCTGCTAGCTTCCGATGAAGCAACACTCGATACGCGTCGCAGTTGTGGGAGCGACCGGATATGGAGGAGCGGAGGTAATCCGACTACTTGCCTCTCATCCGTGCGCCAAGGTTACGATCGCCACATCGGCCCGTCGTGCCGGCACGCCGTTGCGTCAAGAGTGCCCCTGGCTTTCGAGTGACCTTGTGCTCAGCGAGTTCATCCCCGATGGCCTCAATGCCGATTTCACCTTCCTGTGCCAAGAAACCGGTTTCGCGATGGACGTTGCGCCATCATTGCTTCCTCATACGCGAGTGATCGACTTGTCCGCCGATTTTCGGCTTGAAGACTTGGATATCTACGAGCAGTACTACGGACGCAAGCATACGAATCCGACTCTCTCCACGAAGCCGGTGTACGGTTTGCCCGAACTTGTGGACCGTGCCCAGATCCAAAGCGCCGTGTTGGTCGCCAATCCCGGTTGCTTTCCGACTGCCAGCCTTCTGGCATTAATGCCGCTTGCCCGTGCCGGTTTGGTTTCGGGAATCCCCGTTGTCGACGCCAAGTCGGGCGTATCCGGTGCCGGACGTTCGAAGGCAGACACCGCTTACCTCTTCTCCGAACTGGACGGCGGAGTGAAGGCATACGGCGTTGTCGGGCACCGGCACACCCCCGAGATCGAGCAGCTATCCGACCTGAAAGTACGTTTCACGCCTCACTTGATTCCGATGCCGCGCGGTATCCATGCAACCGTTCACATTCCGGTCAAAGAAGGCCAAAAGCTCGACGGCATCAAGGAGCTTTATCGGCAGTTCTATTCAGGCGAGCCGTTTGTGACTCTTCAGGACGCGCCCCCTTCGACCAAGCAGGTGCTTGGTTCGAACCGATGCGCGATGAGCGTCGATCTCGACGAGCGCACGGGGTTTGCGATCGTGAACTCCGTGATCGACAACTTAGTAAAGGGAATGGCCGGCCAGGCCATTCAGAACATGAATTTGATGGCGGGAATTCCGGAAGAAACCGGCCTGCCGATGGATGGCGTTTGGCCATAGAATACAGATGATTCCCTTACCTAAAGGCTTTACCGTGGCTGGAGTCCGATGCGGGCTCAAGAACAAACGAAACGACCTCGGTCTGATCGTTTCCGACCGGCCGGCGCTCTCCGCCGGCGTGTTTACGACCAATCACGTGCGTGCATCGTGCGTGGATTACTCGCGACGCGTCGTTTCGAAGGGGCATGTCCGAGCCATCGTCGTCAACAGCGGAAACGCCAACTGCTGTACCGGCGTTCAAGGCGAACGCGATACCGCCCGGATGGCGGAATTAGTGGGCAAGGAGTTGTCGGTCGATCCCGAACTGATCGCGGTCGGCTCAACCGGCATAATCGGCCACCTTCTCGACATGGCGAAAGTCGAGCGCGGAGTAAGGGAAGCGGCTCAGAAGCTCGGAGTGGACGCTCACGCGTTCATGGACGCGATCCTGACCACCGACCTAGTCGAGAAATGGGCCTGGGTTCAACCCGACAACCTAGAAGTGGTTTCACCCCACTCGCTGACGCCTCGAACGCCTGACACCGACCATAACGGTCTCATGATCGGGTTTGTGAAGGGCTCCGGCATGATCGCTCCGAATATGGCGACTATGCTTGGGTACGTCATCACCGATTTGGATGTCGAGGGACTCGACGTACAGGCCATCCTAAAGCGGGTCGCCGACAACAGCTTCAACTGCATGACGGTGGACAGCGATACGTCGACGAACGACATGCTGATCGTTCTTGCCAACGGCGGCTCCGGCGTCAAGGCCGATGAGGCGGCTTTCGAGCAAGCGCTCGGACTGGTCTGCACGTCTCTCGCCAAGCAGGTCGCGCGGGACGGAGAGGGGGCAACCAAGCTTGTCGAGATCCGGGTGACCGGCACCGAGAACCCGAAGAAGATCGCGCGGTCGATCGGCGACTCCCCGCTGGTGAAGACCGCGATGTTTGGCTGCGATCCCAACTGGGGCCGGATCCTGATGGCGGCAGGAAAGTGCGGCGTTCCGTTCCAGCCCAGTGACGTCAAGCTTTCGATCATCGCCGCCGACGAGGAGCACTTGTTGTTCGAAGAGGGCGCGCCTGCGTCATTCGATCCCAAGCGGGTGTCCTCCGCTCTGAAGTCGGACCATGTCGTGATCGACCTTCGGCTCGGAGATGGCGAGACGGCAACCATCTACACGTGCGACTTCGGCTATGGATACGTCCGCATTAACGCCGAATATCACACGTGAGTCTTTGAGTTCGCCGGCAGTTTCGCCGGCGGCGCCACTGTGTCGGCAATCGCTTTCAAGGCCTGCAAGTAGGCTTTGCGCGCCACCGTAAAGCACTGGGCGTGTTGAGCTCCCGGCACAATCCAAAGTCGGCAATGGGCGGCATCCGAGAGTTGACGGGCGTGGGACATCGGGATGAGCACGTCGTCGCCGCCTTGAATGACGAGCGCGGGCTTCGTCCACTTCGCCGCCGAGTTCAGCGGAACGATGTCGGATGGGTTCAAGTGGTCCATTGCACTTGCGAACCAGATCATGGGGCGCAAGGTGACTGACGAACCAGGGATCTTCCGGTTGAGCCAGTTGTTCATCGCCTCGTCGAATCGGGCATAGGCGCCCTCCGTCACGACGGCGTCGACGGTTGGATCTTGCTCCGAAGCGATCCAGGACGCGGCGCCGCCCATCGAGACGCCGCAAAGCACGATCTTCGGTGGCGTCCGGTACTTGGTGCGGACCCACCGGACGGTGTCGACAATCGTGTGAGCCTCGGTTAGGCCGAATCCGACTGAGTTCTCGCGGCTTGCTTCTTGGCCGGGCATGCATGGCGCCACGCATTCGAAGCCCATCTTGGGTAGCGCCAGCATTAGGTCGGACCAACTCTCGCGCGTGCCGCCATAGCCGTACGCCAGGACAAAGACGACCGGCCTACCCACGCCGCCGGCGATTCGGGGCGATACCCAAGCAGGAATGCTCGCATGAGATCCAGGTAGGTCGACCTGCCTCACCCAGGTCGGGGCGGTGACCTTCTGCCTTGCCGGATGGATGTATGTGTAGGCCAGATAGGCGCAAACGGCCAGATAGAGACCGCCGTAGAACGCGAGTCGAAAAAGGATGCTACGCCAGGATATTTTCCGCCGAATCAACCGCATTGCTCAAGAGACTCGCTACCGTCATCGGTCCTACGCCCCCCGGAACGGGAGTGATCCACGCCGCAACTTCCTTGGCGGACTCGAATTCGACATCGCCGACATCCCACTTACGGCCCTCCACTTTGTTGTAGCCGGCGTCGATCACGATCGCGCCCGGCTTGATCCAATCGCCTTTGATCATTTCTGCTTTTCCGACGGCTGCGACCAAGATGTCCGCCTCACGGCACAGGTCGGGTAGGTCGACCGTTCGGGAATGGGCGATCGTCACGGTCGCATGCTTCTGCAGCAGCATTAAGGCGGCCGGCTTGCCAAGGATGACGGACCGGCCCACGACAACCGCTTTCTTGCCCTTCAGCTCCATGCCGTAGTGCTCAAGCAGCTTCATGATCCCGAGCGGAGTCGCGCATCGGAATCCGGGCAGGTCGGCCACCAGCCGACCAAGCGATGCGGGGGAGATCCCGTCGACGTCCTTCTCCGAACCGAGGGCGATGAGCGCCTCCTGCTCGTCGAGGTGTTTGGGCAACGGATGCTGGAGCAAGATGCCATGTACATCAGGATTGGCGTTAAGTTCGGCGATCTTGTCCAGAAGCTCCTGCTGGGTCGTGTTCTCGTCGACCGGGAAGCTCTGGCCCGTCATCCCTGCCTTTTCCGCCCAAAGATGCTTCATCCGGACGTAGGAGAGGCTCGCCGGGTCGTGCGCGGCGACCAACACGTCGAGGCGAGGGATGACTCCCTTCTCCCGCAAGGAAAGGACCCGCTCCTTCAGCGATTCTCGAACGACTTTCGATAAGGCAAGGCCATCCAGTATCTGTGCACTCAACTTAAATGTTCTCCGTATTCGGCGGAATCTCGCGCTCTCCCGATCGCAGCTTCCACGTGCCATATTTCGCTGCGAAGTCGGCCTCTTTCGATCCTTCCTGGACCACGATTTCTTCGATCTCCGGTTCCGGATCCTCGATGATCGGCTCATCGCCTTCCGGGGGCGCCAGGGCAGGATCCCAGGTTGCCTTCGGGCTTTGCTTGAGCAGTTGGCCCAGAACGCCGTTCACGAATTTGCCGCTTTCGGCGGTGCTGTACCGCTTGGCGATCTCGATGGCTTCGTCGATTGTCACGGCCGGCGGGATTTCGGGAACCTCGAAGAGCTCATATGCGGCGACTCGAAGGACGTTGCGGTCGACGGCCGCGATACGCATGAAGTCGTAATCGTGAATCAACGACGCGAGCGCCCGGTCGAGATCCGGAAGACACTTCCGGGAGCCTACGATCAGCCGCTCCGCGTACGCCGCGATATCTGGTGCGAGCTTCGCTTCCTCCAAAGTTATGCGAAGTGCGTCCGCCACCTCGGCATGCCCCAGTTCGATTTCATAGAGAGCTCGCATGGCCGCCTCGCGTGCCTTGCGTTTTGAGCGTACTGCCACTAAATGAGGTCCCTCACTGCTCGTCACCCGATAAGAACTTGGGGACGTATCCGGTGTCGAATTCGCCCGATATATAACCTTCCGACTCCACGAGGCGGCGGAGGAACGGGATATTGGTCGAGATTCCGCTGACTTCGAACTCTCGCAACGCGACCTGCAATTTGGCAACCGCTTCCGTGCGGTCGTCGCCCCGCACGATGAGCTTCGCCAAAAGCGGGTCGTAGTAGGGGCTAACGGAGAACCCGGCATAGCAGTGAGTCTCCATGCGTACGCCTCGCCCGCCTGGAACGCGCCAGCCCTGGATGCAGCCGGTACTCGGGGCGAAGTCCCGCTCCGGGTCCTGGGCGGTGATTCTAGCCTCAATCGCATGTCCCCTGATCCGAACATCGTCCTGTGTGAGCATCAGGGGCATCCCGCTCGCTATTTCCAGCATTAGGTGGACAAGGTCGATTCCGGTCACCTCCTCGGTAATTGGATGCTCGACCTGGAGACGGGTGTTCATTTCGAGGAAGTAATAGTTGAAGTCGGAGTCGACGAGGAACTCGACTGTTCCAGCATTTTGGTATCCGACGCTTGACGCAACCTTCACGGCCGATACACCCATTGCCTTTCGGACGTCTTCCGGCAGACCTGAATAGGGCGCCTCCTCGACGATCTTCTGGTGGCGCAAATTCTGGATGGAGCATTCACGCTCGCCCAAGTGGATCATATTGCCAAACGAATCGCCGATCACTTGGATCTCAACGTGTCGTGGCGCAACCACGCACTTCTCGATAAGGATTTCATCAGAGCCAAAACTAGCTTGCGCTTCCGCCTGTGCCGTCTTCCACAGTCCAGCCAACTCATCGGGGGCATCAACGCGCCGAATGCCCCGTCCTCCGCCACCAGCCACCGCTTTGAGGAGTACGGGGTAGCCGATCTCCTCTGCCACGATCAGGGCGTCGGTCTCGTTCGGAACCGCGCCGTCGCTTCCCGGGACGACGGGACAGCCTACTGCGATCGCCGCTTTCTTGGCGCTCGCCTTATCGCCCATCGCTTCGATGGCACGAGTCGGCGGACCTACGAATTTGATTCCAAGCGATTCGAGAGCGACCGCGAAGTTAGCCCGCTCACTGAAATAGCCGTAGCCGGGATGTACGGCCTCGGCGCCCGAGATCTGGCACGCCATCAGCACGTTGGCCAAATTCAGATAAGAATCGGTGTTGGCCCCTGCTCCAACGCAAATCGCCTCGTCGGCAAGCTTCACGTGTAGGCTTTCGCGATCGGCCTCTGAAAATATCGCGACGCTTTTGATGCCCTTTTCACGACACCCTCGAATCACGCGACACGCGATCTCTCCACGATTGGCGATGAGGACCTTACTAAGCATCAATAACTCTCGTGGCCGGGATGCGGACACGTCACTTTGCCGGTGGTGGGGTCGTATCGATACTTCTCACCGCCGATCGGGCACTTGTAGAAATCGCTCCCCAACTTCGTTTCTTCGAGCGTGTCGGGGTATTTGTCGTCATTGTTGGTCTGGGAGATGATCAACGCTTGGCGTACCTGTGCCAGATTGCTTTGGCAAACAGCGTCTTTGGCGTCGTACTTCACCTGCCCCATAATGGTCGTGCCCTTGCCATCTTTGCGCGGCGTCACTCCTTTTCCGCCGAAGGCGCCACTTCCCTTGAAGAGAGCCACGGCAAGGATCGCCATCAGTGCGATCGTGATCAGTGTTCCCGCCAGTGTATTTCCGCGTTCTTGTTTCATGCCTTCACCTTCGCCAATACCTGTCCGTATTCTACGGCTTGCCCTGGTTGGACCAAAACTTCGACGACTTCTCCCGTAACCTTGGATTCAACGTCGTTTGCCAGACCCAGTGCAGTGACCACCGCCACGACTTCGCCGGCTTCCACGTTGGCGCCGACCTTTAGCGGCTGCTTCGCCTCGCGATAATAGCCGACAAGTGTGGACGTGATGGTCAAGGCTGCCGGTTCGGACGTCCCATCCATGTCGCATGAAGCCTGCTTTTTGCCCTTCTTCGGGCCGGGATCGAGTTTCGCGGAAAAACTGTTATCGCCTATCCCAAGTTCCACTTCGGCGAACCCATGTTGGCGCGCCACGGTCAATGCGTGCCGGACAAGTTTGGGATCGAGCTGCGCCATCGGACGACGAGTTTACCAGGAGCCACCTTGAACAATAAAAAATGGGACGCTCGCGTGAGGGTCATGGAGCGTCCCGGAGAGGAGTTTGTCTAGGTGTGCGGTCGTTTCTCTTACGACTCTCTTTGATAGATGAGACATTGGGCCATGGCCGTACGTTCCTTAAAGAAGTCGTGCTTAGGGGTGTTTTGCCTTAAACGAAACTTAATTCAGCAAGAATCACTTCTCTGACGTTCGTCATAGCAAACTCAAATGGGCCTGACGGACGCTTGCCGGTCCCAGGTGCAACCCAAGGCCCGCTCGGGCGTACCATACAGCAAATGGCAGAGCGCAAGATTCTCACGGGCCTCACGGCAGAGGCGTTCACATCGGATGCGGATCGATGGGCGCTGGACAAACTCAAGAAAGTCCCGCTCCTCCCCTTGGTCGTGTCGAAGTTCTACGAGTATGGGGTCGACCGTTGGTTTTACTGCTACAACATGAGCATGTCGGTCCGTTGCGGTCCGAACCAGTACCCGACCCTCCATCGCATTCTCCAGGAATCTTGCCGGGTGCTCGACATGCCGGAACCTGAACTCTACATCAGCAGCAACCCGTTCCCGAACGCGTTTGCCGGAGGCGTCGAAAGACCCTATATCACGTTGAGGAGTTCCATGGTCAACACGATGACTGACGACCAGCTCTATCACCTGATCGGCCACGAACTCGGGCATATCAAGGCGAACCACGTGCTGTATTTCTCTGTGGCGAGCATTATGTTCCCCCTCTTGGAGCTACTCGGAAAGCATACGCTTGGGGCAACCGACATGGCGACCTACGCTCTGGTGCTCGCCATGTACGAATGGTCCCGCCAGGCCGAGTTCTCGGCCGACCGTGCCGGATTGCTGACGTGCCAGTCTCTCCAGACCAGCATCGACGCCGAGATCTCGCTAACCGCCGGCCCCAACCGGCTGTCTCACGAGATGAGCCGCGAGGCGTTCATGGATCAGGCCCGGGCGTATCAGGACGCCGAGCCCCTCGACAAGCTTGGAAAGGTCCTGCTCTTTGCCTTGATAGGCAAAACGTTCACGCATCCGATGCCGGTTCACCGCGCGCAGCAACTTGAGAACTGGGTCCTCGGTGGCGCCTATGACCGAATCCTTGCCGGCGACTACCCCGGGGCACCCAGAGCCGCTGCAACGGCGTAGGTGTGGGGCAGAGGTTTTGAGAAGTTGAGTCTGGAGTAGCGGAGCATTGCGCTAATCGGACTGGGCGCCCTGGCGCCGTCGTTCTGTGACCTATTCCGGCGTAGCCCGGTAGCGGACCGCTTCACCGGCGTTTTTGCCCGCTTGCGCCTGTGCACGGACGGCGCGGCGTGTTGGCGCCTGCCAATGTGCCATTAGCAGCCATTCCATCCACAGCGTTGGTGGATAATCAACTCAAAGATCCACATCTCCCTGTCTCTTCTCCCATTCCGCCTATCCATCCCACGAACACTGGGTGACGCAACGGAGGCTTGGGCTAAGGGCCAGTTGTGGCTCCAACCATACTCCAGCTCTCCATCTCTTCAAAGCACCTCCCCCTTCCAAAACACCTCATGGGACCGATACTCCTTTCATTCGTTCTGTTGTCGGCCAAGCCGACCATTCTGATCGCTGGCGGCGACGTCATCGATGGCACGGGCAGTAGACGCCACATGGTGGATGTGCGGGTTCAGGGCGATACGATTGTGGCGGTCGGGCACTTAAGGCGACAGCCTGGCGAACGCGTTATTAACGCCAAGGGGTTGGTCGTGGCTCCAGGGTTCATCGACGCCCATAGCCATGTCGACGGTTGGCTGCTCTCTGATCCGGTGGCGGAGTCTCAGATCCGGCAGGGCATCACTACCTCGGTGATCGGTCAGGACGGCGGTTCCCACTATCCTATCCGAGAGATGTTCGCCCAATACGCCGCCCGCCACGTCGCCCTAAACATCGCCTCCTACGTGGGTCACGGGACAATTCGCAGCAAGGTGATGGGCCGCAAGAACAAGCGCCTTGCGACACCGGACGAGGTCCGCAGGATGGCCAATCTGGTAGGAAAGGAAGTCGAGGACGGCGCACTCGGCATTTCCACAGGACTCGAATACGAGCCGGGGCGTTTCTCGAATACGGCCGAGCTGGTTGCATTGGGGCGGGCAGCAGGACGACATGGCGGCATCTATATCAGCCACATGAGAAACGAGGATAACGAGGTTCTCCAGGCGATCGACGAGTTGTTCACAATCGCCCGAGAGGGCCACTTGGGAGCCCAGATCTCGCACATCAAGATTGGCTCTGCCCGCGTATGGGGCAAGGCGCCCGAGATTCTATCGAAGATGAAGTCGGCCGAGAAGAATGGGATTTATATCACTGCAGACGTCTATCCCTACACTTATTGGCAGTCGACGATCCGCGTGTTGATACCGACTCAGGACTACGGCGACAAGAAGCTTTGGGAGCAGGGCCTGAAGGACGTGGGGGGTCCGGATCACGTACTGCTAGGAAACTACGGTCCCGACCCTACATGGAAGGGCAAGACCATTGGAGAGATCTCGAGGGCGACCGGCAAGGACCCCGTCTCGGTGTGTCAGGAGATCGTTTCGGCTACTTCAGGATCCAAGAAGGCGGAAGGCGAGTCGGTCGTTGTGACCGCCATGTCGGACGCCGACTTGGATAAGTTCATCGCGTCCCCGCGAATCATGTTCTGCACCGATGGCCAGAAGGGCGGCGCTCATCCGCGCTATGCCGGAAGTTTCCCCCGAATCCTCGGCGTCTACGTGCGCCAGCGCCACGTCCTGACGCTGGAAGAGGCGATCCGCAAGATGACTTCGTTCCCCGCCCACCGTCTCGGGTTTCTCCATCGAGGCGCAATCAAGCCGGGCTTCAAAGCCGACATCGTCGTTTTCGATCCGAAATCGGTCCTCGACAAGGCGACCACCAAGGACCCGGAAGCTCCCCCCGTCGGCATCGACGACGTACTTGTCAACGGCGTACTGGTGCTGGACAACGGAGTTGCCACAAGGAAGACGCCGGGGCAGGTGATCAAGCGGACAGTGAGGCTTCGATAGCCTACGCTCCGGCCGCCATCATCTTCTCGACGTAGCGCGCAACCAAATCGAACTCCAAATTGACCCGGCTTCCAACCTTGAGCACCCCCAAGTTCGTAACTTCAAGCGTATGAGGAATGATCCACACGTCGAACTGGCCGTCCACCGGCTTGACGACGGTAAGGGAAATGCCGTCGATGGCAACGCTCCCTTTGTCGATCAAGTAGCGATCGTATTCGATAGGCGCCTGGAAACGGTAGACCACCGAGTTGCCTTCGGGGGTGATTGAGACGATCGTGCCGGTTGCATCGACGTGCCCCTGGACCATGTGACCGCCAAATCGGCCGTCCGCACTCATCGGCCGCTCAAGATTCACAGGCGATCCAGGAATTGCGTCTCCTAGCGACGTGCGCGCCAGAGTCTCCGGACTCACGTCGAACTTCAAGGTTCCGCTGTCGGCGATCACAGTTAGGCAGATTCCGTTCACGGCGAGGCTCTCGCCGATATCGAATCCATCCGGCGCAAATCCCTCCGGCGGAGTCATCGTCAATACCCCGTTCTCGTACGACTGCACGCGTCCCACGCCCTGAATGATCCCGGTATACATGTCCCGATTATGTCGCCCCGGGGGCGCTGTGGCCCTAAAGGATCTGGACTTTCAGGGGTTTGCCGGTGAGTACTACTTTAGCGTTCTTAAGCTTGCCTTCGCCGCCATTCAATCGGACGCTCTTGGGATCTCCGTGGATGACGAACGTCGGCTCGATGGGTCCAAAGCCATTCTCAATCTCCTCCACGCTGATCGCCAGGTTTCCGTTGGCTGAAGCAAGTCGAACCGAGATACTGCTTCGCTCACCCGACCGGTAGCGATACGAGATCCCGTCGTCTGCTTTGTACGTTGTCGACGAATCACCCGACCAAGACGGCGGAATGAAGATGTGGAGGTGAACCTTCCTCAACTCCTTTGTGTTATCCACCGGCGTTCCCGCTTGCATCGGCAATATGGCGCCAGCCCGAATGTACATTGGCGTCGAACCTCGGTCGTTCTTCGCTTCGACAGCGCCCGCATCTAGCCAGTCGCCGGAGACGGCGTCGTACCACTTGTCGTTTCCCGGAAGAAGCACCGGTCGGGACTTGGCTTTCTCCTGAACGAACGGCGCTTGAATGACCCAAGGACCCACCATAAACTGATCGTTCACCCGGTCAAGTCCGGCATCGTCGAATTCGTAAAACAGGGGGCGGAGGATCGGGTCGGCGTCCTCTTCCTGAGCGATGAACAAATTGTAAAGGTAGGGGATAAGTTTGTAGCGAAGCCGAATGTATCGCCGCACCAAGGCCATCACCGGTTCGGGGAAATTGAACGGTTCCTGGTCTCGCTGCCCCTTCGCGCAGTGGTTCCGGAAGAAGGGAAACAGGAAGTTCGCCTTGACCCAGTCGATCATCAGCCCGTCGGAAACGCTGTCACCGAATCCGCCAATGTCAGGTCCGTTGAATGGGACCCCGGAGAGGGACAGATTGACCGATGTCGGGATCGAGATGGACAGGTAGAAGTAATTCGACAGGTTATCCCCCGTCCAGATCGCCGCTTTCTTGCTGCTGCCAATGAAGCCCGACCGGGACAGCAGGAACGGTCGCTCTTCCGGACGCGCCCTGCGAAATCCCTCATAAGTTGCCATCTGCATGCCGAGGGCGTATTGGTTGTGATAGGCGGCATGAAGCTCCTTGCCATGGCGGAATCGCATGCCCTGAGGGTCGACCGGACCCGTCGAGGGATCGTTCATATCAAGCCAAGACGCCCCAAATCCGCTTCGCGCGAACTCCTCCACATAGCCGGCCCACCAACTGCGGACTTTCGGCAGGGTGAAGTCTGGGAACACTGTCTCCCCGGGCCACACAAGCCCCACGAACTCCTTGCCCTCGGCGTTCTGACAGAAGACCTCGTGCTTGTTGCCGTCGTCATAAACCCGGTAACCGGTCTCGAATTTCACGCCCGGATCGAGAATTGGCACGATGCGCCGCTGATTCACGGCCAGAGTGTCGGCCGTAGCTTGGGCGCCTAGAGGAAAAGCCTCCGAACTTGTCTGGAAAATCCGGTACCCGTCCATGTAGTCGAGATCCATCCACAGTCCGTCGCAGGGGATTTTGTGCTTGGCGAACTGCTCATCCAGTCGGACCAGGTCGTCGTGGCCCCGATAGCCCCACCGCGACTGATGGTAGCCAAGGGCCCACGCAGGTGGCAAAGGTGTCGTGCCAACGAGACGCTGGAGCTTTCGCGTCAACTCCCTTAGCGTTGGTCCATTGAGAATCCACAAGTTTGGTTCGCCGCCCTCGGAACCTAGGATCAGGTCGGGCGACGTGTGCTTCCACTCTTCGAAAGCCCGACCGTCTTCGGTACCGGGAGTTTCCATAAACGCGGGGTACGGGTTATGGAGAAGCAAACCCACGTATTCGTCGGCAACCTTGACGATTACGTAGGGCGTGGTGAAATAAGGGGGGTCGGTCGGATGGTCGGCGTAATGCGCGATGTGAAAGTCGCCCCATACATCGGTGTTCCAGAATTTGGCCCGCACCCCGGATAGTTCCATTCGCCCGAATGTCTTTTCTCCCATCCCGTAGAAGCGAGGGGCGCCCTCAACCGAGAATACGAAGATGGACGCCTCTCCGGAAACGCCAAACGTTCCCTTCAGAAGCGTCTTGCCCCGCTTGCCCAAGACTTGGAGTTTAAAACCGGGGGCAACTTTGATGTGCCGGTGTTCAGAGACTTCAGGAGCGGATAGTGCTTCCAGACAACGATTCTCGCCCCATCGTTCGGAGTCGATCACCTGAACGTGGGTTATCCCGCCGTCAAATGTCCTAACCGAAACGTCCATTTGCTTTCCGCCGGCGGCGATCGTCGAATCTGCCTCACTGTATGAGTCCACAAAAGAGAAGTTCGAACGATGCGGGAATTTGGAAAAGTACATGGTCTAGGTTCCATTTTGACCGATGTTGAAAAAGCGCGCCCTACGAAATCGGCAGTTTGGACGCGCTGCCTTAATCGGTCGTACAATGAACTCGATGGAATCCAACCACCAACTAAGATCGCGAGCGCTGCTTATTGGAGCGCTCGTCGTTGGATTCATCTCGGGTTGCTTTGTCATATCGTGGAGCGACTCTCACCCAAGTTTCTTAGGCAAGACGAAACCTCTGGTCGAGCGGGATGAAGTCACTGCCTTGGGTCGCGACACCGTGAGCTATTACTCGATGCCGGAGGATTGGTTGCACGTGATCGCAGATGCCAGAAAGGAGTGGCCTTTGTCGTTTGAGCACGATTCGTCTTTGGGTGGTCTCAGAACCAAAGTGCTGACCGTCCCCCGGATCGAACATGGCCACGTAGAGCTCTTCTATCCTCCCGACAAGGAGATCACCTTCTTTCCACGGCGGTTGGCCGTCAATCACAAAGGTAAGGTCGTCGCGTTGGACGAAGGCGACGAACCCTGGACCGGGATCCAGATGCGCGTTTACCGTCGTCCGCGTACGCTGGACGGAGTGGTCGAGTGGATTCACAAGAACTTCAAGGTCTAAGCCAATGAGTTCGAATCGTCTCGGGTTGGTCCATTCCGACCCATGCAGGATCGCCTGAACATGAACGCGGAGTACATTGGAAGGGTGAACCAACTCTCGCGCATTGGTTGCAGAACGATCAGTTGGCTGGCTGGCGCACGCTCTCACCTTCTTCTTTCCTGCCTGATCTGTTCGTGCGTCGTCACGCCATTTGCTGCGTTCGGGCAGGTTGGTATCCCAGTGCCGATGCCAAGGGTCGACGTACCCCCTCCCGCAATCTCGTTCGCACCTTGGCGACAAGTCGATCAGACCGACGAGGTCACGGAGTTTGTGGAGGAGTTTCCCAGCACCGTCGTCACCGCATACCCGGAAAACAATGTCGTTCCGCTTCGAGTATTCGTGCCTGCTAACGTCTCCGGTCCGATTCCGATTGTGCTAGTTCTGCACTACTGGGGCGCCACCGACATCAGGAATGAACGGGCACTCGCTCAAGAACTCACGCGGGCCCACATCGCGACGGCGGTGATGACCCTGCCCTACCACTTGGCGCGGACCCCGCCCGGACATCGCTCGGGCGATATGGCGATTCAGCCGGATCCCGCGAGTTTGGTTTCGACCATGACTCAGGCGGTCCTCGACGCTCGCCGATCGCTCGACTTCCTGGATACTCGCCCCGAGTTCGACCACTCGCGGGTAGGTATCGCCGGAACTAGCCTGGGAGCCGTCGTCGCCGAATTAGCCTATGCGGTCGATTCGAGGGTGACAAAGGCCACGTTTATTCTAGGCGGCGTCAACTTGGCGCACATCGTGTGGTCTTCGTCGCTCTTGGTTCAGCAGCGAGACCTTCTCCGGCGGAAGGGCTATACGGAGGAGAAACTGAGCGAAGCAATCAAATCGATCGAGCCTCTAGAATACTTCTCAACCCGTAAGCCGACCTCGTCCTTCGTTATTGCGGGGCTTTATGACACAGTCATCCCGAAGCAATCTGCCGAGGAACTGATCGAGTCCCTTTCGTCGCCAAAGGTCTTGTGGCTCGACACCGGGCACTACGGAGGGATATTCGTTCAGCGCCGACTCATGCGGGAGGTCGGCAAGTACTTCCAGATCGAATTCCGAGGCGCCACGTTCGCCGCTCCGAAGAACCTTTATGCTCCGACCATTCGCCTAGGTGTGAAAGTCGACACCGGCAACGGATTCGATATCGGCGTCGGATTGGATCTTATCAAGTTCGACAAGCGGGGAGATGGGTTCACCTCGCTCTTTCTCACGCCGAGAGGTCCGCAGCTTTTCGTAGGCAAGACCATCTATCCGGCGGTAAGCGTCGGTGTTATCGGATCGACTCATTCGGTCGGCATTGGTCTGCTCTGGAGCGCGGTTCTTTGACGCTGTCCGAAATACAGCGTGCATCCAGCGACAATCTGCGGCAGACCTATTTCCGTTTGGCGATGTCGATTCCTGACACCGTGCTTGTCGAAGACCCAGCCTATCGAGCCTGTTTGGGCGAATTCGAACATCCAATCTGCAATTTCGCCGCCGACCTGAAATTGGACCCGTGGTCGGGACGAAGACTCGCCAATCTCGCAATGTCTCGCCGATCATTCAACGTCTATGCGCTTCCGGGCGACGAACCTGCTCACGTGGCCGAATTGTTGATCCGTTGCGACTTTCGCATCAGCTATCGCTTGATTCAGATGGCATCAGACGGCGCCCCTGTCGAACCCTCTATCGACATGAGAAAGGCGGAATCAGCGCCGATTCGCTCTGAAATCGCTCAGTTCATGACGGACCAGTTTTTTCCTCGACAGACATCCGGCTTCCGTCGGCGAATCGCCCAGGCAACCGCCGACTCACAGGTACTAGATTTGTACGAGATGATTTGGGGCGATCAGCGCATCGGAGGCGTGATGTTGTATGAGACCGAATTGGCGGTTGGCATCTACAACCTCTGCATCGATTTTCCACGGCGCGGACAGGGATTGGGTCGTCTCCTAACGAATTGGGCGCTGCGACAGGCCAGTCTTCGAACCAAGCCGGCCATTTTGCAGTGTGATCCTCATCTTCAGGAATGGTACGAAAAGCAAGGCTTTTGCCGGACCGGAACCATTGATGTTTATACGTTGTCCAATCCGGTGCGGCGCGATATAATGGGAATTACATAAGGTGCGTCGTTTTGCCCACGCGTTTACGTTGGTCGAGCTACTGGTTGTTATAGCCATTATCTCAATTGTTGCTGCGGTGCTTCTCCCTGTATTTCTGGGAGCGAGGGGCGCGGTGTTGCGCTCTTCGTGCCAGTCGCACCTACATCAGATTTCGGTCGGCTCGATGGCGTACAACACCGACTACGACGATCGTTTCATGCCGGTCAACTACCAGCCAGCATCGACTCCGAACTCAAGAAACGACCGCACATGGGTTCAGATGGTGCTGCCCTATGTTGGAAGTTTCGACGTCTTCCAGTGTCCAGGCGACTACAGTGTCCGGTTGACACCCCAGGCCACCTTCGATCAAGATCTCGTTCCCGGCGACACCGACTCGCAGTACTACACGGCCTCGCTCCGATCCGATTACGGCTACAACTACCAAAACCTGGCGCCGATCGTGATAACTCAGAACGGTGGCCACGCGCTTCCCCGGGAGACGAACGAAGTCGCCGACGTATCCAACACGGTGGAATTCATGGATACGGTCTGGAATCGCACGACCTCCGGCGTACCATTCGGCGGTGGTAACTGGTTGGTGGTCCCACCTTGCCGATTCTACGAGCCAGCCTCGGTTGGCGAACCGCCGGTTGACAGCTTTACCGGTGCTCGAAGCGTGGACGTTCAAGTTTTCACAACCTCCGATGGTTGGGAACCGCAGATTGAGTCGGCTTCGAACGTGTTTGGTGGAGCTTGGCCCTGGCACATGGGCCGTATGAACGTGGTCGAAGTCGACGGCAGCATTAAGTCCCTGGATCCCCGTCAGTTGACGGATGGATGCAATGCCGAGGGTCAATGGACCGGCGAAATCACTGATCCAGTGACGTACATGTGGGATCTGCGCTGACCCTCAACCCAAGATCGGCGGGAGTGCGGCGCAATACTCCTTGAACAGGGCCGTATTTACAGAAGGGAATATGAGTGACCGAGTCGAACTAAGGTTCAACACTCACCTGTTGCCAACTCCATGATCGCCGACCTGATCCGTTTCTTTGAGCGAGAGATCCCGACTCGAACCCTCACTGCGCAGTCAATCGTTTCACTCAAACGGATCATCGTCGGCATTCTGTTTGGTTCCCTAGCCTGCTTGGCGATGTCGACGCCTACCGACGACCAGATCAAACAGATCTACCGTCAGCTCCTTCCGCAGGTCCGCCTCGACCGAATCCAGCGGGACTACCGTTCCATCGCCGAACTGGGCTCCCGATTGGCTGGTTCGACGGGAGAGGCAAACGCGTTCGACTACGCAGAAGCGACTTTCCGATCGATCGGAGCCGTCAACATTCACCGGGAGACGTTTCGCGTAACCGTTCCCGATCCCGATGCGGTTGGCCACCTGGCCGTCTCGGGGCATACGGTCGACGTACTCCCCCTCTGGCCCAATCTGGTGCGCACCTCTACATGCGACATCAATGGCCCGATCATTTACGGGGGCAACGGTTCGCTCGAAGCCCTTCGGGGAATGGATATTGTCGGCGCTGTCGTCGTGGAGGAGTTCGGGGTGGGCGCCGCATGGAAGAACGCAGCCAAGCTGGGCGCGGCGGCGATAGTCTTCATCGAGCCGGGCGCCATGCCCAGAGGCGACGCCGAGAACAAATTCAGCGCAGTTCCCCTCAGCGTCCCCCGATTCTATTTGCCAATCAAGGTTTCGGGGCCGGTGCTCCAGGCGTGCCAATCGCACCAAACCGTGCGATTGAGTTGCAGACAAGATTGGGTTGGGCGGACGAGTTGTAACCTGATCGCCGACCTGCCCGGCAATTCTCCGGCACAGAACTCGGAGCCGATCGCGCTCGAAGCCTATGCCGACTCCATGTCCATTGTCCCGAAGTTGGCGCCGGGCGCCGAATCGATCGGGGGCTTGGCAACCTTGCTCGAAGCCGCTCGCGTTTTTTCCGTTCGTCCCCATGCACGCCCCCTGCGGCTGATCGTTTCTGGCGCACATTTTCTGGCCCTTCAAGGGGCGCGCGAGTACGTTCAGAAGCGGATGGACACGAACGACCTTCCGCCCCTCCTATGCCTAACGCTCGACCTATCTTCGGGAAGCCGCAGTATAGGAAGCTATGCCCGAGGCTGGTTCTACGACTATCGGGACGAAGAGGAAGACAACGTCCGTCAACTGTCCCGTCTCTTTCGAGCCCATGCGGAGAAGCTGGCCGAAGTCATGGACGTCTCGCCTGCCCGGGTTGTGCTTGTCGACGCGGTCAATAACGGGGACGACCGAACCTGGAAGAATAACATCCCCGGCAAGTTCGCCTTGGACTGCGAGCCGATCCTGACATCCGGGATGAATGCCCTCACCCTCATGACCGTCGAGGACAGCCGGGAACGCGTGGATACGCCCTTCGACACCATCGATCGGGTCGACATCAGCAACGTTCGTCGCCAGGCGCAGACGGTGGCAGCGATGCTGCACCACGCCTTGAACGACACGATCGACCGATCGGAAACTTCCGACTACCGTTTGGCCATCGAAGCGGCAAAGCCGGTCGGCATGAGATTGACCGGCGGGTTCGCCTCCGTCGCTGGCAAGGTCGTTATCTACGATCCGAACAAGAGCTTCGTTCCCGACACGCCGGTATCCAACTCGATCGCCGCCGTGTTGGCAACCCAGAAGACGATGATGGGAGTTCGGGGAGACATGCTCCAAGGCGTCGACGACAAAGCGGACTACCGTATTGTCGGAGTCGCGCCAAAGACGGCCTATAGTGACGAGAAGCGGTGGATCACTCGGCTTGCCGCATTCCACCTTGATCCGGTTTCCGGAAACATCGATTATGCGCCCTCGTGGGGCACGTACGGGGACGAAACCTACCGCATCGAGTTTCCGATGAAGACGTCGGAACGCTCCTCGCCCCTTGTCGTCTTCCACTGTGCGTCCATCGACCTGTACGACTTGGTCGACCCCCAGGACTTGCAGGCACTTCAATGGGTTTGGATCGGCGATTCGGACACGGGGGCGCATCCGCAAGACTACGGCGTCCTCGGTCCAGGCTTCGATACCAAGTTCAGCCCGGAGATCGAAGACACCCAAGTCATTTTTGTAAAACCGGACCTTCACTTCTTTGTTCTGGCCCAAGGCGGCCCGGGCGCGGCACGCCTGATCCTGACTCACTCGAAGCTGGGGAACGAAGCAGGGGAAGGCTACGTCTCGAAATCCGGTCGGTTCGCCAACCTGCCGCTGCACACTGCCGAAGATATCGTAGCGATCAACGCTACGCGGCTGGCCCGGTTCAAGAAGTACCGGATCATCAGCCCGAGCGTGCTCGAACTGCACAAACAAGCAGAGCAAGAGATTGCAGCGGCGAAGGCCTCTCAGGCTGCTCGCGATTGGCCAGAAGCCGAACGGCATGCCCGGGCAGCTTGGGGGCTTGCGTTACGCGCTCACCCTGTCCTCCAAAGCACCGCCAACGACGTGGTGAACGGGGTGATCTTCTACCTGTTTCTGCTCATCCCGTTCAGCTACTTCATGGAGCGGCTCTTGGTCGGCAACCAGCTGCTTTCCAAGCAGCTCGGTTTCGCGGTCGCGTTCTTCATCGGCGCGTTCCTGCTTCTTCGGCTGATCCATCCCGCTTTTGAGATCGTCAGCAACCCGGCGATGATCTTCGTCGCGTTCGTCATGGGCACGTTGAGCCTCATCGTCATGTCGTTCATTCTCGGGAAGTTCGAGGCTTCCCTGAAGGTTGTGCGGCAGGCTCAAAGCGGCGTTCACGAGGTGGACATCAAGCGCTCCAGCGTGGCGATGGCCGCCTTCAACCTCGGAGTGAGCAACATGCGTCGCCGTAAGGCCCGCACGATTCTGACCACCTTGACGCTGGTCGTGATGACGTTCATTGTGCTCAGCTTTACTTCGATCGTGCAGGAATTGACGCTCAACGAATACGCCAGCAACACGGTGGCACGCTACCCGGGGATTCTCCTGCGAAACCCGGGCTTGGACCCAATGCAGCTGGCCATGTACCGGCAGTTGACAAACGAGTTCTCTGGACGAGCCGTTGTCGTCCGCCGAGCCGCCTACTACGGGGCGGACATCGGTACGACCGGCGTTCTGACCCTTCAAAGGGCGGACCGCTCCGCCGAAGTAAACGCGTTGGCCGGGTTCGAGCCGGATGAAACCAAGGTGATGCATCCCCAAGATGCGCTGCTTCCGGGTGGGCGCTGGTTCCGTCCGGGTGAACGCGATGCCATGATCCTTCCCCAGCGGATCGCCCAGCAGCTCAAGATCGATCCGGACGAGGTAGGCAAAGCCAAGGTCAGCTACGCCGGCGTCGACTACACCGTCGTCGGCATCATCGATTCTGGCTTCATGCGTTCGCTGGTCGACCTGGACGGCGACGGAATCATGCCTGCCGACTTCAGCCTTTCGAACAAGTACCAGCAGGAGTCCGCCTCCACGACGAAGGCGTTTCGGAGCTACCTCCGACTGGACCCGAGCTCCTGCTTCATCTTGCCGACTGAAACCGCCCTCAGCCTGGGCGCCGATATTCGGAACATGGCAGTCGCATTCGAAACGCCGGCTCAAACGAGAAAGGCGCTTGACACGCTCATGCCCAGGCTGCGGATAAACCTGTACGGTTCGGTGCCGAATGGCCACGGCGGCTTGGAGGTCCGGCAATTCAGCGTCTTCGAGAGTTCGAAGGGCGTCGGATTGGGCCTGGTGTTCATTCAGTTGATCATCGCGTCGGTGTTCGTGTTGAACACGATGGTCGCGAGCGTTTACGAGCGCACGAAAGAGATCGCGATCTTCTCGTCCATCGGCTTGGCGCCCAACCACATAGCGATGCTGTTTTTTGCCGAATCGTTGGTTTACGGGGTTCTTGGCGCGGTCATCGGCTACTTCGTGGCCCAAACATCGGCGAAAATTATCGTTTCTACTGGCGCGCTGCCTGGCCTGACCCTGAATTTCAGTTCCACGTCGGCCGTCATGTCCGCTACGATCGTGATGGCGGTCGTACTGGCAAGCACGATCTACCCCGCTCGCAAAGCCAGCGAGATCGCCGCTCCCGCGATGAACGAAGAGGTTTTCGAGACAGAGCCGGACGGCGACCTGTGGGACCTTCCCCTACCGTTCAGCATCAACGCCACGGAGGCGGGACCGCTCATCCGCTTCCTGGGCGAATGGCTGAAGGCGTACGAGGAGTACACGATCGGAGACTTCGTCACCGCAAACACCAAGACGGAGGCGGAAACCCCCGCCGATGGGACGGGGACGATTTTCCGGGTATCGACGGTGGCCTGGCTTGCCCCGTACGACCTAGGGATCTCACAAACTCTGCTGCTGACCGCCAGCCCCGCCCAGGTACCAGGCGTCTACCTGCTCGACCTCAAGTTGGGCCGGATTGCCGGCGACCCAGAGAACTGGCCGATTGTGAACCAGAGATTCCTCGCCAACTTGCGAAAGCAATTCCTCACCTGGCGCACCCTCGGCCCCGAACTTCGGCGGAAGTATTCGGTGGACTAGCAGCCCGATAGATAACTGGAGCCGAGTAGAATCCCGTTCTTCTCACCGGCTTCCGATCCATTGAAGTTCTCGTCTTCCAGTTCGATGCTGACGGCGCCCTTGTAGCCGCGTGCGGCGAGAATCTGGAACGCCTTGATCCATCGCATTTGGCCATGCCCGGGAATCGTGTAGCGCCATGCCGTGCTTCCGAATCCGTGCCCCTGGGCAAACGTCGCCGGCTGCTCGGTTCCGAACTCGTAGACGTCCTCCGCGAAGATCTCGGTGTCCTTGCCGTGAACGTGATAGACCTGGTCGGCGAATTCCTCAAGGAAGCGGATGGGATCGATCCCCATGCGGATGAGGTGGGACGGATCGTAGTTGATGCCGATGCTCTTCGACGGCACCTCTTTGATGAGGGCGCGATACCCTTCTGGCGTGCAGCAGAGCGCTCCCGGTCCCGGCCATCCTTCGATAACCAGCCGTCCGCCGTGCTTCTCGAGGTGCGGCACGAGGAGATTGAGACCCTCGACCATAAGCTTGAAATTCTCGCTACGCGGCTTCGTTGCATCGGACGGGAGCATCACCAGGAAGTAGTTCTTGACGCCCTGAGCGCCACAGGCAGCCACATACTCGGCTTGCTTGGCAATCGCTTCATCGCGCTTGGCGGCATCGTCGGTGATCAGACCGCTCCAACTTGGAAGGTCGACCGAGCCGGCAATGATTCCGGCATCTTTGAGAAGACCCGCCGATTGATCGCCGTCGCCTCCAAGGTCGATTACACCAAGGTTATTGGCCTTCGTCCAAGCAATGAGGCCGGGGAGATCTTTCTGCCAGTCGGACCAGCCGCGGCGAAAACCGATCGGAAATGAACCTGTTCGGGTGGTAAGCATTTGGCCCGGTTTTACCTGAGATCGGTAGGGGTTGGCTGAACGTTAACCTTGGACTGCGGAATCCCTACAGCGGTCTGGCCGGAGACGCCATCCGAAGGGGCTTCAAGCGGCGCCCCGGGGCGACCGGCATGCGAGTGAGTTCGCCGAAAAGGTCGTACTCCTCGGCGTCGGTGACCCGGCAACGGACGATTTGGCCCAGCTCCGCCTCGCCTTGAACGAACACCATCCCATCGATCTCGGGCGCGTCGCGGTGAGACCGGCCGATCAGCCATCCGTCCCTCGTGTCGTCGATCAAGACGTCGAGATCCTGGCCCATCCATCCCTGATTCACCTCGTGCGAGATCTTCTGCTGGGTTCGCATGAGCTTGTCGTAGCGCTCACGCTTCACACGGGGCGCCAGTTGGCCGTCGAGATCGTAAGCGGGAGTTCCCGGTTCCTTCGAGAATACGAACGCGCCAACTCGGTCCAGTCTCGCCTCGCGCACGAAGTCGAGAAGGTAATCGAACTCCTCCTGGGTTTCGCCGGGGAATCCGACGATGAAGGTCGTCCGAATCGCGCAGTTGGGCATCGCGGCACGGACTTTGTTGAAGAGGTTCAAGTAGCGCTCGCCGTCCCACGGACGTTTCATTCGCCGAAGGGTCTCCGGATGAGCGTGCTGAAGGGGGATATCGATATAGGGGAGCACCTTCTCGCAAGTCGACATCGTTTCGATGACTTCGTCAGTGAGGCGGTTCGGATAGAAATAGAGGAGGCGGATCCATTCGACCCCGTCGATGCCGTTCAGTTCCCGAAGCAGTTTGGGCAGCGTGAACTCGCGATAGATGTCGTATCCATACTGAGTGACGTCCTGGGCGATCAGGTTGAGTTCCTTTGCCCCGGTTCTCGCCAAGTGGCGCGCCTCTTCCACCACGCGTTCGATCGGCTTGCTTTGGTGCCCACCGCGAAAGCTGGGAATCGTGCAGAACGTGCAGCGGTGGTCGCACCCCTCGCTGATCTTGAGGTAGGCGCTCCACGGGCGGCCGGTACGCGCTCGGGTGGGAACCTCTGCCCACCGGTGATGGGGAGGAGAAACGTCGATCCGCTGCTCGCGCTCGGCCTGGACCTCTTTGACGATCTCCGCGAACCGCCCCATCTGACCGACACCGACGTACAGGTCGGCGCCCGGAGCCAGCTTGGCCAGTTCCGGTCCCAGCCGCTGGGCGAGGCACCCGGCGACGATCACCTTCCCGGTTCGTCCGGCGCGCTTCTCTCGCACCGCGTCTTTGATCGCCTGGATCGACTCGAGCTTGGAGGCCTCAAGAAACCCGCACGTGTTGATCACGGTGACCGACGTCTTCTTGGCCGATCCGTCGACCGTATACCCCGCCTCGCTCAAGACCCCGGCGATCTCTTCGCTGTCGACCTCGTTCTTGGCACAGCCAAGGGTGACAATTTTGACTTTCTCCGGTGAATCCTGCATGGATAGTCATTATGTCGCGTAATGCGTACCCCTCGACCCGACGGTCCGCCCCATGAAGTCTGCCATTGATTGGACAGGTGAAGCGTCGGGCAGGCCGACGCCCACCGGCTCAGCCGATTCTAGCCGCACCCCGCGCTCCGCATAAAGGTATCGTCGTCCGATGGACAACCTGATTGCGGTTTCGTCTTGGTCTTTGCATCGGACCATCGGTGTCTCCTATCCCGATTCGCCAACCGGGGCGGGAGGACGGGTTCAGCATTCGGAGAGTCCTCTCGATCTGCTCGATCTGCCGGCGGCACTTGCGGCACATGGCTACTCGGCGATGCAGCTTTGCCATTTCCACTTGCCGTCTCGGAGCCCGTCGTACGTCGCGGAGTTCCGCGTGGCGCTACGTGACGCGAAGGTTGATTTGCTGACGCTGCTCATCGACGACGGAGACGTCACCGATCCTGAGATCGGCCTGGCGAGCGTGAAGTGGACAGCCGACTGGGTCAGGACGGCGGCCGAGTTGGGCGCGCCGAGGGCGAGAGTGATCGCGGGCAAGCAGCCCGATTCGCGTGAGGCGATCGAATTATCGTTCACAAGGCTGATGGAGATCGCCGAGACTGCCGGCGAAGTAGACGTGCAACTCGAAATCGAGAATTGGCATGCCCTTCTTGCCGCTCCTCAGACGGTACACGAACTTTTGGATCGAAGCCAGGGCGCGCTGCGGCTGAACGCCGATTTCGGGAACTGGCCCAAACCCTATCGCTACGAGGCGCTCCCGAAGATCTTTCGGCGTGCGGAAACGTGCCACGCCAAGTTCGAGTTCTTGTCACCGACCGAGCTCGATTGGCACGATGCGTCCCGCTGCCTCATGATCGCGAAAGACGCCTCCTTTTCGGGCCCCATGGTGCTCGTCAACGGCGGAATCGGGGAGAGCGATTGGGACGCGATGGACATTCAGCGAACGGCAATTATCGAGGCCTAGGGGAAGGCGAATCGCGGCGCTGGCCGAAATGGAGATCTTTCCGGTGAGGCAATCGGACCTTTGTCGCAATCGCCGCCTGACCTCGGGTAGGCGCACAGAGCGCCAATCCGAAGCTAACTAATGTAATCCCTGAGGGATACCCGGAGCGGACCGCGACCTCAGTGTTAGTCGCCTCAACATCCAGTTGGGCACGATGTACGCCAATTCGGGACGTCGATCTTTTGAAATCTCTGGCATTTCCCGATGAAGTTCCGCGGTTCTTTCGCCCGGCTGGAGCTTTCAAATTAACCGATATGGGCGCTTATCAAGGCTCGAATGCCAGAGGATGTGAGTGAGGGCTGGCCCAAGAATCTTCCTGGGCTGGCATGCTCTCCCTCATCGGGCTTCCCTTCTAGATCGTTCCTTCGGGGAACCAGAGTTGGAGTTCGCGGGCGGCGGCGTCAGGGTCGCTGCTGCTGTGGGTGAGGTTGTCCTCGATCGATAGGGCGAGGTCGCCTCGGACGGTGCCGGGGGTGGCATCGAGCGGGTTGGTGGCGCCCATCATGGCGCGGATCGCTTTGACGGCGTTATCGCCCTGGACCGTCATCGCGACGATCGGGCCGCTGGTTAAATATTCCACGACGCCATTGAAGAACGGCCGCTCTCTGTGCTCGGCGTAGTGCTCTTCCACGGTTGCGCGAGGCGCATTGATCAGCTTCAGGCCGACGACCTTGAGGCTGCGGGCTTCGATTCGGCGCGTGATCTCTCCGATCAGATTTCGCTGGACTCCGCCGGGTTTGATGAGTACAAGGGTTGTTTCCATATTGAGTCTAGTAGTTTACCGGCAGGTCGGCCGGGGGTGAACAAGCGGCTCCATCCCACGCCCTGGGTACCCTCTTACTCATTCATGAAGGTTCGAGATTTACGCGAGAAGTTTCTGCGGTTCTTCGAGTCGAAGGGGCACCTGAGGTTCCCGGGCGGCTCGCTGGTGCCGTACGACGTGACGGGGCGCCTGGACGAATCCTTGCTCTTCAACGGAGCAGGAATGATCCAGTTCAAACCGTACTTCCGCGGCATCGCCCACCCCGATAACCGCCGCCTTATGACGGCGCAAAAGTGCATTCGAACCGGCGACATCGAGGAGGTCGGCGATTCCTCGCACCTGACCTTCTTCGAAATGCTCGGAAACTTCTCGTTCGGTGACTACTTCAAGGCGGATGCGATCGCCTACTCCTGGGAGTTCATCACCGATCCCCAATGGCTTGGCCTGGATCCCAGGCGCTGTTCGTTTACGATCTTCGAGGACGACGATGAGGCTTACTCCGAGTGGGCGAAGTGGATCGCGCCGACTGGTATCGATCCGGCTTCCCGCATCGTTCGACTGGACGAAGAGACGAACTATTGGCCGGCGGGAGCCTACACCTGCGGCCCTCCGGGCCCATGCGGCCCAAACTCGGAGATGTTTTATTGGGTCAGCGACGAAGAGCCTCCAAGCGGCGCGTATTCCAAAGAGGAATGGCAACGGGACGAGGCGGCCGGCAAGTGGCTGGAGTTCTGGAACGACGTCTTCATCACCTACGAGTGGCAGGGCCACCACAAGGATCCGGCCAACCCGAAACAGGGATACGTAAAGGATGCCATGCCCGAACTTCCATTCCTGTCGATCGACACCGGATTCGGGCTAGAGCGGGCGTCGGTAGTGCTGGGCGGATACGCGTCCGTCTACGACACCGACGTGTTCGAACCGATCCTCGCCGCAATCGATCACCTGATCCCGTCGACCGTCGCAGACCGCAATTCGGAGTCTGTCGTGGCGGCCCGAAGGATCATTGCTGACCACATCCGCACGTCAGTCTTCTGCATCGCGGAGGGAATCCTGCCCGGAAACAACGGCAGGAGTTACGTGGTTCGGCGCCTCATCCGTCGAGCAATCCTAAAGGGGCAGCGGACCCTCGGCATCGAGAAGCCGTTCTTCCACCTCGTATTCGACGGCCTCGCCGAATCGATGGGCGATTTCTACCCTGAACTTCATGAGCGTCGCGAAACGATTGTCGAGACGCTGAAAGGAGAGGAGGGTCTTTTCCGCCGAACCCTGTCCTCGGGTACCCAACTCCTCCAGACCGAATTGGATCGTCTCGCCCGCCATAAGGACAAGACGCTTTCCGGCGACGTGGCCTTTCGGCTTTACGATACTTTCGGCTTTCCGCTTGAGGTCACCCAGGAGATCGCCTCCGAGCAGGAGATCGGCGTCGACATCGACGGTTATGAGCTTGCTTTGAAAGATGCCCAAGAGCGGTCACGGGGCTCGCAGGACCGCGAGTCGGTCTACGGCGGGGTCGTTGCAGGGGACGAACTCGTCGTCGAGAATGCTCCGGCAACCACCGAGTTCAGCGGATACGGATCGACCCAAGGCGTGGGCCGCATCGTCAGGATCAAGCCGTTAGGCGGCAAGCGCATGCGCGTCGCACTCGATCGGACGCCTTTCTACGCCGAGTCGGGAGGACAAACCGGCGATCATGGAGTCCTTTCGGGCGATGGCTTCCGAATCGAAGTCACGAACACGACGAAGAACGCCGGCCTCTTCTGGCACGACATCGAGACGGAGATCGCCCCCGCGGACTTGCTTGGCAAGGATGCTGAAGCCCAGGTGTCGTCCGGACGGCGCGCCCGCATTCTCCGTAACCACACGGCGACCCACATCCTCCAGGCCGCGCTGCGGCACGTGCTGGGAAACCACGTCGCCCAGGCTGGCTCGTATGTCGGGCCGGATAACCTTCGTTTCGACTTCACCCATCCGGCCGCGATGACCGAGGAACAGAAGGCAGAGGTCGAGCGGATCGTCAACGAGCAGTCGCTCGCCAACACCCCGGTGAAGGTGTACGTCGACATTCCGATTGCCGAGGCAAAGGCGAAGGGCGCGATGGCCCTCTTCGGCGAAAAATACGGCGACAAGGTCAGGATGATCGAGGTCGGCGACTTCAGCCGCGAGCTTTGCGGAGGCACCCACGTTCGTTCCACCGGGGAAATCGGACTCTTCAAGATTGTCGGTGAGAGCAGCGCCGCGAGCGGGGTCCGCCGAATAGAGGCGATCACCGGCGAGGCAGCCTACCAGTGGGTACTCGACGAAACACAGCGGATCAAACAGGCAGCGGAACTACTGAAGGCAAACCCGAAGGACCTTGTACACGCGGTTGGAAGGGTCGTCGACCAAGCTAAGGAAGAGCGTCAGAAGCGCGAAAAGGCCGAGATGGCGGCGCTCAGCGGCAGCGGGGCCAAGCAAGAGTCAGAATCGATCGAGATCGCCGGTATCCAAGTTTGGATCAAGCACTTCGGCGACGTCGACCAAAGGTCGGCGGCGGCGGCCCTCGACAATCAGGCAGCCGGAAAGTCCGACTTTCTCGGTCTGGTTTCGGTGACCGGCGACGGCAAGGTGACGTTCATCGCCAAGTCCGGCCCCGGCGCGGTGCAAAAGGGCGTCCATGCCGGCAATCTCGTGCGTGAGGTCGCCAAGATCGCCGGAGGCGGAGGCGGAGGACGCCCTGACTTCGCAACTGCAGGCGGGAGGGCCCCGGAGAAGACGCATGATGCCCTGGCTGCCGTACCGAATCTCGTCACTGCGATGGTTGGCTGAAACTTCGGGACAGGCGGTTAGGAGGCCACAATCGACGGCGTGCGCCAGCGTCACGTTGCCTGGTACATCAGATCTGGCAAGATCCGTTGCCGCTCACAGACGCGATAATAGTTGACTCATTTGATCGACTAATTATCGACGTCGGGTTCCTTTTGAAGGGAAGCGCAGCACGCCGCGCGTGGATTGAGGACCGACGATTCCGGCGAAGATTGTTAGTCTGGACCCGAAACGGTGGCTGGGTGACCCGCCGGGAGAATGTATCCTGTTGCAATGCGCTTCGCAACCAAGGCTCTTCGTGTCGGTCAGGATCTCGACCCCCAGTACATGGCGGTCATTCCTCCTCTCTATCAGTCGGCGACGTTCGGCTGGCAGGACCTGGACACGACGCCCAAGTTCGATTACACCCGTTGCGGCAACCCGAACCGGAACACGCTTGAGCAAGTAATCGCGGCGCTCGAAAACGGGAAGCACTGCGTGGCGTTCTCAAGCGGCATGGCCGCAATCGTAGCGGCGTTTTCGCTTGCTCAAGCGGGCGACCATATTCTGATCGCGGGGGACATCTACGGGGGAACGTTCCGAATCGGTGAGAAGTATCTGCCCAAGCAGGGGATTCAGGTAGGCGAATTCTGCGCCCACAATCCGCTCTCCATCAATGACGCGGTTCAGCCGAATACGAAACTTCTCATCTTCGAGACGCCGACCAACCCAAATCTGCGCGTCTCAGACATCGCCGCGGTCGTTAAGATCGCCAAGCAACATGGGCTGATCGTGATCTTCGACAACACGTTCGCATCCCCCGTGTTACAGAACCCTCTCGATCTGGGTGTCGACATCGTCGTGCACTCGACCACGAAGTACATCAGCGGCCACTCCGACGTGATCGGCGGCGCCGTGATCACGAATAACGACGACTATTACACGACGGTTTACGAATGGAACAAGGCGGTCGGCGCCGCGCCCAGCCCGTTCGACTGCTGGCTGTCGCTCCGCGGCGTAAAGACTATGAAATGTCGAATGGACGTTCACTGTAAGAACGCGCAGGCGGTCGCCGAATTCCTCGATGCCCATCCGCGCGTAAAGACCTCTCACTATCCGGGCCTCCTCACTCACCCCGATCACCAAGTGGCCAGGCGGCAAATGCGCGCCTTCGGCGGCATGCTCGCCTTCGATGTGGATGGAACGGTCGCCCAAGCGCGGAAAGTCGCCGAGAGCACAAATGTCTTCCTCCTCGCCGAGTCACTCGGCGGCGTTGAGAGCCTGATCGCCTACCCGCCCCTCATGTCCCACGCGACGATGACGGAGGAGCAGCGCGTCTCCAAAGGCATCCCCCCAACCCTCCTTCGGTTGAGCGTCGGCATCGAAGACGCCGAAGACTTGATCGAGGACCTCGATCAAGCATTGAAAGCAGCGTTCGCGTAGCGCCAACGATCGGCCTTTGAGTCGGTGGCCGCACGCCGCCCCACGGGGCGACCTAACCCAGCCCAGTGGCGTCAACCCTGGGATCGGTCGGGGCCGCGCCATTCGGCTCTGAAGGAGACGATTCGACGGCTTCGTAATCGTTGCCGATGATCTCGAATGGCCGTTGAACCCGTCCCGACAGGGCGGAATGGGTAAGGTTCGCACGTCCCAGGGCTGACTCCCTGGGCTGGAATACCTCGCCCCGTTCGGGCTGTTGGCGCGGCACCGCGCCGAATTTATGCGCTCCCGCGGGATTACCGCAGGAACGCCTCCCAGAGACCGGCGTCGACCGGCAGTATGTGGCCGGTGGTTAGCGACATGCGATCAGTGCACAGCAGGACAAGCGCCTCGGCGACTTTCTGGGGCGTTACGGTTTCCTTGAGCAGGTTCCGCTGGGCGTAGAAGCCCTCCAACTTCGCGCGGAGCGTCTCGGTGGAATCGTCGTCGCTGAACGGGATGGAGTACTTGCTCAACGAGCTGATCAGCCTCTCGCGCGGGAACATCTGCGAGCCTTCGAGGACGGTGGCGGGTGCGACGGCGTTGACCCGCGTATTGGGAGCGAACTCAATGGCAAGCTCGCGGACCAAGTGATTCAGCGCCGCCTTGCTCGTGTCGTACGCCATGCTTCCTCGCTTGGGGACGACCCCGTTGGCGCTGCTTGTCATCACGATACTGCCGTGGGTGCCCTGCTTCGCGATGGTCGCATTCGCCTCTTCGGCGAGAAACGCCGCGCCGATCACGTTCACGTCGAAATTCGGATTCCATTGCCGGTCGGCGATCTTGCCGGTCGCCGGATCGGATGGCACGAAGAAGGCGGCAAGGTTGATCACGATGTCGATCCCGCCGAACCGACGCACGGCGCCATCAAGAGCCGCCCGGATCGATTCCCGCTTGGTCAAGTCGACCGATTCGGAACCGACGACCTCCTTGCCATACTGCTCTATGAACGACGCCGCCAAACCGCGAGCGAGATCGCCGTTCAAATCGGCGATCACGACATGGGCGCCTGATGCGAGCAGGCGGTTAACGACGGCGTGTCCCATTCCCGGACTGGCGCCGACGACGAATGCGACCTTCCGGCTCAACTCCATCTCGGGAGGCATGCGCTTCAGCTTCGCCTCTTCAAGCAACCAGTATTCGATGTTGAACGCCTCTTTCGGCGAAAGCGCGACGTAGTTGTCGACGATGCGCGTCGAATCCAGACCGGGTTGGATGCGCGATCCGCCCGCCAAGGATGTCGCCCCTTCCATAACGTGGATGGCATTCGTGTAGAACTCGGCGGTGATACGCGCCTCGGTTTTCGATTTTGCGAAGCTAAAGAGCCCAATGCCTGGAATCAGCACCACGCTTGGCGTCGACGAGCGCATCGCGGGGGAGTTGGCTTCCCGGTTCGCTTCGTAATAGGCAGCATAGTCCGAGGCATATCGCTCCATAGCCTGTGGCAACCCGGCAAGCAAACCGTCTTCGTTCTGTCCGTCCCATTCCAGGAATAGCGGACGTACCTTGGTTCGAACGAAGTGGTCGGGGCAGCTTGTGCCCTGCCAGGCGAGCACCTTTGCCCGGGCGCTGTTCACAAATCGCATGACCGTTTCGCTGCCATCGTAATGCCCAATTGCGTTGCCCACGAGACCCCGCAAGACGGGTAGTAATACGATGGCCAGACGCTCCCGGTCGGCATGGACAGGAAAAACCGATCCCCCAAACATCCCCTCACCCCTCCTTTCTACACGCGACAGAACGTAGCTGCCGATTGCGTCGATGACGCGCAGCGTGTTGAGATAGGATTCTCGGCTGGTTTCTCCCCAGGTGAAGAGGCCGTGCGAGCCAAGCACGATACCGTCGAACCCGGGATTCTCCCGTTCCGCTTTCCGCAGCCATAGCCCTAGTTCGAATCCTGGACGCTTCCAGGGCAGCCATGCAAGTTTGACTCCGGTCTCTTCCTCGAGCCCTCGGAGGTGCTCCGGTCCATTGGCGCTTGCCGCGAGGGCGATCGCCCAATCCGGATGAAGGTGATCGACGTGTTTGAACGGAAGAAATGCATGGAGAGGAGTATCGATGCTGGCCGCGCGGGGGTTGTTGCCAAAGGTGCAGAGCGGATACATATCCGCCATCGCGTCCTCTTCGTGAACGCCCTGATACCGTGTGCGCAAAGCGTTCAGCCGACTCATGAGGACGGTCGCGAAGCCGTCGCGACGAATCGTGCCGAGGTCGCCGCCGCTACCCTTGACCCAGAGAACCTCTACGTCCTCGCCGGTCACCGGTTCCTTCATCGTGACCTTTGCAGATGTATTTCCGCCTCCGTAGTTCGTCAGCCGAAGGTCCCTGCCCAGCAAGTTGGAGCGGTACCGAAGCAACTCCGGCTCGTCCATCCCGATCGTCGCGGCGTCGTCCCAGAGGTCTTCCAAATATCGCAGTTCCATGTTTGCTGTCCCAAATTAGTTTGGCGCATTGCGGTGCCCAAGGGGCGGGAGTGAGGGCTATGGAGTGTTGGCCAAGAGCGATTCTGCCGACTCAACTCGTTCGAACCGCTCCATCTAGTTTCATCCGAGGCGGGAGAGGGAACGCGACTGCCAGTTTGGCGCTGGAATGGCTCCACTTCTCCGCTGCTCACGTTTCGGCGATACAATGTTGGTATGTTCGGTAATCGATTTGAGCGAAGTTGGTTGGTGGCAAAGCAGAGCTTTTCTGTTCTCAGGAACAACCCGTCGTTGTGCATCTTTCCGATCTTGTCGGGTGTGGCGGCGATCTTTGTTTCGATTCCTTTTGTCGTCGTTCTGGCGATGACCGACTTCAAGCACTCCGATCAGCAGCATGTCTTCGGCGTTGCGCACTATGCGACGACGGCGATCATGTATTTCTGCAATTACTTCACGATCGTCTTCTTCAACGCCGGGTTGGTCGCCTGCGCAAACGAGAACCTTCAAGGTCGTCCTGCGACGGTCCAGTTCGGCATGCGGGCGGCGCTAGCTCGGCTACCCCAGATTCTCGGATGGGCGTTGCTGGCATCGACGGTTGGTATGGTGCTACGGTTTATCGGCGAGCGAACGGGGGTCGTCGGCTCGATCGTGACGTCGTTCATCGGCTTGGCTTGGAACATTGCGGTGTTCTTTGTCGTGCCGTGCCTGGTGCTCGATCTCGAAAACCCGTTTGCAGCCGTAAAGAAGTCGACAGTCATGATCAAGCAGACTTGGGGCGAGCGGATCATCCTAGGGATCGGCGTCGGCTCCGCCCTCGGCATCCTTTTCTTGATCGCGATGGTTCCGATCTTCGCCGCCTTCTTCTTTGCCGTGTCGGAGATCTTCTCGCTAGCGATCGTGTTCGGGGTCATCGGGCTCGCCAGCATCCTTGCGGTGTGCATCATTTCCAGCGCGATTACGACGATCTATCAGACTGCCCTGTACATCTACTGTCAGAGCGGAACGACTCCGTACGCCTTCCAGGCGAGCAACTTTCAGGATGCCTTCCAAGCGAAAACGAGTCGCGGCATTTTCGGTCAGAAGTTCTAGGCGTCCCGCTACCCGCTCTTCGCAATATAAAGCTGCTGTATGATCTTGGCGATGACTCCCGTCCAGCCGGTCTGATGGGAGGCGCCGAGTCCCTTACCCGTATTACCGCAGAAGTACTCATTGAACTGGATCAGATCCTTCCAGTTGGGATCCGTATCGAACCGTTCGATCCCGCCGTTGAACGGGCGCCGATTTTGGGAGTCGGGAAGAAACAGAGTGAGGAGGCGATGCTCCAGTTGGGCGGCCACCTCGCCAAGCGTCATGGACTTCCCGTCCGGATACGGCATCGGCACCTGGAGCGAATCGCCGTAATAGTAGTCGTACTTTTGAAGCGATTCGATCATCAGGTAGTTCAAGGGGAACCAGATCGGGCCCCTCCAGTTTGAATTTCCACCAAACGAACCGGTCGTGGACTCCGCCGGTTCGTAGTCGATGCCGAACGTCTCGCCGTCGATCGTGATCGAGTACGGGTTGGCCTCATAGTATTTAGAGACGCCTCGAAGCCCGTGATCGGCCAGGAACTCGTTTGGGTCCAGAAATCGCCTTAGAACGCGCTCCAGCCTCTCCTTCCTTACCGTCGTCAGCATGAAGCGTTCTCCCTGTCCGGGCTTCTGCATGCTGGCGACGTTCGCGGTCAGGTCCGGCCGGTTGTCGAGGAACCACTGCATCCGCCGCCGGAAACCCGGGAACATCTCGAGCACCGTCGGATCGAGGACGGTCACCGCGAACAGCGGAACCAATCCAACCACCGACCGGGCTCGGATCCGCTCGCATTGTCCGCCGCCGCGCCGCAGGACATCGTAGTAGAAACCGTCTTCGTCATCCCAAAGCTCTACGCCGTCGTCACCTCGCGAGTTCATGGCGGTCGCTACATACATGAAGTGTTCGAAGAACTTGGAGGCTACGTCTTCGTACGCCCGATCGTGAGTGGCCAATTCGAGCGCTATCTCGAGCATGTTCAGGCAGAACAGCGCCATCCAACTCGTACCGTCCGACTGCTCCAGTCGGCAACCGTCCGGCAGCACTCGATTCCGGTCGAAGACACCGATGTTGTCGAGTCCCAAGAACCCGCCTTCGAAGACGTTGTTGCCCAACTCGTCCTTCCGATTCACCCACCACGTGAAGTTGAGCAGCAGCTTATGGAAAACCCGCTGGAGGAATTCGGTATCCCCGACGCCCGTTTGCCTTCGTTCGATAGTGTAGATGCGCCATGCCGCCCAGGCGTGAACGGGCGGGTTTACGTCGCTGAACGACCACTCGTAGGCGGGAATCTGGCCGTTCGGGTGCTGATACCACTCGCGGAGCAGCAGGATGAGTTGGCTCTTGGCGAATTTTGGGTCAATGAGGGCGAATGGAATCGTATGGAAGGCGAGGTCCCACGATGCGAACCAAGGATATTCCCACGTGTCCGGCATGCTGAGCACCTCGGCGGCGTGGATATTCCGCCAAGTTCCATTGCGATTTCGCCCGTCCGGTGGCTTCGGTTGGTATGGGTCGCCTTCCAGCCATCTCTTGACGTCGAAGTGGTAGTACTGTTTGCTCCAAAGCATTCCGGCGAATGCCTGGCGTTGCACGCGCTGGACCTCTGGCGCAAGATTCGGGGCGATCGACTCATAGAACTGGTCGGCCTCGCGTATGCGGCCGTCGAAGACCCTTTCAAAGTCGGAAGGAAGCGCCTTCCGGGAATCCGAGAGCATGAATCGAAAGGTTGCCGACCCTCCGGACGGCACCGTTGCATGATAGATCGCTGCCGCCTTCGTTCCGGCATGTGCCGGGTTCACCGCTCCCGTTTCGCCCTCCAGCAGGTACCGGTGGAAGCTGTCCTTGACGTAAGGCGCGGGGTTGGAAACACCGAACAGGCGATGGAGATTCGAATCGTTCTCGGTAAAGACGATGTCGGCCCCTTCGTCGAAGGAAAACCACATATCGTCGTAGCGTGGATGGTCGACGAAGATACAGTCTGCATTCTCGAGGGTCATACCGGGACGCAATTGGTCTGGACGCCATGACCACGTGTTGCGATACCACACGGTCGGCAAGACCCAGATCGGCGCGTCCTCTGGCCCGCGATTGTGGACGGTGATCCTTCCGAGCACCTCGTTCGGCGACGCCTTGGCGTATTCGACGAACACATCGAAGTACCTTGACTCGTCGAATATGCCGGTATCGGTCAACTCAAATTCGGGAGCGCTCCGGCCGGCTGTCCCATTTCGACGAACCAACTCCTCATATGGATAGGCGGCTTGCGGGTATTTGTAGAGCGCCTTCATATACGAGTGGGTCGGCGTGTTGTCGAGGAACCAGTAAGCCTCCTTCACGTCCTCGCCGTGGTTGCCCTCGCTGTTGGTCAACCCGAAGAGACGCTCCTTAAGGATGGGGTCCTTGCCATTCCACAGGGCGACGGCGCAGTTCAAGAGGCCATGTCGGTCGCAGATGCCGAGGAGACCGTCCTCGCCCCAACGATAGGCCCGGGACCGGGCATGGTCATGGGGGAAATAGTCCCAGGCCGAGCCATCGGCCGAGTAGTCCTCACGGACCGTCCCCCATTGACGCTCGCTAAGGTACGGTCCCCACCGATGCCATTTGGAGCCGGTAGCCGCGTTCTCGGTCAGTCGTTGTTGTTCTGTCATCGCGGGGACACCTCGGAGGATGGAGTCGAACTGTTCTACGCTTACCAGGAACGAAAAGGGCGTTACGTAGTCGATTTTATCGCCAATGGTAATCCCCAATAGGCGAAGCCCACAGGTCGCCGACCATTATAGGGCCCTTACCGCTTACTAGGGAATGGCCTGTCTAGCAGAAGGCAGCGAGGGCGAACGAACCGGCGCCACTCTAAAGAAAAAACCGATGGACGAGGACAACCAGGCGAACGGGGAGAGGGCTGTTCAACCTGGCGTCACTCGAACCACCGATAGGATCATTCTAGTGTTGCCCCGTAGCCCCGGATAGTCGCCATTAGCAGGTACCGGATTTGTGTGACTGCCGGGCTTTGGCGTAGCGAGCGTGTCAACCATAGGCACACGCAAAGAAGCCGGCTTGGCGAGGCCCTTCGAAAGGGAGAGGGCTTTTCGATAGGACCTCGCTAGGCCGACTTCGATGATCAGTTTCCCATCGGTCGCATTCGACCGACAGTCCCATTTTCGGGTTACCGGTTTACCGTGCCGCTCCAGCTAGGAGAAATGCAACGAGTTTTTTTTGAAAAATCTCCCGAAACACGAAACTTGATAGCCTAGCACTCACGTTATATATAATCGTAGATATCACTACACCAGACATTTGGAGAATAAGATGCTAAGAACCCTTGTCAATATGAACCCTGCTCATGAAGTCCGATCGATGGAAGAGATCTTCGACCAGTTGTTTGGCGCGCCGGTCCGACCGAACGGCACTCCGGTCGGTACCTTGCCCTTGGACATCCTGGAAAGCGAAGGCGTCCTCAAGATCCGCGCCGCTGTTCCCGGCGTTGAGCCGAACGAACTCGAAATCCAGATCGAAAAGAACGTACTCACGATTCGAGGTGAGATTCGCCACGAAGAAGGGGCCAAGGACGAGAAGGTCTATCGCCGTGAGGTCAGTTACGGTTCGTTCGCCCGATCTGTCCGCCTACCCGAAGGACTCGACTTCGAGCGAGTGGATGCCGAATTCAAGAACGGCATCGTAACGATCTCGCTGCCTCGCGTCCCAGAGGAGAAGCCCAAGGCCATCAAGGTCAACGTCCGGCAACAGGAGATCCCGGCGGAAACCGAGAACTGATGTCGCCTGCCCGAGCGGTCATTGAGCCGCTCGGGCTTGACAGCTATACTCTCGCCTATGGAAACGGGCGAGTTCTTTGCGGCGATTCGGCACGGCGATATCGAAGCGGTGATCGCTCACCTCGAAGCTCACCCGGATCAACTCGAGCTTCGTAACCCGCGCGCCAAGGAACCGAACTCCTCAGAGTGGGATGAGATCGCTCCGATCCACTGCGCGGCCAAGTCCGGTCGGCTAGAAATCGTCCGTATGCTGGTGGGACGCGGAGCCGAGGTTTATTCCCACCCGCTCGCAACCTACCCGGCCGTGATGCTCGCCGCTTGGGAAGGCCACCAGGACATCGTGGATTACTTTCTCAACGAGATTCCAGATAAGGCCGAGGGCACGCTGCAACTAGGCACCACGTGCAACCTAGCCGCACGGCAGGGATGGATCGATGTCGTCCGTGCTCACTTGGAACGGGACCCGCTTGCCGTCCACCAGCGCGGATGGATCGGCGACACGCCGCTTCATTGGCCGGCCCATAACGTCTATGAAGAGATCGTGCGTTTGCTGCTCGACCATGGCGCCGACCCGAATGTGCACGAGATCAACTGGATCGGCGGCACTCCGCTTCATTGGGCATCCGAGCGACACGCGAAGATCGTTCGGATGTTGATCGAGGCAGGCGCAAGGGTCAACGAACAAGTCAACCGTCCTGGCTCTGGACTCCTTGGTTCGACGCCACTGATATGGTGCTCGCGCCAAAGGGACGACGCCGGCGATGTTGTCACCGATCTTCTAGGAGCGGGAGCCGACCTTTCGATCAAGGATGCCGATGGCAAGACGGCCGAGGATCACGCTCGTGAGCGAGGCAACCGTCGTATTCTGGCGGCGCTCGGAGCATCTCAATAACCCTATCATGAGCGTGTCCGCCGTCATTCTTGGTATTTTTTGCGTCGTAGTCGCGTTGATGGACGCATTCGAATCGGTCGTCCTGCCGCGAACGGTTCAACGCTCGATTCGTTTGCGGACCGTTTTCTACTACTTCAGCGCGTTTGTGTACTCGTGGTCTGGTCGGCTACCCAAGAAGTGGGCCATCCGACAAGCGCTGCTGGTCGCTTTCGCCCCCCTCAATTTCTTGTCGCTCATCACTGCGTGGGCGCTCCTGATGATCGTGGGGTTCTCTCTGATCCACTGGGGGGTCGGCACACCTCTGACGAATCCAGAAGAATCGGGCCACTTTCTCAGCTACCTTTACTTCAGCGGCGTTACGTTCTTCACCCTTGGCTATGGTGACGTCGTTCCGCTCCACGGTGGGGGGCGCCTCTTGGCGGTGCTTGAGGCCGGACTCGGATTTGGATTTCTTGCCCTCGTCATCGGCTATGTGCCGGTTATCTACAGCGCGTTTTCCCGACGAGAAGCGACAATGCTCAAGCTCGATAGCAAGGCCGGGTCCGAGCCGTCGGCGCTTGAGCTTGTTCGCAGACATGCCCAAGCCGGCGTAATGGAGTCGCTAGTTCCCTTACTGAAAGAGTGGGAGGACTTCTCCGCCCAACTACTCGAGAGCTACCTGAGCTATCCCATTCTCGCCTATTACCGCTCGCAGCATGACGACCAATCGTGGTTGCGGTCGCTGACCGCCGTCATGGACGCCTGCATTCTGATCAAGGGATTCACGACCGGCAACGACCTGACGAGCCGCCAGCTGAGGTTCCAAGCAACCGCGACCTTTGTCATGGGTCGACACCTTCTCGTGGACCTCTCCTACGTGTTGGACGTTCCGCCTGTAGCCGATGCGCCCAGCCGTCTATCCGAAGCCGAACTTGAGTTGATTCGGAAAGCTCTGCGAGCCTGTAACCCCTCGATGGAACTCTCTGAATCTGCCGAAGCACATTTCCAAGCGGCTCGCGAGATGTACGAGCCATATGCAATAGGACTCGCCGAGGATCTCATCGTCGAGCTGCCGCGCTGGACTCCGCGCGACGACATGATTGACAACTGGCAGACAAGCGCCTGGGAAGGCGTCAAGCACTTCTAGGCATCAGATCCTACGAGAAGCCCAGTCGACGGCCTCTCCGTCCACGAACCGCCACGGAACGTCTTCCCACTTTCCCGCCGCCAGCCCGATACGTGGTCCGGCAAACACCGAGCAAACCGGTACGTCGGGAGCGACAATGCGAAGATCATGCGACTCGGGTGATAGCAAATCGATCCCGTTGTCCTTCCCCGTAATCCCAAACGCTTTTGCGAGCTTGCCGGGCCCAGAAAGAAGGGAGCGATGCCCGTGGACTCCACGATTGCGCGCCATTTGATCCAGACCGTCAAGCGGCTCCGCCGCCCGAATGAGCAAGGCGGCTGGATCCTCCTTCTCGTGTGCGACGATGTTGAGCATCCAATGCACCCCATAGTTGAAGTACACATAGGAGAAACCTGGCGGACCATACATCACCTCGGTTCGAGGTGTGCGCCGCTCGAACGCGTGGCAAGCAGGATCGTCGCTCCGATAGGCCTCGACCTCCACGATTCGGGCCCGCATCGAACCTCGAACGAGAAAGGCGCCGAGAAGAGCAGGCCCGGCCGCCACCACATCGCGGCGCAATATCTCGCGCAACTCCTCCTGAGTCATGCCTAGTCTCTTGATGCAGGGGGCCGGTAGATATCGCCGACCCGGCTGGTTACGCGCTCGTGCTCGATCGACGAGTTGGGGCCGTAAGGATGGCCGCCAAACCCATGCCGCATCATGGCAATCGCCTTGGCCCAATCCTTCTGGTCGTCCCGCGACGCGAAGAGTTGCATCACCGATTGGGCAATGACCGGGATCGGCACCTCCATCCGCATGGCATCGCCGACGAGCCAGTTGACCTCGCCCGTATCTTCGATGTAAGCAGGGACTTCATCCAGTCCGTCCTTCTGAACATATGCCTCATGCATAAGATCGACGAGCCACGATCGGATGACCGAGCCGTTTCGCCAGCACGAGAGTACGTCGGCAACCGGGAGCGGTGCGTCGAACTTCTCCAGCAAAGCAACCCCTTCACCAATCGCCTGAAGCATGCCGAACTCGATGCCGTTGTGCACGAGCTTGACGTAATGGCCCGCGCCAGGTCCTCCGGCGTGAACGTACCCGCCATCGATGCAAAGCTCCTTGAGGATCGGCTCGACTTCCTCGACCGCACCTTCCAGACCGCCAGCCATAAAGCAAGCGCCGGTGCGGGCGCCGTCGATACCGCCGCTTGTACCCAAGTCAATCAGATGAATACCCCGGTCATGCAACCATGCTTGTCGCCGGATGGAGTCGCCCCAGTAGGAGTTTCCGCCGTCGACGATCACGTCGCCCGGGCTGAGAATCGCGGCAAGCTTCTCAAGCATCGTGTCGACCGGAGGCCCGGCATGAATGTACATGAAGATGATGCGTGGGGTTTCCAGCTTGGCAACGAGATCTTTGAGGCTGGATGACTCGATCAAACCGGAGGCTTTGAGTTCTTCCGAGGCAGCCACGACGTCCCGTCCGACGACCCTCATCCCCTTGCCCAGAGCCTGAAGGGCGAGGCCCCCGCCCATCCTGCCGAGACCGATCACGCCAAACTCCAATTGCATGCCAGTCGTTTACCCAATATGGGAGGATAATCACCCGAAACGCGTAGACTCTTACTGCAAATGGCTTATCGCGACTTCCAACACTTCCTTGAAGTGCTTTCCCAGAAGGGTGAGCTGAAACGAATTGGGGAGCCGGTAAGTCCCACGCTGGAGATCACCGAAATCGCGAACCGCGTGATGAAGGCGGGAGGCCCTGCGCTTCTCTTCGAGAATCCGGTCGGACCCTCCCATCGTCTCGGAACTCCCGATCCCATGAGTGCGGTGATGGGCCATCCGTCGATTCACCAGGCGTCGAAAGAGGCCCCAGTCAAGTATGGATTCCCGGTCGCGATCAACACGATGGGCTCGCGAAAACGGATGTCGATTGCGTTAAGCTGCGACGACTACGAGGAGCATGCGGATCGAATTTCATCGCTGCTTAAGCCTGAGATCCCAAAAGGGGCAATCGAAGCACTCAAGAAACTCCCGTGGCTCCTTGGGGAATTAAAGGGCGTCCCTCCCAAGACGGTGAGCCAAGGGCCCGCTCAGCAGATTGTGATGCAGGGCGCCGATGTGGACCTGACGAAGCTACCCGTTCTGACGTGCTGGCCCGAAGACGGCGGCCCGTTCGTAACCCTTCCGCTCGTCTTTACCCACGACCCCAACACTGGCAAACGAAATGTCGGGATGTATCGAGTCCAACTCTACGATCGAAAAACCTGCGGCATGCATTGGCAGATGCACAAGACGGGCATGCGGCAGATGGAGGATGCCGGGGAAAAGGGAAAGAACCTGGAGGTCTGCGTCGTCCTCGGGGGCGATCCGGCAATCACTTTCAGCGCGATCGCGCCGCTCCCGCCCGGGATCGACGAGATGCTGTTTGCCGGCTTTCTCCGCCGCGAGAGCGTCCGAATGGTCAAGGCGAAGACGAACGACATCATGGTCCCGGCGGACGCGGAGATCGTGATCGAAGGATATGTCGACCCGTTCGAACGCCGAATCGAGGGCCCGTTTGGGGATCACACCGGCTACTACTCGCTTGCCGAGCCGTTCCCGGTTCTGCACGTCACGGCAGTAACCATGCGGGAGAAGGCAGTCTATCCGGCGACCATCGTGGGTATCCCACCAATGGAGGACGGGTGGATGGGCAAGGCGGTAGAACGCATCTTCCTGCCGATGATCCAGCTTTCGGTTCCCGAGATCGTCGACATGAACCTTCCGGTCGAATCTTGTTTCCACAACGTCGCGTTCGTCTCGATAAAGAAGAAATTTCCGGGCCATGCCTACAAGACGATGAACGCCATTTGGGGACTGGGCGGGCTTTCGTTTACCAAGTTCGTCTACATATTCGACGCGGACTGCAACGTGCAGAACATCGACGAAGTGCTGTTCCGTATCGGCGCCAACTGCGATCCTGGACGAGACACGCTCGTCTCCAAGGGACCGGTCGATCAGTTGGATCACGCGAGCCAAGAGATGGGGTTCGGCGGCAAGATCGGCTTCGACTGCACCCATAAGCTCCCGGGCGAGAACGGGTTCAGCCGCCACTACCCAAAGCTGATCCATATGTCCGAGGACGTAAAGGCGCGGATCGACGCCCTTTGGCCCCGTCTTGGTTTGTAGCCGATCCTCGATTTGGGGCAGTGTATCTCGTAGCCATCGACGCGTCACAATGATCTATCGCCAGGTCTCGTAACCTTGGCGACTGACAACAGGAGCGACGCTTGATTCGAATTCAGATCCGAAAGCAGCTAGCGCCGGCCATCGTGCTCGGCATTCTCGGCTTCACCCTCCCCCAGACGGCAACCGCCCAGCAAAGCGGCTTTCGCCCGCCGGCGGTTCCCCTCGTCGTGTTCGACCCGTACCTGAGCATATGGTCGATGGCGGATCACCTTACCGACGACGTCACCAGGCATTGGACGCATCACCCGCAGGCGCTCACCAGCATGATCCGGGTGGACAATGACTGCTATCGCTTGATGGGGAATCTGCCGAAAGACGTACCTGCCCTGCCTCAGATCGGCCTGCGCGTGACTCCAAGTCAGACGATTTACGACTTCGAGAACAAGCAGATCCACGTTAAGCTGTCGTTCCTCCTTCCGGCGATGCCGGATGACCTGAACGCGCTGACCCGTCCCGTCACGTATATCGTTTGGACGGTTCGCTCGATGGACGGCCAAAAGCACGTCGTGCACATCTTCGACAGTGCAAGCGCCACCATGACCGTCAACACCACCGATCAGAAGGTCGTGTGGGGTCGGGAGAGCTTTGGTCCGCTGACCGCGCTTCACGCCGGCACCGCGGACCAGCCGATCCTCCAGATGAGCGGCGACGACACCAGGATCGATTGGGGCTACGCCTATCTGGCCGCCGATTCGAAGCAAGCAACCACTTCAATTGGCGCCGAGAGTTCGCTTCTTGAGTCTTTCGCGTCAACCGGCACGCTCCCCGCCACCCTCGATGCGCGCATGCCTCGGGCGGCCAAAGACCAAGATCCCACGATGGCGCTGGACTTCAATCTCGGGCTAGTCGGACCGAAGGACGTGTCCCGGCATGCGCTGATCACGTATGACGAGGTCTACTCGATCAAGTACTTCGGAGAGAAACTTCGACCGTATTGGCGACGAGAAGGCGGTACGCCTTCATCGTTGCTGCAGGAAGCAGAGCGAGTCTTCACCTACGAGGCGCAACAGTGCCAGATCTTCGACGACTTGCTTTTGAGAGATCTCACCGCCGTCGGTGGGCCGAAGTATGCCCAGATCGCTTCACTATCCTATCGTCAGTGCCTCGCCGGAACCGGCATCGCGGCCGATTCCGCCAAGCAGCCGCTAATGTTCACGAAGGAGAACACGAGTAACGGCGATATCGCCACCGTGGACGTAATCTTCCCAATGTCCCCCATTTGGATTCTGTTCAACCCGACGATGGCCAAAGCCTCGCTCGTTCCGGTTCTCAGCTATGCCGCCTCGAGCCACTGGAAGTTCCCGAATGCGCCTCACGACTTGGGCACCTATCCGATTGCGAAGGGGACCGACGACGGAGGCGAGGGGATGCCGGTCGAGGAGAGCGGCAACATGCTGATCATGTGCGATGCGATCGCTCAGTCTGAATCGAGCACCCGGTTCCTTGCTCCCTGGTGGGACAAACTCACCCAGTGGGCGCACTACCTTGAGCAGTTCGGTTTGGATCCGGAAGACCAGCTTTGCACCGACGACTTCATGGGACACCTCGCCCATAACGCCAACCTGTCGATCAAAGCGATCCTGGGTCTTGCCGCCTACGGCGACCTTTGCCGGATCAAGGGCGATATGTCCAATGCGATGAGGTACCAGAAACTGGCAAAGGACGATGCTGCTCACTGGGTAAAGGTTGCCGATGAGGGCAATCACTCCCTCCTCGCATTCGACCAGCCGAACACCTGGAGCCAGAAATACAATCTCGTGTGGGACAAGATCCTCGATCTGAACATCTTCCCCGACTCGGTGGCGGAGCGGGAAGTCGCCTACTATCGGAGTAAGCTTTTGCCCTATGGCGTTCCGCTGGATTCACGCACGCACCTAACCAAAACCGATTGGTCCATTTGGAGCGCGACGTTGGCACGCAATATAGATAGCTTTGAGGCGATAATCTCGCCCATATACGACTACTTGAACAAGACTACCTCTCGTGAAGCGTTGGCCGACTCATACGTTACCGACGACATTCACAGCGACGGAATGCACGCCCGTCCGGTTGTGGGCGGCATCTTCATCAAGATGCTGGCCGACCGGCCGAAGTGGCGGAACTGGACCCAACAAGACGACAAGCAACGCGTGGACGTGTGGGCGCCAATGCCGGTACCTCCGACGGTTGTCGAGGTTGTGCCGACATCGAAAACGACGCCGCAGGCGTGGAAATACACGATCGCTCAACCACCTGCAGATTGGATCAATTCAGGATTCAAGGATGATTCTTGGAAAGAAGGTCAGGGCCCGTTCGGTTCAGAAGGAACACCGGGAATCGCGCCCAAGACGGCCTGGACCTCTGGCGACATCTGGCTACGGCGAGAACTCACGATTCCTAACTACAAGGGTGACCTGGAGTTGATCCTTTATCACGACGAGGACGTCGAAGTCTATGTCGATGGTCGGCTGATCGGTCACGAGGGAGGCTACGTCAACTCCTACGAACCCCATGAGCTCAGTTCGAGCGTGCGAGCGCTACTCAAGCCGGGCGCGAAGATCACATTGGCGGTCCACTGCCACCAGACGTCTGGCGGCCAAGGCGTCGACGTGGGTTTCGGAATGATCGTCAAGAAATAGGCTAGAGGTTCGTGAAGAACTTGGCCAACATATCGAGGAACTGCCGACCGGAACTGTCCACCCGACGCCGGTCGGCAGTCGCGTACGTAAACCACTCCTGCTCGACCTCCTTGTAACCGTACTTGGATTCGAGAGATCTCTCCAAGTCGGACTGGTGGGCGGCGCCGTAGAAGATTGCAACAGACTTGGGCGGACTCGGTTTACCGATCGATCTCGAAAAGGTGTCCATCACCGACTTGTTGCGAGCGCCAAGGAGCAGATTGTAAGTCGACTTGTCGACGATCGACGGCAGCAAAGTGTCGACCTTGGCCAGTTTGTCGATGAGGAAGATCTTGAAGGCCTCCTTCATCCCAGGAGATGCCTGACCGAAGAAAGCTCCAATCATCCTCGACTGAGCGGAACCTGGAGTCAGCATCTTTTTGACCGAATCGAATTGGGTTGACTTGCCGCCGCTTGTCTTGCTGTTCAATCGATCCAATTCGTCGAGCGAAAGGTCGCTGTTGACCCAGTTCGGACGGTCGTATTGAATGTCGCTGAGTTGGAAATCGAGCCCAATCGACTTGCCGATAACCTGATACATCGTTTCAGGTGCGTTCGCGGGGGTTTTCAGTGGGCGATCGACCCCGTTCTTCGCTTTGACGCCTTCGAACAGGACGACGTCCTGGGCATCGAGAAGGGCTTGGATGTCGGTGTAGTAGCGCTTGAGACCGATATGGGCGACGCCCACCAGCCACACATCGGGCTTGCCGGGCGCGGAGAGCTTTCGCGCCGCCGTCTGAGAGACCGCGATCCCATCGGTCCGGTCGATTGTGCGGACGAAGCCGGCTTCCATCGAGATGGGCGGAAGGGATTTGAAATCTCCGGATTGCGTGAACGGCGAACAGGCAAGAAGCGCGGCCAATGCGAGTGTCATAGTTGTTCCTACGTTCCCAAGCCCTCTAGATCAGGGCGTCCAGTTCGGCCTCCGCCTTGGCTCGCTCGGCGCGTGCCAGCTCCAACCTCTGTATCATCGCCCCACGCGTCTCGCCGTCGTTGACCTTGATATCGGAGGTCAGCGTCAGAATTCGGAGTTCTTCATTACGGATGCGTGCGACAACCTGGGCCATAAGCGATGTATCGGCTTCCAGTCGCTGAACGTCCTTTTTCGATTGATCGTCTCGAATCAGGACCGGGCTTGCCAGCGACGTGGCCGCCATCATCGCGGCGTCCACGGCCTTTCCCAACTCGAGGAACAGGCTGGGGTCGACGGTCGAAACCGTCAGGAGCGTCTCCTTGGCGTCGTGCCAAGTTCGAGCTGCACTCTCAAGGGCAAGCAGAACGGGGGTCGGCACGCGCTTGTATAGATCGTGGTGGTGGTTGTGGTGGACGAAGACCCGAATCTTGTTCCAGCGCTCATAGGCGGCTTGAAACTCCGGTGGTTGCTGCGCAACCTGGCGCTTGCGGTATTTCTTGCAGAAAGTCCAGACGAGATAGGCGCCGATGATGCCGAGCATGCCGACCACATCACCACCATGGATCCCGTTGAAGATAGCGAGTACAAGCAGGGCCGACGTCCAATCGACCCATTTCGGCAAGACGTCGCCATCCGGCGGCTGCGCTTGCGCCAGGAACGCCTCGAACATCGGTACCGGAATTCTTTCCCTTGCCATCGGAGCCGTTCTATTATGGGACTCGATGGCCCGCCTCCACAGGCTCATTTTCGCCTTTTGCCGAGGCATGCAAAACACCCTGCCCAGATTGAGTACGGACCTTCTGTCACCGGGGATTCAATTGGGGGGGGATTGGGGTGAGGGTTTCGGATAGGAATCGGGTTCACGGTCGGGATGTCAGGATCACATCTCTAGGGGGCTAATACTCGGGGGATTCAGGAATCACCTGGCATTAGGTTGGCTGTGCCTGGGGCAAACTGAATGGGCCCATTGTCGGCGGACGATAGGCTTGAAACGAATACTTGGCTGAGCCGCTCCCGTCTCTATACTCAACCATGACAAAGGCAGCTAAAGGAGCATGAAGTCCGGACTGAAACTGGCCTTGCGATTTGTACCGGTGGCGGTATACGCGCTTGCGCTTTGCCTGCCCTCATATCGATTCGTTTCCGCGGACCACGCTCACATCGTCGACCAACGCGGCTACGTGTCGCTTGTCAACTCTCCAATCGGTATTGCCTATCTTGCGAATGCGTTTTTTGTCGTCGTCGTGGTCACGTCGCTTCTCGAGGCGAGGCCGCCATGGATTGTCCTGCTGCCCCGCGTTCTGCTTTGGATCTGTTTGGGGTTGACCGCCTTCGGCTTCATGATCGGCGATCCAGAACCAGGTTCCCAAACGACGCTCGGCCCTGGCGCCTATCTCTGGTGCCTCGCGCTGGTCTCCGCAGCCCTGAAGCCGCCCGCCCTCAACTAAGGGATTGGGGGCGGGACTCCGACGAAACCGGGTAGGCGTCTGCCCGCCCGAGGTCTCGCTAACATAGACGAGTAGCAACTCGATCCCGATCGGACCGAGGCTTCCCTGCTCTGGATGTCCAGCGTCGAAGTCGGAACGCTGCGTTTCATGCCGCGACCTTATTGCGCGGTGACCTGTACCGTTTGAGTACCTTCCTTCAGGACGTGGTTACCCAAGCGTCCTTGGAGGCCCTTCGGAACTGCGACTACTACCCGATATTGGCTGCCTGTACGGTCGACTCGGACCTTGATGGGACCGCTCGGCGTCGGCACCGTTCCCGACGCCCAAGCTAGATCGCCTAGGTTCGGGTTGACGTCGAAAGAGCGGAACCCTCCGCCGGTCGGCCTCACACCGAGCACTCGCTCAGTAAGCCAGTTGGTCGGCCCCGCCGACCAACCGTGACTCAAACTGACGAAGTAGCCGGTGCCATTGTCCGCCTGAAGATGGGCGTGGAAGTGCTCCTTGGGCCAACTGGGATCGTATCCCTCCCACCAACTCGTCGCTCCTTCTGCGAGCATCCCACCCCAGTAGGTGCGGACGAATTTCATCGCGTCATCCATGTGTCCGGACTGGGTGATGGCATCGAGTATGTAGTTGTTGTAGTACGGAGTAGCGACATAGCCCCACGCCGGGCTATCCGGTCGAAGTACCTCGCGATAGATCGCGGCTACCTGGTCGGGCGTGGCCACGCCGGAGTAGATCGCCATCGCGTTCTCCTGCCGACGATCGCCGAATGTGCCGTTCTCGACAAGCTTCTGCTGGGCCGCTCGTGTCAGTTGACTCGCCCACATATCGTATTTGAGGAAGCGATTCCCGTCGCCTACCTCCCGGAACAAAGACGCCGCGTCTCGAACCGCCTTTACAAGGAACAGATGAGTTGCCGCTCGAGCCTGGGGCGTGTCGCCATTGAATTCCGGGGCCCAATCTACGAACGGCCACTGTCCGTGTTTGTTGGCAAATATCCCATCATCGCCGATCTCCATTCTCAAGAACTCGAGCATCGTGACCAGTCTCGGCAACTGCTTCTGCAAGTACGCCATGTCCCCGGTATGACGGTAGAAGTCAGCGAGGCCCGCGATCCAAGCGCAAGAGTAGCCAGGAATCCCGTTCACATTGCCGCCCGGCAATTCGCTCTCGGGCCGTCCGCCTTGCGCTTCAGATCGCAGACGATCCATCGTCTGCTCCATGAGGAACGTATCAAGGAAGGCGTTGTTGATCACCTCTCCCGATATGTGCAGGTCGCCCATCCAGCGGGCCCGATCCCTTTTCGGCGCATCCCAGATGTCCTCCTGCATGCACAAGTGAGCGGTGTATGCGCCGGTGTACCAGACCTTGGTTAGGAGTGGATCGGAGCAATCAAAACTGCCGCGATACACGACCGGGTAGTACAGGTGATCAAGCGAAACGCGGACGGTGGCCGAGGATGTTTCGGCAGGAAATGTCAGAGTGGTGTACCGCATCGCGGTGTAGGGCGAGTAGCCGGGGTTCTGTCCTAGATCCGCCTCGGCGGTCGTCCAAGGCTTCTCCACCGACTCCTCGGCCGACTCACCCGTGCCGATCTTGACGCGCACTGCGTTGGAGGAGGTAACCACCGTCCGACCTGTCAGTTCCTTCCCAAAATCGATGGTAACCGACCACGGCTTGTCGACGCCGTCCGGGCGCTTTAGGACGAGACTCTCCTTTGCCGGCGTCCACCGAACCAGACTCCCGTCGGTGCAGATCGAGACCGGTGAAAGCTTCAAGTGGGCAAGATAGGCGGCAGTGGTGTTCAAGGCCACCGGCCAACCTGTAAGCTGCCCGCCCCAGATCCCCTCGCCGACTTCCGACTCGACGGTCGCGGCGGTCCAACTCGAATCGTCGAATGTGGCGCTCTGCCAGTCGGAGGCCGGTTCACGATCCGTTAGGCGCCAGGAATTGTCGCTGAGCAGTACGGGCTTGCCGTCGACCTCCAGGCGGACGAGCAAACCGGCCGCTCCGCCTGCGTTCTGGCCTTTGATCGCGATCAGGTTGTTGCCCGAGCTAAGATTGGCCTTGACGTCGAAGACGCGGACCTGCGACCACACATTGCCGTCAGACGGATCGGAACGGGTTGAGCCAACCGCCTGTCCGTCGACATAGGCTTCGAAGAAATTATCCGCCGTGACGAACAGACGAGCCCGAACTGGAGCGTGAGACAAGCGGACGGACCGTCGGCACCAGATGGCCTGAGTATCGGAAACGGTCGATGCCCAGATCCACTTCGCATCCTTCTGGCGCTGGCCTTGCGCAACCTGCACCTTCGGCAACGGCATCCCGTAAGTTGGGTCGAGGGTCGGAGGCCGCCCCGAATCGGTTGGAGCCACAAGAACGACGAGAGCGAGAGTCGCGACGAACATTAGGGAGCGAGTTTACAGCGGATTCAGATCAATTCGCAAAGTGTGAGACGCCATCATTTGTTCGCCGTAGAAGCAGCCCCAACGGGGAGAGACTCGTCCAGCCTAGGGCGACTGAGGTATCGGCAGTCACGCAGAACCCGTCCTAAATGGACGGGTTCTGCGGCCTTTGCGGTGCGACTGCCAACCGCGGGATTGACCGCACTCACGCCGTAGCGGCTAGAGTCACCTCCACCATTTGGTCGAGCGTCATGTTCCAGCCCATTTCCATTCCGCCGATCATCATGGCTCCGATGTCGGACATCGCGGAGGCGTAGGAGTGGACCGTCACGCGGGTGCTCCCTCCAAGGTCTTCGAAGAAGATCATCGTGCCACCCACGATCGCAGGTGAACCGTCCGGACCGGGGACGCTGTTGACCCACCCCAAGCTAGCCATCGGCTCGACGTCAGTTATCTCGGAGATCATCGGGTGATCCATCCCTTCTGGGCTACGCATGACCAAGAAGAACTCACCTCCTGGGCGCAGATCGATCCGGCACTCGGGAACAGTGTACGGCCGGGGGGCGAACCACGCTGCCACCCGATCGGCCTCCGTCCATGACTTCCATACCAGTTCTAACGGCGCGTCGAACTCGCGAGTGAGCGAGAGGGTCCGGTCCGCTTTGGTCGCTCCGACGAGGATCCCGAGTTTGTGGATCGGGTTGCTCCAACCTCCGAGATGGGCCGCGCGAGCCTCTTCGGACCAGAAGCCAGACTGCACGAAGGTCAGCGTCGTGGCTCTGTCGTGTTCGGCAAGGCTCATACTCACCGTCGTCGTGGGCTTGAAGGTGCCGTCGTCCTTCTTCCAGCGATGGCTGAACACCAGTCGGTGAGTTGGACTGATCTCCAGGTATTCGCCAACCGATTCAAAGGAGAAGCCGTTCGGCGCGATCATCTTTGCCGACCAAGATCCGCCGACTCGGAAATCGCCGGCGGCATGTTCCATCGTGAGGCCTGCGGGGCACATCCATTGGTCGATCTGTTCCGGTTCGGTGATGGCACGCCACACGGTATCCTGCGGGGCGGCGAACTTCCGTACGATCACGAGTTCGATGGCCTTTGGATCTTGGGTCGACACATATTCGCCGAGGCGATCGGTAGTCATTTCCAGACCCTTGTCTGCGCCGAAATCGCGAACGACACGATCGCGTTCGTCCGCTGAGGGGAAGGTCATCCGAAACGTCATCTCTGTCCCCTCGCCCCGTTCGGCGAACGTCACGCAGACCGTAAAATCGACCGGCACGCCGTCCCCGCCATGGGCGTACTCGATCCGATCGGACGAGATGTGACGATATCTCACAACGTTCGGATAGTCCCGCCCATCGGGACCATGCATCGTAAAGCGCCAGGTCCCTCCGGTACGGAATTGCATCTCATGAGTAGTGGTCGTGAAGCCGACGGGCCCCCACCAGTGGGTGACATGTTCCGGGTTGGACCACATGCGGAGGAGCAGGTCTTTGGATGCGGCATAGGTTCGAATGGAGACGATCTCTCGTGTGGCGTCGATGGTTGAAGTCATGGTTGGAGGTCCTTTTGTTGGATTTCAGCGAGATAGGCATCGAGGCGGTCGAAACTCTGCTCCCAGTAGCGGCGATACTCTTCCAGCCAATCGCTGGCCAGTTTGAGCGGCTCCGGATTCAGGGAGCACGGTCGCCACTGGGCGGTTCGGCTCCGTTGGATCAGTCCGGCATGCTCAAGCACTTTCAGGTGCTTGGTCACCGCCGGAGGAGTCATCGCGAAGGGTTGGGCAAGTTCCTTTACCGACGTCTCCCCGAGGGCCAAACGGGCGAGAATCGCCCGACGAGTAGGGTCGGCAAGCGCGGCAAACGTTCTGTCAAGTTGTTCGGAGGACATGCATATTTCACTGATTGGTTAATTAACCACTCAGTATTATAACACGTCTTTCGAGAAATGCAGGATTCTCCGCCACAATTCGATCGTGGGTAAAGGAAATGGGGCGACGATGCCAACCATCGCCGCCCCCGATAATCTGCCGGTCTAGAAAGGGACTAACGTGGACGCCTCGCCATGTTCGGCGAAGGCGGCGGATTTGGGATCGCAACGTATCCGTGCCGATTCTGCCCAGAGATACCGGTGCCGTAGATCCAGCCCTTATTGTTAATGAAGGTAGCCGTTGAGAGTGTCCACCCGTTTCGCGTGCTGTCGCATAGATCGAAGAGCCCCTTCATGCCGCTGGAAGCCGTGTAGACAAAGGCTCGGTTGCTATCGATCGCCCCCGCGTCGATTCCGACGATCACTCCCGAGTTATTGATTCCGAACGCCTCGGCGTTGCCTGCCACGCCGATCGTGCCCAATGAACGAGGTGCGCTTGTGGGTGTGTCCCACACGACCGCATATTCAGTGCTTACGGTGGCATCGGCGTATCCAACGATAACTCCCGAATCGTTGATGGCCTCAGCGGCACTTCGAGTCGCCCCCATCCCCGGCAGGAGAGTCGCCTGGCCCGCATTCGGGCTTGGATAGTAGCAGGCGCTGAACGCGGTCGCGTAGCTGGCAATACCGACGATGACTTTCGAGGCGTTGATCGCCATTGGCTCGACCCAATGGATCGGGTCACCTCCAACGGCCCCCAACAGCGTGGAGTCCGACGCGACCGAATCCCAGTAGATGGCAGTTGATGTTGTCGACTCTCCGATGATGTTCCCTTGGTCGTTGGCCGCCCACATCTCACCTGCCCCACTCAACGTGTTTGGGGCCGAAGTTGGAGTTTGCCAATAATAGGAGTTGGCGCCGGCAGCCCCAACTACTAGTCCGTTGTTGTTGATTCCTCCAGAGTTAATATAGATGCCCAGCCCGGTGGTCACAAGCGAGTTTACGTCGACGACTTCGGCTTGACTCGTGGAATCAGGCACGAACAGGGCGAGGCCATTGTCGTTCAAGGGACGCCCCGTGGTCAGGGCAGAGCCGACACCCAGATCGACGATGCGATAGGTGGTTCCCGTCGCAGAATTGACCGTGATCGTGACCGGGGGACTCGTCAAGCCGTCGACGGAGGCTGTGACCTGCACGGCGCCGGCCGAAACCGGGGTCGCGATTCCATCCGGAGTGACTGTCGCTGCCGAACCGGTAGTACTGAAAGTCGCCGAACCGGCGGTGACAGGAACGACCGTATTTGACGCATCGAGAACAGTGAAGACCAGCTGCTGGGCGCCGCCACCTACCGTTAGGGTCGCCGGCGTAACCGCGACGTACTTCGCGGTCGTCGTCAGGGAGATCGAGGTGAGGGACTGACCAGAACACGTCACTGTTTCGGTTGCCGAGGCGCTACCGACGACCGCGCCCGACTGTTCGGAACCGGCATAGAAGGTCGCCGTCACTGGGAACGTACCGGTAGCAAGCGTCGGAAGGTTGTATGTCTCCGAATGAGCCCCTGGCTGCGTCGTGTCGCGACCGATGTTCACGTTAACGTCGGGCGACCCGGATCCGGCGGGCGCCGCGCCCTTAATCACGATTTTCGCCGATAGCGCACTGCTAAACGGATGGGTCAGGACGAAGCCCCGACTTCGCGCCGGATACTGAATCGTCAACGTACCCCCGCTGAAAGCGCCTCCACATCCTCCTCCACCGCCGCCCCCAACTGTGACGCCGGCCACCGGGGCGGCATTGCCTCCACATCCGCCGATAACCATGGCGGCTAGAGCGGCAAGGCCAAACAGGCCTCCGCAAACGAAAGGTCTTATTTGAATCGACGTCATCAGAATTTCACCCCAAAGGAAGCGACCAGGCCAGACCGATTCCCGACCGGGCTGGAGAGCGAAAACATCGTCGTGTCGCCCAATCGATCCGTGACACCGATAGATAGGGTGGTTTCGTCGTCAAGGGCATACTGCAGTTCGGCGTCGTACAACAGCGTGCGGATGTTCCGACCAGTGTTCGCGCTTACCGTCGTATAGCCGCTGAAAGCGGCTGACGCACTCAGCGCAAGAGAAAGACGCCCACCCAGGTGAGTCAACTTGTTGACTTGTAGAGCGGAAACGGCTCGACTGCCCGAAAACCCCGCAACGCCGACTGAGAACCCCGATCCCATCCCATAGGAAAGGCCGAAAGTCAGGTCGGCGGAACTCAGATAGGTGCTTGCAAAGGAGACCCCGACAGCACCGGCAAGACCATGTTCACCCGTCCGGTAGCGAATGCCGACCTCGATATCGGTTCCACCAAAGAGCACGTTTTTGCCACCCGAAGGGACCGATCCGCTAATGCCCGATGATCCCGAGACGTAAGCGGTTGCGAGTGGCGACGTCTCGATCCTGAGAGTTCCGGAACCATAGTTGCCTTCCGGGTCATATCCGAAGGATCGGATCGACGAGGTGAACGAGCCCGACAAAGGCGACGTTTGCTCTGCGCTTGCCAGCGACGCGAGCGGCCAAATGATAATCAACGAAGCCAGATATTTCATGGTCTTTCCTTTCGGCAATGCAAGTCGAGGCAGTCCACGACTTCTAAACTGCGCCACCTGGGTCAAGCGCACTGTTTCCTGTGGCAAACCGTAAACCTTAAGCAAAGGCAAAACAAGCGCTGAGCCCCTTGCAGGGACCCAGCAAAAACAAAATTCTCTCCCTTTTTAGAAACACTTCGCCATCTGAATCTACAAACAGCAAGGTCCGCACAGTGAGACCGGCCATATGGTGCGAAACCGGGTATGACAAAGAGCGTTACAAAAAGCGACTTTCTCAAAACTGAGACCAAATGAGCGACTTAGGGCCCTACGTGGTGCAGTCAAACGGACATCGACCGGCGATTGAGCTAACGCTCATGGGCATCTTTGGATTAACCGTCGACGGTGTGCCGACGCCTCAAATGCCAAAGCCGTGTCAACAGCTCTTCGCCCTCCTGGCCCTTGCCGAAGGACGCGGCGTGCCGCGAGAAAAAGCCGCTCTGACGATCTGGCCGGATGCTCCGACCGGGACTTCGCGCTTCTATTTGCGAAGAACGCTGATGCAATGCCGGGACGCCCTCAAGGCAAGACGGGAATGGCTCGAGGATACCGATACCGAGGCGATTCGGCTTGTCGATCGCGATGTCCGGGTCGATCTGTGGTCCTTTGGCAGGCTCTGCGGATCCGACCGAGTCGAAGAACTGGTGGACGCCTTTGAAATGGGACAACAGGAGTTCCTCCTCGGATCGAAGGCAAGTTGGGTAGCGGTCGAGAGGATGAGAATCCTCCTGCGATCCCAGGCTGCATGCCTTCGCGCCGCACGCATTCGCCGCCAAAGCGGGGACTTTTCGGGCGCCCTCGAGTTGCTGTCGAGATGCCACCAGATCGATCCCTTGGACGAAGCCGTGCTGCTGCCGTTCTGGGAAAGCCTCGTCGAGACCGGCCAAGAAAAGCGATTCCAAGACAGCTACCTTCGAACTCTGGCTCGGTACGAAAAGTCAGGAATGGCCCTCACACCGAGCCTGGCCGACGCAGCCAAACGGTTGTTTCGCCATGTTGAGCTTCCCGAATCGAAATCCCCAACGATTGTCGATGTAGCCAACGCCCCCTTCAGTCTGGATGGCCTTGGACCGTTGGTTGGACGCGAACAGGTGATCCGGCGCGCGGCGGAGCTGCTCAAAACAAACCGGGTCCTCGAAATTTCCGGACCACCTGGGATCGGCAAGACTCGGCTCGCTCTCGAAATCGCGCGCCGTCTCGGATGGCCGGCACAATATTCGACCTCGCTCGAAATGGACGCTCCAGCCGAGTTGCGCCACCGTCGATCGCTTGCAATCGTGGATCTAGGCGAACGAACGCAGATCGGCGCCGTGAGTTCCATTGAGTCGACTCTCTCACGAAACTCCTACCTGCGTATCCTGGTGCTGTCCAGATCTAGAGTCACCGGTGGCGACGCCGCGAACCTGCCACTTGGTCCTCTCTCCCCTGACGATAGCGCCGTCGTGTTCGCTGCCCTGAACGGAACGAGAGACATCGACGAGGTACAGATTGCCGACTTGGTCCAGCGCTTGGACGGCAACCCACTGGCCCTCCGCATTGCCGCGAATCACAGTCGGCTTTACGGTGTCTCGGAGACGCTTCGCGTACTCGATCGGGCTGAACCAGAACACGACCTCGTGTGCCAACTTCGTGCCAAAATCGTGTCTCCATGGTTGGCGACGCTAACCCAAACAGAGGCGACGGCGATTGCGGTTCTAAGCGAGCTTCCGGGTAGTTTTTCGCTTGGATTGGCCCGCTTCCTGACTCCGGAGCCGCTGCAAGTTTCGTTCGATTCCTTCGCGTCCGATGCACTCAAGCGATTCCGTGCACGAGTGGACGATGCCGAGGGATATATGCGGATCAGTTCGTTGGTCCGATTGTGTAGGCGACCGCCCCGCGCGGACACGTCAGAAGCCCTCATCCGAGCACTGGACTTCTATCTGCAACGTATTCAAGCCGGTGACATGGCACTTTTGGCCGACTTCGATGCCGTTGAGGCGGTGGCGCAAGCGAACCTCACGGAACGCCCCGACGACGCACTCAGCCTGCTCAACTGGTTCGGCCCGGTCCTGATTGAGTCAAGTGACCTCTCGCGAATCCAGTCGCTCACCCACTCGATACTTGCTCAATTTGAGACCCCATCGTCGGAGGTCGCGCAAGCCTGGCTGAACCTCGGAGCGGTCAGCCACATAACACATGACCTTGTCACGGCGGAGGACGCGTTCCGTCGGGCCTACGAGGCGGCCGACACAATCGGCTCGACTAGCCAACGACTGGAGGCTCTGATTAGTCTCGGTGAAGTCGCCGCGAACACGGGTGAACTGGAAACTGCCGAACGGGAGCTATCCGCCGCGCTGGAGATCACGCGTCAGATCGGAGATGTGGCAGGCGAAGCGCGAGTCTTGCGTAACGTCGGGTACGTCTGCAGGATTCGGCGCGACTTTGCGCAGGCGATCCAGCACACAACCAGAGCCCTCGCCCTGCACACTCTCCTGGGCGATCACGATGGTCGGGTCTGGTGCATCGGAAGCCTCGCAAGCTGCCAGTTTGAAGCCGGTCAGTATCAGGAGGCCCTGACGCGCTTTTCCGAGGCACTGGCGATCCATCGCCATCATGGCAACACCGATGGAATCGTGTGGAATCTCACTTCTCTGGCCGACGTCTCCAACAAGCTTGGCGACTTCAAAGGCGCCAGGCGATATGCGCTAGATGCGCTTGACATTCACAAGCGACTTCACACTCAGCGTCGCGCTTGGCCCTTGCGTGTTTTGGCCGACACGGCAAAGCTGGAGGGCGATTTGAACCTCGCCGACAAACTGCTGCTCGAATCGCTCGAGGTCATTCGCCAAAGTGGCGACCCAGTTTCGGAATCGCTCATTCTGGTCACCCTGGCCGAGACCTCGTTCGAGCGGAGCGAAGACGCGACCGGACTCGCCTATCTCGACCTCGCCGAGCAGATCGGAACGCGCATCGACCATCCGGCGGTGCTTCACGCTGTCAAGGAAGTCCGCGATACATACGCCGCGCGAGTCCGATGACCGCCTATCAAGCCCTGCGGATGCCCTATTCGTCTATGGCGATGCGACAACCCCGCTGAGGTCCAGCTTGCCGTTGGGCAGCTTCGGGACGGCGAAGACTGCGACCCAAGGTTCGTCCTTGGCGGCTAACCATTTTCGTCCTTGATCCATGGGTTGTTCCAGCTTCCGCCAGCAATCCGCATGCAAGGACGTGTCCTTGAAGAACATCGTCGAGATGAGCCCCTCCTGCTCGGGAATCGCACCAAGACCGAACGGAACCGACGGCGTCACCCATGCTCCGACCGGGATCCAGTAGTTGGGAATGCCAGACCCATACGGTTGGGCCAAGGCGGCTTCGTCAGCTCGCCAAAGGACGTAATGGTAATAGCCCTTCAACGTCCAGGGAGTCGATGACAGCGATGTCAGCGAATCCACTTGTGCCAGGAAGTACGGGCATGCCGAGCCGAACTTAAGATTAACCCTGCACCGAGCCCTGTCGTTGGAAGCAATCAGGCGGATCTCCTGAGCACCTACCGCCGATACCGCCTCCAAGCGGGTCATGCTTTGCCAGTCGCTGCGGCCGTTTTCCTGAACCCATATCACGATGCCGTAATGCCCCAGGTCCC
>JARLGV010000068.1 GCA_031292555.1 Fimbriimonas sp.
TGCACGGAAGCTTGAGGAGTTGGCCACCCACTATCAGATCGTCGTCATCAGCCATTTGCCGCAGCTTGCGAGCCGGGCGTCGATCCACTACCGAATCGAAAAGACCGAAACGAACGGGCGGGTGGTCACCCAGGTTCGGCTGCTCAAAGCCAAGGAACGGATCGAAGAGATCGCAAGGATGCTCGCGGGCGAACATGTGACCGAGAGCGCGTTCGCAAACGCGCGCGAGATGCTCAAGGGGAAGTTGGCCTCTCACAGCCTGTTCGAGTAAGCCAGATCAGCGATTGCCCTTCCAGGGAGCGGAAAACACGGATTTTCCACTATCGTTGAGAAGCTCGAGCCGTGGCCCTGAGGGGCCCATCTCCTCCGAAAGAATGGCGCCTCCCTTACCGATCAGGAGGACCTTCGCAAGGTCCGGTGCGACGGTGAATCCGAGAGTCGTGTCGTTCTCCCCGTGTTCGTCGGCGCTACTGAGCGTAATCTCCGCCTTTCGTGGTCCGGCCTGCCACCACGATCGTTTCTCGCCAAGCTTGTCGCGCAAGACGATAGAACCACCCTCCTCGGTTCGATCCGTACCGATCGCCACAAGCGGAACGCCTCGTGAGTCGACGACTTCGAGCCTTCTCACGCGCATGACCCCATCCTGACCCAGCGGATCGTGCCCCGGCGTCCGCCACCCGGCAAGAGCAAGCAGCACCGTGGCGATGCTCAAGATAGACAACGCGGTTAGCAGACGGTTGCTACGTTCGAGACGGTGCAGACGGATTTGAACGGCAGGATCGATATCGCTCATGAACGGTATGACGACGCCAGGAGCCCACCGTGTTCACTTATGGGTGGCCAAGAAGGCGACAGTCTTGGCTATCGTCTTGCGAGCGAGCGATTCGATGAGCGCCAAGCTCTGGCGCTTTATCGGGGCGAACGTGACCGACCGGCCCGTGAGCTTGCTTGGCGGCGTCTCAACCGCCTGCACGACGATACGTCCCTGGCATGCGACGATCGACGCCGGCGCTCCGTCACTTGAATGCCAGCATTGTGAGCCGAGGCTTCGGCCCGAGAATGAACCTGAAGCGAGTGAGGGCTTGGGGGGTCTTGCCTTCGGCCCCCAAGTGCGAGATAATGCGCCCAATTTGGCAGCCATCGGGCTTTCGTACACGCCCCACATCAAAGTGACTCGGCCAGGAAACCGGAACTGGGCCGACGGAAAGCTCCACGTGAGAATACAGAGCGATGCGGTTGTGCTCAGCAAACTACGGTCTTTGAACGTCTGGAGCACGATAGGAGACGCATAGCGGATCGGCGTCAGACGTGCGGCACGGGCAGTCTCTTTCATTCCAGCCGGAGCATCTGGAGCCGTGTCTAGCAGCAGTTGATCGGTGTTCGGCAGGCCCTTCGTTTGGGTGGCAAAGGTGGGTGCGGCGAGTAGGACGGCAAACGATGCGAAAATCCACGGTTTCATGTCGCTGGAGGCTATTTTAACTGCTTCGCTCAGTCGACGTAGTCGAGTGCTCCGAAGCCGCTTACTGCGCTGCGAATCGGCTCTAGGGTAGTGCATGATAGGAGTATGGATTCGATGGAGATTTGGTTTGTAACCGGTAGCCAGCACCTTTACGGCGACGAGACACTGAGGCAGGTGGCGGATCATTCGCAGCAGATCGTCCGCGCCTTGAACGATTCGAGAGCTTTGCCTTTGAGCATCGTGTTCAAGCCGGTTCTGACGGATCCGGCGGCGGTCCGAAATCTTTGCATCGAAGCCAACTCGGCCACGAATTGTGCCGGCCTCGTGCTCTGGATGCATACTTTCTCTCCCGCCAAGATGTGGATTGGCGGACTGACTTCGCTTCGCAAGCCGATCGCTCACCTTCACACCCAGTTCAACCGCGACCTGCCTTGGGGCGAGATCGACATGGACTTCATGAATCTCAACCAGGCCGCGCATGGCGATCGGGAGGCCGGCTTCCTCCATGCGCGACTCCGTTTGGCTCGGAAGGTCGTCGTGGGTCATTGGAGCGATCCTGAGACCTTGGCACGATTGGGTGCTTGGGCGCGCGTCGCCAAAGGCTGGCATGATCTCCAGGGCTCGAGATTCTGCAGGTTTGGAGACAACATGCGGGAGGTCTCGGTTACCGAAGGCAACAAGGTATCTGCCGAAATCCAGTTTGGGTTCTCCGTGAATGGATACGGCGTCGGGGACCTTGTGAAGGTCTTGGATGGCGTGTCCGAGGCTGAAATCAACTCAGTCTGTTCGGAATACGAGGAGACCTATGCGGTGGCTCCAGAGTTGGCGAAAGGCGGGGCTCGACACGAGTCGCTTCGCTATGCGGCCCGCCAAGAGATCGGCATCCGCACGTTCCTTGTTGACGGAAACTTCAAGGGGTTCACGACGACGTTCGAGGACCTCCACGGGCTGAAGCAGCTTCCCGGTTTTGCGGTGCAGCGCTTAATGGCAGATGGCTATGGCTTCGGCGCCGAAGGCGACTGGAAGACCAGTGCGTTACTCCGATTCGCCAAGGTGGTGGCCGAGGGCTTGCCGGGAGGCACTTCCTTCATGGAGGACTACACCTACCACATGGATCCGAAGCGTCCGCAGGTATTGGGAGCCCACATGTTGGAGATCTGCCCGTCGATTGCGGAGTCGAAGCCAAAGGTTGAGATTCATCCGTTGGGTATCGGCGGCAAAGAAGACCCGGTACGGATTGTTTTTGACGCAACTCCCGGGCCTGCGATGAACGCGTCTCTCGTTGACCTGGGTAATCGGTTCCGGCTCATTGTGAACGAAGTCGACGCCGTTAAGGCCTCCCATCCGATGCCGAAGCTGCCGGTCGCCCGGGCACTTTGGGAGTGCAAGCCGGACTTCAAGACGGCGCTGGCGGCGTGGATCTACTCCGGCGGGGCGCATCATACCGTCTATTCGTATGCGGTGACGACCGAGCACATGCGCGATTTCGCTGAGATCGCCGGAATCGAAATCGTCGTCATTGATGCCGATTCGAAGCTTGAGGCGATCCGTAACGAACTCCGCTGGAACGAAGTCTATTACGGAATCGCACCAGGTCTGGGCCGCTAGGGCGCGGTCGCCGGAACCTGAAAGACGCTATAGCCTCGCTTCTTGAGCAAGGCTATAACCCCTTCGTCGCCGATCAAGTGTGCCGCTCCAACAACGAAGAAGCAGGGACCGCCCGATTTGAGATACTTTTCGGCGACGTCTGCCATGTGGGGATTGCGGTCCTCGCGCAGGGCTCGCATAATCTTCGCCAAATGGGGCGGGCTCTTCGGCAGAGCGGCGTTCAATGCTTCCGCATCGCCGTCGATCCAGAGCTTCTCCAGCTTCGTGTCGTCCTTAACGGCTTGGCTACTCTCTCCGAGGCTGTTCGACAAGAACTCATCGGACAGGCTCTCCGGCATCGAGGACAGAAGGTTCAACTGGAATTCTGCCGTCTCTAGCTGTTCGATCCTCTTTGGCGGCTTGGACGAAGGCGCCCGGTCAAGAAAGTACTTATCGATTCCCAGATTCAGATTCATTCCTGCCTTCTGCATGGGCAGTGCCTCCAATTCGACGGCAGCTACCCAAGGTTTGAACATGCCAAACATCGACGCATCCATGTCGTACTTGGTGCAAAATTTCCGAACCTTGTCGGCGGTCTCCGGGCTGATGTGCTTCCAAAGCGTGTCGTCGTCGGAATACATGCCCTTTTCATGAATGAAGGTCATCGCCTCAGTCATGTCCACCTTCGAAATGTCGACCTCGACGACCAGGACCTTGGCACGTGCGAACGCGTCCTCAATCGGTTTGGCGAGCGGGTACATCTTCTTGGAGCCTAGGTGAATCGAACCCAGCAAATAGACGACGTTGTCTCCCGATACGGCCTTCCAAAGGAGGCACTTGCGTGGCTGAACAGAGGCATGGGGTGCTTGACCGAATACTCCGGCGGTCAAGATCAGACCCGCAACCAAGGCAAGAGGACGGAGTCGTCTGTAAAATGTTAGGTTCATGGCCGTTTGGTTCCGAATCGAGGCGGCATTTCGTCTGTCACTACGGTCGGTAGACGATTTTGAACTGTGATGCGGCGCAAATGAATCATTTAGGGGAGGTTGTCGATGCTAATAATGAAACCGGCTTGTGAGAGATGCGGGAAGGTGCTCCCGAACGATTCGGTCGAGGCCATGATCTGCTCATACGAATGCACGTTCTGCCAGAGTTGCGTAGAAGGACATCTTGAGCGTAAGTGCCCAAATTGCGGGGGCGAATTCACGCGCCGGCCACGCCGTGCCATCCGGGACTCTTAGGCTGGTAGGCTAGACGGGTAAGGGGCGGTTGATGAGAGCATTTCGGCTTTACGGCTTCGGACTGGATGGTCTTGCCATAGGAGACTTGGCGACCCCTGACCCAGGTCCGGGTCAAGTACTGGTGGAGACCAGAGCCGTTTCGCTGAACTATCGTGACTTACTGATGGTGAAGGGGCTATACAACAAGCACCAGCCACTACCCATGACCCCGGCTTCCGACGGAGCGGGCGAAGTTGTCGCAGTCGGCAAGGACGTCTCTGGACTCAAGAAGGGAGACCGGGTAATCGGCGCCTTTATGCAGGGTTGGCTCGATGGCCCGTACACTCGCGATAAGTCGCGAACGTCGCTTGGAGGCGAACTGCCGGGCACACTCGCCACTCACTTCGTCCTGGAAGCAGCGGGAGCGATCAAGATCCCCGACTATTTGTCCTACGAAGAGGCTGCCGCATTGCCTTGTGCGGCCGTGACCGCTTGGAACGCGCTGTTTTGCGAGTCGAAACTGAATTCAGGACAAACGCTGCTGGTGCAAGGCACGGGCGGCGCTTCGGTATGCGCCCTACAATTGGCTCATGCCGCCGGCGCGAATGTGGTCGTAACCTCAAGCAGCGACGATAAGCTTCTGCGAACTGAACAGTTGGGCGCATGGAAGGCGATCAACTACCGGTCGACTCCCCATTGGGGTGCGGCTGCTCGTGAACTCACCGGTGGCGGAGTGGATCTTGTCTTGGAGGTTGGCGGCGTTGGTACCCTGAGACAATCGCTCGATGCAGTCAAGTACGGCGGACATATTGTCTTGATCGGGAATCTCGCGGTGGCGACCGGCGAGTTGCCGGCTAACCTGATCATCCACAAGGGCGTGCACATTCGTGGCCTATACGTTGGCTCCATCCGGATGCTGAAGGATGTCGTGGCGTACATGTCATCACATTCGATTCGGCCCGTTGTCGGAGCCTCATTCGAGTTCGAACAGACGATCGATGCGTTGAAGCTGATGGAATCCGGTGGCCACTTCGGGAAGATCGTCATCCGATTCTAGTGGGAGCTGCATTGGACCGGTCAGTAGGAGCGACACCGCTATGAGGATTTGCGAAGAGTTGCCAGAAACAATGCCCGCCGGAGTGCTCGAGGCCCCTGGTCGACTGGTCGTTCAGACAATCCCGGTGTGGCAGATTGAGAGCTATGGGGACCCGGACATGGTTCTCATCCGAGTCGCCTCATGCGGGGTGTGTGGCTCAGACTTTCGATATTATCAGGGAGAAAACCCGTGGGCTCAACACACGCTTGGGCGATTTGTACCGAATCCGCCCAACATCGTTCTGGGGCACGAGTACTCCGGAACCGTTGTGGCGATCTGCGACGATCGAAACGCCCACTTGTTGGGAAAGCGAGTAGCCTCGATCTGCTTCAAGGTCTGCGGCGAGTGCTCGGACTGTCTTGCCGGCAGGTCGCATTTATGCGAAAAGACGATCCATATGGGGCACGGTCAAGGCTGGGGTCAGCAGGAGTTCTTTCCGGGCGCCTACGCTCGTTACGTTCCTTCCTGGGGCAGTTCTTGCTTTGAACTGCCCCGGAACGTCACCTTTGAAGAGGCGGCGATGATGGATATTCTGGCGGTATGCGTTCACGTCGCCGTACAGGGACAAGTCCAGCCGGGTCGAGCGGTGTTGACGATCGGCGCGGGGCCGGCCGGCAACGGGATTGCTCAGGCTTCCAAGGCGATGGATGCGAGTCGCGCCGTGCTGCTCGACCGGTCGGACGCGGCAATCCAAGTTGCCCAACGGCAGGGAATCGGTGAGGTTCTGAACACGCAGGGGATGAGCCAGGACCAGATCATCAGGCGCCTACGCGAATTGGAACCGTTTGGATATGGCACGGTCTTCGATACCGTTGGTTCGGCAGAGTCGTTCGCAATGGGCCTGAGCGTTCTCGGCAAAGCGGGAACATTTGTGGCGGTCGCCGTCCACGATGAAGATGTGCCCTTGAACATATGCCGATTGGGTTCTGAAAGACGCATCGTAACAAGCTGTAACTTCGAGTCGAACGACTATCCGAAGGCGCTCGCCTGGTTGACCGAGGGGAAGCTTAGAGTGAAGGAGTGGCTGACGCCAATCCGGTTGGAAGGTGTTCCGAACGAGTTTGCGCGAATAACGCGCGAGCCGGAAGCGAAGGGCGTGTTCAAGCTCCTCGTGGACCCATGGGCTTAGTCGATTTAGGTGCGGGGATCGTCAAAACGAGACAATAGGTGATCGGCGGCGGCTACCAAAAACACGAAGTCGGAGGTTGGATATCCCACGCAGTATTCGGTCTGCTGCCAGAGGAAGGGCCATTCGAGAAGTTCGGGATAGTCTGGACGGATAAGCGCGGTACCAGATCCGATCCCGCCGGGGATGTACGACTCATCGGCACGATTGACCCCGTAACCGGGAATCATTGATTTGGCGCCGACACCCGAAACAAACGAGGCGGTGTTCGACCCGGGGTGACATCCCAGCACAAAACTGAGCGCATGGAGCATGGAGTCGAGCGGGAATACCAATGGGAGTGCGCGGTGCAGCCAGTATTGCTGGACTCCGAACCGCTGTATTCCCCAGCCGGCGCCCCAGATGTGCGGCTCGTAGGGAATGCCGTACGGCGTCTTCGATTCGAGCGCTTCGATTGCAGATCGCAAGCTTGTAAGTCGTTCACGGTACGAATGGCCCGGCCTGGCCTTGTCAATCACTGAGAGACCACGGGCGATCAGCCAACCATGTCTCTCCAGATTTGAGCACGCTCTGTCCAGCAGTCCCAGATAGGTCTCCTGGTAGTTCGGATTGCCGGTAGACCGGTAGAGTTCGAACGACGCCTCCATTCGATCCAGCGGTTCGTTCTCGGCGGCGCGATCGTAAAGTGCCTCGGCTGCCGCCAAACATTCGGATGCCAGGCCATCGTTGAATCCGGAAAGCACGCGCGAAGCGGCAGCGAGAGCCCCGGATACGCTCAATTCCCGGCGTGGGTTTTCCTCAGTAAAGACCCACCGGTCGTCGGGAGTGCCGGTCACGTTGTCGGTGACAGTACAGGCATCGCCGAGGTGAACATACTGCCGAAGGGTTGGTTCAATGATTCCGCGGCACAGCCGTCCCAGTGCCCTAAAGGGGCCAAGAATACCTAAACAGCCGTGTTCGATCTGCTGGAGAACGTCTGGCTTTCCATCGGGGCGTAGCATTTCGACGACCTTGGCTGCCTGATCGACGGTGGTGTTGTCGTAGTTCAGGCAGAACTCCTCGTAGGCAAGAGCCAGGCCGTGAACCGTATCCGCTTGGGATTCGACGCGTAGATCGTAGTCGCCAGCATCGTGCCAGCCTCCTCGATCGAGTCCGGGCACATGGTCTCCGCTGCTGAACGGACAAAGGGTTGAAGGGCCCTGTTGATAGCCGTCGATATGGTTGAAGTCGACGGGCGCCATCGTTGCGTCGTCCATATGGCAGAGCCCATGCCAGACGCGGTAGTTTTCATTCACGCGCATGTGGCACATCTGAACCGGCAGAAAGCACTCTACGGTCGGTTGCCATACCCCGTGAGTGAAGACCTCGGGAGCAATTCGAAACACGGACGACCGCTGATCTCCATAAGCCACAAGATAGATGCCCGACTCGGTTACATCGGTGAAATCAAAGCGCAAGTATCGATAGCGGAGGAATCTGCCCCAATCCTCGGCTTTTGCGGCTTTCACGCTGCGTTGATCTCCTTCGGCGTCGATCTTGACAAGACGAACCTCGAGGATGTCTTCGGTGCTCTTGTCCAGTTCGATGACCGCCACCTTCTGCTGGCGCGGATGATAGCCGACCTGGGACACTTGAATCGTCGGCGTCGATCGCCAGTCTGGGACAACGCTTGGCGTTACAATCCACTCAAGTGCGCCCTTCGTGGGCCCGGAGCCGATTACCGAACGCACCACATACCAACCGTTGTTGTGGAGCCCCCTTCCATCGATGAGACAGACGTTGCCACCGGATCGAGACTCGATGGTGATTCTGCGAAGATCGTCTTCCGGGGCAAGGGTCAGTCTGCGACCCGTAGCCAAAGTGTTGAGACGATAGGAGGGGCCGTCTTGAGCTAATCCCGTTTCGCCCGGCTGTCGAGGAAACATTCCGACCCCAGTCTCGGTACAGAAGCTCTTGCCAAACAGTGACGCAGGATAAAACTCCAGGTTGAAGCCCACATGACCATCCCACTCCGGCGGGATTGGCTGATCGAGGTCGACGAGCACCCGAAAACTCTGACCCTCGGGACGGACTCGAAGGGTGTAGGAGATATGCAGGTCAGGGTATTCGATCGGATTGAAGCCTTTGCGATTTCGAGCCTCGTCCGGATATTCCATGTGGACCACCAGTTCATTTGTCGCTCGATCGACTTCGCGCTTTCCGGCCTTGGGAATCGGTGACCATTGCCCGGGCGCCGGCTCAATCCTCAGGTCTCCGTTCGTGGCGACCCGGAGCCCATTCTGGATGATCACCACACCACCTTGGTGCCCTTCGGGATAGTAGTCATGAGCTAGCATGACGTTCAGTCCGGCGGTTTCCAGGTACTCGAGTTCGTTTATGCAGAGTGGAGGGATCGGCTTTGATTCGGAAGTCATCAAGGGCTCGCTATCGTCCCCAATGGTCGGAGACGAGACCTAATTGTGACACTGATGGAGGCGATCGGACGGGGGCGAAATACCAGTGCTGAGCCTGGCACGTTGTGAGTTAACGGTATATGATAAAGGCATGCATCCAGAGATTGCTCAAAGACTCGAATATCTTGAAATGCGCAAGGAAGCGCTGATTGGAAGGGTCCGGGCGCTGCCTCCGGAAAAGCAGTCGGCGCGATCGGATGCCAAGTCGTTTACGCCGGTCGAGATGATCGCGCACTTGGCGATAAGCGAGCAAATGACCGCCGACCGGATGAAGAAGGTTGGCCCCAAGGACCTGATTGGAAAGTCGCCTCGAGCGAGCTTCATTTTCCGAAAGATGGTCGACAAGATGAACCGGGGGCAAAAAATGAAATCCCCTACCGCAATGCTTCCGCAGGAAAGACCCAACCTCGATCACTCGGAACAAGCGTGGCAGCGTGCCCGCAACGAGCTCAAGCTATTCTTCAACGATGTCAAGCGTCCAGATGATCCGATGCAGCAGATATTCATCTTCGGCACGCTTTCCGCCCATGACGTACTCGTTCTGCTCGAATCGCACCTGCACTATCATGAGGTGAGATTTCCAGGCGACTAGGCCGGTCGCAGGAGATCGACAACTTCTCTGGCGCAGGGCCGCTAAGCTGGCAGTCCCCATTTCGCCAGAACGGTCCTCAGCGTGTCGTCGGTGAACGGCTTCGACACATAGTCGTCCATGCCTGCTTCAAAGCAGCGGTCTCGTTCCTCAGTCATTGCTCCCGCCGTTAGCGCGACGATGGGGGTTCGAACTCCAGTTTCCTCCTCAAGTTTCCGAATCTCGCGAGTCGCGGCGAGCCCGTCCATAACCGGCATGCGGACATCCATGAAGATCAAATCGAAGTAGTGTTCCAAACTAAGCTGGACGGCAAACCGTCCGTCCCTAGCACATGTCACGTCACATCCCAACCTGCGAAGGAAGTGTTCGGAGACGATCAAGTTGACTTCGTTGTCCTCGACCAAGAGCACTTTGATTCCCGTGAACGTAGAAGGAACGTCTTGAGTCGGTCCTTCAGGTTCGAGGTTGGTTGTCTGAAGCGGCAGGCTAAACGTGAAGCGACTACCCTCGCCAAGCGACGAGCGAACGGCCATCGTGCCGTTCATCAGTTCCACGAGCCGTTTGCTGATTGTCAGGCCCAGCCCGGTTCCTTCGTTGCTCTTGCCTGAATGCGTCGCCTGATGAAAAGGATCGAAGATACGATCGAGCCGATCGGTGGTGATTCCTATGCCGGTATCGGTCACGGAAAACAACGTCATGCCATGATCCATCGAGACGTCGATGGTGACTGAACCGGAAGGAGTGAATTTGATTGCGTTGCCGACCAGGTTCGCGAGGACCTGACGCACTCGTGTGCCGTCGGCAAGCACCAAGGGCGGGACGTCGGACGCGACACTGTGTTCGAGCGCGATGGAACCTTCGGCCGCTTGACCTCGGTAAAGGCCCACGATGCCGAAGACGATCTCCCTCACGCTTACGGGTTCCGGTACGATTTCAAGGAAGCCGGCCTCAATTTTGGACATGTCCAGGATGTCGCCGATGAGCCGGAAGAGAATATCTCCACTGCCAATGATGTCCTTGACGTAAGCTCGCTGAGTCTCGTCGAGATTCGTTTCGCTTAGCATACGAGCCAAGCCCATCACTCCGTTGATCGGCGTGCGGATCTCATGGCTCATATTTGCGAGGAATTCGGCCATTGTGCGCTCTGAACGCATAGCGGTGTCTGCCGTTCGACGGAGCGTCTCCTCGATTTCACGTTCGGTCGTGATATCTCGCAGCGTCAGTACGAATCCGTCGCCACTTGGGACCAACCTCCTTCGTGTCCAAACGCGCTTTCCATCCGCAAGTATCTCTACGACATCCTCGTATCGCTTTCTGAGCTCTGTCACCTGACGCATTGGCTCGCCGAGACCCAGCAGGTATGGGTTATCCGAGATTTCAGAAAAGAGGGCGACGTATCCAATCTGCCTGTTGATGGTCTGAACTCCGGCCAAGTTACGGTATTCGTTCAAAAAGTCCTTACAGGTAGAGTCCTCTCCTCGAAGGGCCGTGAAAACCAGGAACGGATTCGGTGAATCGGCGATGCCATCTTCCAATCGAGAAGCGATACGGCGTCGTATGTCGTGGCTGAACTTTGCATCTGGGAGATCGACCGGAACGTGGATCTCCTCGGCTCCACTCTTCTGTCGAAGGAATTTGTGCGCATGGTTGACTCGTCGTGCCAGCCATGGTAGTCCGGCTCGCTCAGCGTCGGCGATGGCAGAATGAAAGATACGTTCAGGTTCCGAAGCCGCCTCGGGACTTGCGGGAGGGATCTCGAACATATTCAGCCGGCCCAAGGTGAGCACCGATTCGATCCGGCCCCACTCGTCGCCCACGTATTCGCACCAAGCGATCGCGGTGCGGATCGTCTCTTCCAGTTGGATCCGATATCCTTGATCGGTAGCGGCACTTGAGGCCACTTGAAGCAAGCGCCCCGTCCACTTCCAGGCTTTGTTGGCTTTCGCCATTTGAAGGGCACGTTCAATCCACTCGATGGCTGTGATGTACTCGCCGTGAGCGATCTTGCTGTACGAATACTCGAAGTGACAAACGATGGATAGGTCGTACTCTCCATAGTCGGCAAGAACCGCCGCGCTCTCCTTGAAGAGTAGGAGGGGGTAATTCCAATGGTCGCGGATCCTCAGATTTGGGTTTGGCTCAATAAGGGCGCCCTTCTCGGTAGCCAGAGCCAAGCAGTAACCGGCGATGCCTCGGATCATCGGATCCTGAGTCTCCGTCTCCAAGTCGGCCAACTCGCCGAGGTAAGTTCGGACACGCTCCTCGTTGTCAGAGGAGATTGCCGAAACAGCGAGCCACCGAAGCGCCTTCGCCAAGGTGCGGTCGTCGTTCTGCTCGCGAGCCGCGATGCTGAGGCGCATGGAGAATTTGTCTGATTCGGCAAACGCGCATAAGTCGCAAAAATACTCGGCGGCTCGCTCAAGCCAAGGCATTGACGAGCGATCCTGCTCGCCGAACAAAGCCTGACGTCGCCTGGACGATTCGAGGCCGAACACGGCGTCGCCCGGGTCGATAGTTCGCAGATCCGGAATCGGAAATCGCGCGATCGACGCAAAGGAAAAGTCCCCGATCGGCTCCGGAGGCATTGAACCGCTGGGCGCCTGCGCTGACATAGCTGGCGGCACCAGCCCCTTCAGTGGTGATGGACGATCAGAATCCACATTTACCTTGATCGTCGCCTCGTCGTCTTGTTCCTGAATCATTGTCGAAATACGCCCGGCCGATCGTCATTGTGATGAAACCGATAAACACTAAGTTCCTGCCCCCGCTGAGGCGATTACCTGGATTCTACATTCCATGCGTAAGCGCAGAGCGGATTGGTCCTAGGCACAATGGTCCACTCAAGATGGAACGTCAGAAGGTTGTTCAGCTTCGTTTGAACTGAGTGAATTCTCCATTCGCGACGAATCGCTGGGACCAACTCAAGAACTCGCAGAATCGTGCCGAAGTAGTGCCTGCGTGTAACCGGATATCGAGTATTTGATCAATGGATCCGGCCACTCGATGGATTGCCATGAGTACCTATATTGACGAGCAGTTCGTTGTCCGATCTGTGGCGAACGGTCTGAATCAGGATTCGGTCGCCGCCCTGCACGTGAATGGCTACTTTCATTTTCACTCCCCGGTTTTCACTTCCCGGCAGTTCAGCCATCTGCAGGATCGGTTTCTGGACTATTTGGACATTTTCGGGGAGGAAGATCTGGAAGGCGTTCATCTGCGTGATGGCCAAGTCGTCGGACTGCTTACGTCCGACTCGGTTATGCGATGCTTGGTGCCCTTGCTCGGGCCGAACATCGGCATCTTCGATTCGCGCTTCGACTTTACTCCCGCGTTTGCCGGTCGCGCTTGCCGATGGCGTCGGGGGTCGACTCCGGTCCTAACATCGGAACCCGACCCTGAGAAGATGGTGACGATTTGGATCGCCATCGAGAGATCTTTTGAGGCGAACGGCGCGATGGTTTTGAAGGCGGGCACTCATCGCGATGCCAAGGGCGCTGGTTTTGAGTCAGCGATCGGCTCGATTCGTCGTGAATACAAGGATGTTGTCATGAATCTCGATCCAAACGAGTGCAGCTTCTACAGCCCCTATATCCTGCAATTTCATCGCGAGAACGGGTCTCCCTATCCCCGAGCAGGTTTGTCCGTCACCTACTTCTCGACCGACATCCACCTGAACATCGACGATCCGCGAAACGGCAACGTGCGGCCCATATTGGCCCTTGGTCGCGATATCGGAGGCAATCGGTATGTGTCGCTCCGGTAACCGGCTTTGCCTTCGAGGTTCCTTACTGGATCGGAGGGTCTTGATTGGGCAGAATGCTCTGGTCCAGGTAGCTGACATTCATCAAGGGTCTCTGTGGGTTGAATGAGGCATCGACCCAACCGTCATTCGTCATCGCTTCCAATGCCTGAACGACTTCGACCATGGCACGATTCTGCTGCCCCATGTCTTCAAAGTCGTTTTGGATGCTTCGCCGTAACATTTCGAAGAGTGACACGACATCCGACGTGCGCTGCAGTAGGTCCACTACGATTTGGCATGCGCCGTCGATTGGAAGCGTGCGGCCGTCTCGAGTGTAACTCTGGGTCGGAAACACTCGTCCGTCGCGGTATTGGGCTCGATCTCGCCACGAGGCGCCGGCGAGGTTGAGCTTGAACACATTATTGGACTGGAATGGTGAAGTCGCCTCGACGTCCGAAAGCACGGACCCGAGGGTCTTGATCGAGTTCAAAGTAAATCCACCGACGCCGAAAGACAGGCGCTCATCCACAAATCCGCCCTGGGCGATCCAGCGCCATGCCGATTCGGGAGTGAGATCGAGTCCGACGTCATGGGCCAATTGCTTGGTGAAGTCTTGTAGGTCGGAGAACTGTGCATTGGCCGAGTACCAGAACTCGGCGAACCGCATGTGCGTGCGCACCCGCTGCGACTGGCGAATTGCGAACTCGTCTTTGAGCCACTGCACGCGCTTGTTGCCGCGCTCGATTTCCAAGAGGGTGTAGGCGAGTTCGCGTCCTGCCGCGTGCGCCATCGTCATCCCGGCGGAGAGGATCGGATCGGCAAACCCCGCGCTTTCGCCGGCAAGGAACCAGTTGTCGCCGCATTGTCGCTCGGAAAGAAATGACCAGTCCTTTGTGGTGGTGAACTTGTGTTCACGAGTGGCGTTCTTGGTGAGAGCTGCGATGCGTTCTTCGGTTGCGACCGCCTCCAGATAGAGGTCCTCGGGCCGTCTACCAGAATTCTTGTAGTAGCTTGCCGGCACCACGAGCCCGATGCTGGTTCGGGTTGGGCCAAGCGGGATGAACCATAGCCAGCCGTATCCGAGGCTCATGACCTGGATCTTGGTTCCACCGATGCCGATTTTGACCGCCCACTCGGCGTTTTGCCAGTAGTCCCAAAAGGCGACGTTCTGTAGGGTGGTCGGACAGTCCATATTGACTCCCATCGCCCGACGTATGACGCCGACGTGCCCCGAGGCGTCGACGTAATGTTTGGCTTGCACCATCTCACCCGTCGCAAGCTCAATTGCGGTGACCCGGTCGCCCTGACGATGGACTTTGGCGGCTCTTGTTCCCTGGCGAACGACGGCGCCTCTTGACTCTGCATGATCCAGCAGGATCTTGTCGTAGATCGATCGGTCCACCTGGAAGGCGGTGCCGCGGCGCTGTCCCTCGTATTTGGCCGGCCTCGGCTCGTCGACGAACAGATTCGAAGGGAAAAATTCGAAATCCCATAGTTCCGGCTTCTTGCCCCAACGGTTGGTAGATCCAATCTTGATGGGAAAGTTGGCGGCTTCAACCGTGTCCCAAACCCCCATTTCGTGAAGGACGGACGAAATGCCGGGAAGCATGCTTTCGCCAATGTGATCTCGCGGAAAGACCTCCTTTTCGAAGATCCCCACCGAGATTGCCGGGTTGTATTTCTTGATGAGGGTGCCGGTTGTCGATCCTGCCGGGCCTCCTCCGATAATAGCTACGTCGAGTTCCATGATATGACGGCCTGCGAGCTTTGCCTTGCTTGCTTCTTCCGACCAAGCGAAGCAACTCGCGGTTAAGGGAAGGCTCCCAGTTTAAACCGATCTGCCGGAGGGTGCCAAGGTCCCCGCAGCTATTCGGTCACATCGGCAAGCTCGGCAAGGGGCCCAAGCCATGGTTCGTATCGTCGCCATCGTTCGGTCGATGAGCGATAGATCGGCTGGCGAGCTTGCCAGAAACTGGGGGTCTGGATCCGCCGCGGGTTCATCTCCGGATGCAGGCACCCATCATCCCACTCGAGCCCGCAGAATTCGACCATGCGTCTACCGTGCGTCTCTGGGTCGGTCACAAGATCCTCGTAGACGATCTCCGTATAGCGGTCGGTTGGCAGGACGCTGCGCCAGTGTTTACTGATCGTAGCGTACTCGCGGTAGGCCTTGACTATGCTGTTCCGATCGCTAACGAAGGGAGCCCGGGCGCTCATCGGCGTCGTCCAAATCGAAAGAGCGGTGTCGATCGGATTTCTCTTCACGCGTATGATCCGAATATTCGGAAAGGCAAGGAAGAGTGAGCCCACCGACATGAAATTGCTGGGATTCTTGTCGACCACGCGTTCGAAGCCGGGCGCGATCGAACGAAGGATCTCCTCATATTCCCTCGCACATGCCAGGAGCCTTTGCGGATGCACACGCAACCCCATATGATCGACAAAAGACGGCTCGTTCTCGCCCCAGTAATACTGCTCGCCGGCGCCGCCGACTTTGGGATGGCAGGTGAGCATCTGCTCAACGAGAGTCGTACCCGATCGGATCATGCCCACCACCAGAATCGGTACCCGGGAAGTGACGCCGATGTTGCCCCAGTTTTTGAGGTTCTCAAGCGTGAAGAGCCTAATGGTGGCATCGACTACCGCATGCACGACATCCATATTGAATGCGGGACCCACACGAGTTTCTTCGCGCAGCGCGTTTGCCCGATCGAACCACCCGATCGCCTGCTCGAAGTCGCCGAGATCGTCGTGAGCCTTGCCCAATGCATACAGCACACTCACTCGGTCGTCGTTCGAGAGACTTGAGCGCTCAATCAATGCCTTCATCTGGCTGACAAGATTGTCGTCTCCAGCCTTGAGCTTGCGGCAATAGGCTAGCGCCCGATAGGCTTCGCCTTGGTCCGGCTTAAGGGCGATTGATTCCTCCAGTTCTGCAACCGTGCGATCAAATTGGCCGACCGTTCCGAAGGCGAACGCCTTGGTCAAGTGAAGCGACCATGACGGTTCATCAAGTTCCGCGGCACGCTGCCAGTGAACCTCGGCCTCGGCAGTCTTGTCTTGCTCGGTTAGGAGGCGAGCGAGCAAAACGTGGGCGCCGGATAGGTTCGGATCGAGTTCGATGGCTTTTCGGCAGAAGGTCACCGCGTCCACGACTCGCCCCGATTCCCGTTCGAGGTCAGCGAGAATCAAATAACCTTGGGCATTCGGCGCGGCAGGCAGAACGTGCCGGAGGATCTGCGCGGCGCTCCTTTCCCGATGAGTCGCGACTAGAGATTCTGCCAGACCGAAGGCGGCTTCGTAGGCGGACGGATTGATTTGGAGAGCGGCCTGAAACTGCGGAATAGCATCGAAATGGTGACCCATGCTCGCCAGGGTTTTTGCGAGAGCCGCTCGCGAGGCGGCTTGGTTGGGATCGCAATTCACCGATTGATTCAGGTGGTGAGCGGCGACTTGAAGTCGTCCCGTTCCTGCCTCGACCAGTCCCAGAAGCAGAAGCGCCTGCGGATCGTGGGGGTTGGCGCCAAGCGCCTTGTGGAGGAGTCCCTCGGCATCTAGGAGCTTTCCGGCTTGATAGAGCCTCTGTGCTTCCGCCTTGTGGACCTGGGCGGCTTCGTTTGGACGAGGTTTTGACATGACGGTCAGGAGAGGGTAGCGCGTCGCAAAGTGTGCTTGAGGTTCATCGTCTTATCGACGATCTTGTCGGCGCTGAGCCCAAGTCGATGGGGTGGCCAACCGGTTGCGCCTCGAAGCGAGGCCGATGTACGACTCTCGAAATGGGCGAAATCCTCTGTGGATGGGGTTTCGAATCGCCAGTCCATTCGGACTGTGTCGTCGACTCCGATGACCCTGTATATCTCTTTGATTCTGCCGAGAAACTCGCGGAGGTTGTACTTTGAGCGCTTGTACACATCATCGGAAACGGGCTGGACGAATTCGGGCTCGGCGGGGGTTCTGCCGAAGTAGTAGGGCTTGTCCCAGTACTCGTTGTGGCGGAACTTGGTCGGATGGCCAACAAATACGCCGATCCAGGGCTGATCAATCGTCTCGATACTGCGCAGAACTCGTTCGACCGCTTCCGAAGCCCGCCGGTCGTCTGCCCAATCGGTTTCAGAGATGCTGAGAGCCTGGGGGAGGGCTAGAACACCGTTGAATTCGTGGACCGCATGATCCGGCAACTCTGTCATGGCGTAGGCATATGCGGGAACTCCTAGCCGTTTAAGCGTATCGGTTATCTCGGGTGACCACGTATTTCCCCCGCCTCCCCAAAAGATGGGATTCCGGCCGAACAAGTCGCAGAAGGCTTCGAAGCCTTGCCGCTCCTCCGAATAAGCCGCCTCGCAGCCCTCATCGAACGAAAGATCGGCAAGCAACTCCATCGTCGTCGGGTGAAAGGAGTGCCGGTTGGTATGGAGCCCCAGCGCATGGGGTTTGTACGCTTCCGCAACGTCGATCCGAGAGCGTTGTTTGAGCGTGCGGCACTTCTCGCCGGTAAGGCAAAACGAACCTCGAACTCCCTGGTCCGCAAAGAGCCGGGGAAAGTCCAGCGCGGCATCGTCGGCAAGTGGATTGATCGGATCCTCGACGTCCATGAACAGGGAGACCGCTTTCATCGCTCTCTATTGTGACTGGTCGACCTTTCTATCGGACGTGCGGGAGGTATGGGCAGGGTCATTGGCGGCTTTGGACCAAACGGTGGTTCGCTACATGTTTCGTCTGTGCGATCGAACGGGTTCCTATATAATTGGTTTTAGGGCCAACCTCGGCCCGGGTTGGCCATGACCAAATCCGTAGACGTACTTATCATCGGCGGCGGACCAGCAGGGACCACGGTCGGATCTCTGCTTCGACGTTACAGTCCCCATTTGAGGGTTCTGATTGTCGAGAGGGAGCAATTTCCAAGGGACCACATTGGTGAGAGCCAATTGCCGGCGATCTGTAAGGTGCTGAACGAAATCGGCGTGTGGGACAAGGTGGAGGCGGCCGGATTCCCGATCAAGATCGGCAGCACCTATCGCTGGGGCCGGACCGATGAGCTTTGGCAGGTCAACTTCCTGACCGACGACCTACAAGAGCAGCCGCGCCCTAATAAATTCGAGGGACAAAGGGCTCGGACGGCCTTTCAAGTTGATCGAAGCATCTACGACAAGATCCTATTGGATCATTCGAGAGAAGTTGGGTGCGAGGTCATCGAGAATATGAGAGTCACCGAGGTACTGCGAGACGGCGATCGGATCCTTGGTGTAAGAGTGGCTCCAACTAAAGCCGGTCCTGAGGAAGCAGAGACAGTCACCGCCCGATTTTACGTGGACGCTTCCGGAGTATCCGGGATTATTCGTCGGTCCATGGATGTCGAAGTGGACTCTCCGACGACTCTACGCAACATAGCGCTATACGACTACTGGCAGGACGCGGAGTGGGCGGAGACGATCTGTCGCAGCGGTACTCGGGCTCAGATCATGAGTATCGGCTGGGGGTGGCTCTGGTATATCGCGATCACCTCGACGCGAACGTCGATCGGCTTGGTGACGCCGGCGAGCTATCTCAAATCCTGTGGCAAGAAACCGGAAGACCTCTATCTAGAAGCGATTGCCGCCGAACCGAGGATTTCAAAGCTGGTCGGGAACGCCCGACGAGAGAAGCTCTTCCAAACGACGAAGGACTGGAACTATATTTCCGACCGGCTCGCCGGCGAGAACTGGTTCCTTGTAGGGGATGCATGCGGATTCGCGGATCCGATTTTGACGGCCGGGATGACGCTTGCCCAAGTCGGAGCGCGAAAAGTCGCTTATACGATTCTCGAATTGGAACGCAAGGAACTCGACCCAGGCTGGTTGCGAAGCGAATACACGCGTACTCACCGGTCGAACATTATCCAGCACATAAGGTTTGCGGAGTTTTGGTACTCGTCGAACGGCTGTTTTACTGACCTGCAGGAAAACTGCAAGCAAATCGCTCAAGATGCGGGGCTCGACCTATCGCCTGACAATGCGTTTCGGTGGCTCGGCACGGGCGGATTCGCTTCCGACGTTCTGGCGGACGAGGAGGCCAACATCTTCGGCTTCCAGAGCGCCCGCGTAATCATCAGCCGGTTCACCGGTCTCCCCATGACTTGGTCGGTCACCCAGAACAATCGGTTCAAACTAGACCTGGTAGGCGCCGTGCCGGACACGATCGCATATTATCAGGGTGGCCGGGTGATCTCAGTCAAGTGCTACAAGCGGGGCGAGAAAATACTTCCGCTTAACGGTCCCAACCAGTTCGTGTTCTCGATCCTGAATCAAGAGTCGGATGCCACCACGATCGCCCGTCACTTCACTCACTTCTTTAAGTCGCGACCGCGTGACTTCCCGAACTATGGGGCGGCATACCAGAAGGCGTTCGAGGTGCTCGAGACGATGATTTCGGAGGGTTGGGTGACGGCGTCGGTCAACAAGGCTCGCCCATTCATACCTCTCGGCGATCCAAACACCAAGTCCGCCGTCCAGGCGTCCACCAGCGAGGAAGGATAATCGATACAAGTTGCCTTCGGAGTTGGCCCAATGGCTCTGTTCAATCTGCGCGCTGGACTGGCGACAAGACCTGATGGAGACTAGCCCGCAAGCCCTGTACGATCGAAGCCGCGCAGCCTTTCGCAAGGGTGACCTTCGCGAAGCGGCGCTGTTTGCCGACCAGTTAGTGCTTGCGACAGGGGAATCGTCTCAGGCGATGGCATGGGCAGCGCGCATTCGGCTCGCCGGGCGCGACTGGAGCGGTGCGCTGGCGATCGTCCTTCAAGCGATCAAGAAGGAGCCAACTTCCGAGTTGCACGGCCTGCTTGGCCAGACGCAAGTGGGCCTTGGCGAGTACGAATTGGCGGAGGCGGCTTTTAGCGAGGCGAGTAGGTTGCAGCCCGACTACGCACCTTGGAAGTATCAACGTGCGCTTGTGCTGTTACGGCTGCAGCGCGATTTTGAGGCAATGGACCTTCTCAGACAGGGCGCCGCAATTACACCAAACGCGAACTGCCTCTTTCGCCTCGCCGAACTGGAACTCAACTATAGCGACCCGACAGCGTCGCTCGCGGCCGCAGAAAGAGCGTTGACTATGGAGCCATCGGACGCGATGGGGCACACGGTGGCCGCCAGCGGTTTGCAGGATCTAGGGCGCGAGGCAGAAGCAGACGCTCATTGGGAATCCGCCAGATCGCTGGCAAAACCAGATTCGGAGCAGGTCGATCTTATTCGGGCGCGATACTTTGTGCAGCGAGGGGACATGGACAAGGGCGCCGCCATTTTGGAGGACCTGATCGACCGCTATCCCGATCGTCCGGCCGCCTATGCCCGTCTCGCGGCAAACAAGAAGTTCAATTCTGAGGATCTGAAGTTGGTCGACAAGATGACCGATCTCACCGAGTCGGGGCAGTTGGCCGACGCCGACCGCATGCAGATCGAGTATTCGCTTGGTAAAGCGCATGACGACCTGGGTCAATACGAATCTGCAATGTCTCACTTCAATCGGGCCAATCGACTCGCCCGTCGGTCGATCGAAGAACGAGGCGGATTCAACCGAGACGAGTTTTCCGACATCATTGCGATTCGAAAGCATGTCCTCTGCGCCGAATCGGTCGCCAAGCTCCGTCGAATCGGGAATCCAACGGAGATGCCGGTCTTCGTGATGGGAATGATGAGGTCAGGCACAACGCTTGCGGAACGAATCCTTGCGAGCCATCCGGCGGTTCAGGGGGCGGGGGAGCAGAGTCTGTGGATCAATGCCGATCATCGTCTGACGGATTTCAGGGCTCACCGGCTGAACGAACTGCTCGTTCACGAGACCTCAGCCCTGTATATGAGGTTGCTTGCGCGCTATGCGAACGGTGCCGATAGGGTCGTGGATAAGCAGCCTGGCAACTTGATCCTTGCAGGCATCCTTCATATCGCATTCCCTAACGCGAAGATCGTCTACATGCGCCGGAACCCGGTTGACAACGCGATTTCGATATGGAATACCCATATACGGACGACGACCCCCTTTGTCAACGACAAATCGAACATCGTGTACGCCTTCAAACAATATGACGATCTGTTCGGCCATTGGAAGCAGGTCATTCCGGCGGATCGGTTACTGGAAGTCTCCTACGAAGGATTGATTCTCGACCGCGAAAACACGACACGAAGGATTCTTGAGTTCTGTGGGCTTCCGTGGAGCGATAGTTGCCTGGAGCCGGAGAAGCACAAGGGGTTAGTGACGACTCCGAGCGTATGGCAGGTGAGGCAATCGGTGTACCGGACTTCTGTCGATCGGTGGCGAAACTACGAGCCGTGGCTCGACGAGTTCCGAGAGCTGCTTCAAGGCGAGTCGTGACCGGACGTCGTCAGTCCCCTTAGTCAGCGTTTGACGCGGATCGAGGGCTTGCAGACTCATTTCCAAAATGGCGCCTTGTCCTGTAGAGTTATTGATAGGATTGGCGCAGGTCGATGCGAATAGCCTCTGATCTGCACCGAGGATATTTGTAATGCAATACGATGTGGCTATTATCGGCGGCGGCCCGGCGGGCACTACGGCGGGCACTCTTCTAAAAAAATACCAGCCTGATCTCAACGTTGTGATCCTTGAGCGAGAGAAGTTCCCACGAGATCATATTGGCGAAAGTCAGCTGCCTGCGATCTCGATGATCCTCCACGAGATGGGTGCGTGGGACAAGATCGAGGCTGCCAACTTTCCGATCAAGATTGGCTCGACAAACCGATGGGGGAAAGTGCCGGAACTGTGGGACTTTGAGTTCTATCCGTCTGAAAAGTTCGAGGAACAAGAGCGGCCCGCGAAGTTCGAGGGGCAGCGACGGTTCACTGCATTCCAGGTGGACCGCTCTATCTACGATAAGATTCTGCTCGACCACGCCGCCGAGTGTGGAGTCGAAGTTAGGGAGCAAACGACAGTCAAGGAGATTCTCAAGACAGGCGATCGGGTCGATGGTCTCACGTTGGCCGACGGCGATGTGGTTACTGCGAAGCACTATCTAGACGCCTCGGGCCACACGGGGATTCTCCGTCGAGCGATGGGCGTCACTTGCGAGTATCCGTCGACCCTGCAGAACATTGCCCTCTGGGACTACTGGCAGAATGCGGAATGGGCGGTAGAGATTGGGGTCGGCGCCACCAAGATCCAGGTGATGAGCCTTGGGTATGGCTGGATCTGGTTCATTCCGCTGGGGCCCACGAGAACCAGTATCGGCTTGGTCGTGCCGGCTGAATACTACAAGGAACGCGGGATACGCCCGGAAGACCTTTACATGGAAGCGCTGGGACAAGAAGAGCGGATCTCTGGCCTGATCACGAATGCCACGAGGGAGGGGAAGTTCACCTCGACAAAGGACTGGTCATTCCTATCTAGCCGACAGAGCGGGGAGAATTGGTTCCTAATCGGAGAAAGCGCCGGCTTCGCCGACCCGATTTTATCGGCGGGGATGACGATGGCGCATTGCGGCGGTAGGGAAGTTGCCTGTACGATCTTGGAACTCGAAAAGGGGCAACATGACTCTGCCTGGCTAAGAGAGCAGTTCGATCTCAGACAGTCACAGCGCGTGACCAGTCATATACGTTTCGCCGACTTTTGGTACACCGCCAACGCCCAGTTCCAGGATATCAAGGAATGCATCCAGCGTATCGCTGGGGATGCCGGACTGGATTTGACTCCCGACCATGCCTGGGATTGGCTCGCAAGGGGAGGATTCATCGACGAGGACCTATCCACCGGAGTCGGTGGCTTTTCGCTCCTTACGGTCAAAGGGCTATCGACGGTGCTTGCGGATCTGCCGCAGCGGGATCCCCTGAGCGAGAACAACATGTTCAAGCTAAACTTGGCGGGAGCATCGGTCAAGGAGCGAGCCGAATACTCGAATGGAGGGATCAAGGCCTGTAAGTGCTATGTAAGAGGGGCCAAGGTGCTCCCGGTAGACGGGCGATTCAAGATGGTGATTGGAATGCTCCAACGGTCTTCATCGATGGACCACATCATTCCGATGATTACTCAATTCGTCGAGTCCTTCCCCGATTCGAATGTTCGGTATCGGGCATTCACCAAGACTATGGAGGCTTTTGAGGCACTTATCGCAGACGGGTGGGTTATCGCGTCCTGCGATCCTAACAAGCAACTCTATCGTATCGAGTATCACGACCAAACGATCCGACTGAATAAGGACACCCTCCATTGATTTGGCGGGCGTAGGCATCGGTTGTCTGAGCCGTGGAACTATCCTATAATGGCTTCGTTCGGGGATAGCCCCGGAATCCCGTGCCCATGACATACGACGTACTTATCATCGGCGGCGGACCTGCCGGAAGCTCGGTCGGCGCCCTGCTCCGCCGATACAATCCTTCTCTCAAGGTCCTGATTATCGAGCGTGAGCGCTTTCCCCGCGATCACGTGGGCGAGAGCCAACTGCCGGCGATCTGTTCCGTTCTGAACGAGATGGGCGCCTGGGACAAGGTCGAAGCGGCCGGGTTCCCGATCAAAGTCGGCAGCACCTATCGATGGGGACGTACCGACGACCTCTGGCAGGTTAATTTCCTTCAGGAGGATATCGAGGACCGGCCTCGTCCTGGTCAGTACCGGGGGCAGCGTGCCCGAACCGCATTTCAGGTCGATCGATCCATCTACGACAAGATCCTCTTGGAACATGCCCAGTCGATGGGATGCGAAGTGATCCAGAACGCAAAGGTTACAGAGATCCTAAGGGACGGCGACTGTATCACTGGAGTGAAAACCGCACCGTCCGATCCCACCGATGTTCAAGCGGGGGAGTCAGTACCGGAACTGCTGACCGCGCGGTACTACGTGGACGCTTCCGGGGGCTCGGGCATCTTGCGCCGGGCTATGGACGTTCAAATCGAGTCACCGTCCACTCTTAGAAATATCGCGCTCTACGACTATTGGCAAGATGCTGAATGGGCGGAGACGATCGGAAAGCACGGAACACGCGCTCAGATAATGAGTATCGGTTGGGGCTGGCTCTGGTTCATCCAGATCACTCAAACGAGGACATCTATCGGCTTGGTCACGCCGGCGGAGTACTACAAATCGTGTGGAAAGAAGCCGGAAGACCTCTACATGGAGGCAGTGTCAATCGAGCCCAGAATCTCCAAACTGGTTCAAAGCGCGCGCTGCGAGCACAAGTTCCACGCTACCAAGGACTGGAACTACCTTACCGACCGTCTCGCAGGGGACAACTGGTTCTTGGTTGGCGACGCATGCGGCTTTGCCGATCCAATATTGACGGCAGGCATGACTTTGGCTCAGGTTAGTGCGCGCAAGGTCGCATACACGATCATCGAGCTTGACCGCAAAGAAGTGGACGAAGCATGGCTGAAGACTGAATATACGCGCACCCACCGTTCGAACATCTATCAGCACATAAGGTTTGCCGAGTATTGGTATTCGGCTAATGGCTGCTTCACCGACCTGCAGGACAACTGTCGCCAAATCGCCGCGGATGCGGGCCTCGACCTATCACCCGATGCAGCATTTCGATGGCTAGGGACAGGCGGCTTCGCATCGGATGTCTTGGCGTCCGAGGATGCAAACATCTTTGGGTTACGTATGGCAAAGGTCATAGCGGGACGTTTCGGCGGCGCCCCGGCTGGCTGGGAGGTCGTGAAGAAGAACAAGTTTCAGATGAATCTTGCTGGAACTACGCGGGACACCATGGCCATCTATCTGGATGGGCGAGTGAATGCAGTTAATTGCCTTAGGCGTGGCAACAAGGCGCTTCCGCTCGTTGGCAACAACCAGATGATCTATTCGATCTTGAAGTTCGAATCGGATGCCACAACGGTTGGCCAGCTAATGGCAAACCACATTTCGAAGAATCCTGGGCTCTTTCCCGAGCCGCAAAGGGCTTTCGACAAGGGCCTCGAGGTTCTGGAGACGATGATTGTCGACGGATGGGTGACCGCGAGCATAAACAAAAAGCGGCCATTCCTAGATATCTAGGATCCCAACATGCAATTGAACCCGACACTTGACGTGCCAGGCTCAATTGCATCTGGGCTCGAGTGGATACACTTCCGAGCCCAGTTTGCTATTTGGCTTTGCTACCAGGCTGCAAGGGCGTCGAGCCGGGAATGGCTCCCGGCTTCGGCGCGGAGCCCGCCGCCGCATCGCCTCCATTATTGGCCTTGGGACCAGGCGCGGAGGATGCTGTCGCGTCGGACGATTGGCTAGAATCGCCGCTATTACAGCCGCACAGATAGAGACACGAGGCTACAAGCAAGGCAGTGAGGAACACGTTCCTCAATTGACGTTGCCCCATAGGTACTGGTTCGTGTTGGTGAAGACGACTGCGCTATCCGCGATGTTCGGATTCCAGTTCGTGCCAGCGGCCATTGCTCCTGGCGGCATCACCTTCACGTGTCCGTCGCAGAAGCTGACGATGCCGTCGCCTGCCTTGCGAATTGAGTTCCAACCCGTGTAAGCGCCCGCGATTCGGTTGCCTTGCATCGGAGTGGATTCCCACCAGCCGGATCCCCAGTTGTCGATGCAGAGCGGATTGATCGAATAGCACTCCGGAGCTTCAACCGTGTAGGGCGAAGCCAAGAGCGTTCCCGCCCCCCACCAGTACTCGCTGTTCTCCTGGGCAGTGGAGTGAGCGGAGACCATTACCGTCTCGGACGGTCGGCTGAGCGAAGTGAACGAAACCGGCGTGCGGACCCACTTGTTAGGGCCGGTGCCACTCGTCGATGTGATTGGGCTCAAAGCGGTGTAGTTGTAGCCGTACTCCGGATTGTATGAATACCAGCCCGAATCGGATCCGCCCGGATTTGGGGTTGTTTGAGGATCTTCCAGGATGCCACCATTCTTGGTGTACGGAAGAATCTCATAGCTCCAGGGGCTGAATGCGCTGCTCCAGGAACCGTACCAGTAAAGTGCGTCGTGTTGACCCCAGATACAATCGACCGGCGCCATATCGTCAGCATCGGCAGAGTACATGAGGACCGCAAGTGACTGCTGCTTCTCGTTGCTTACCGAAGCAGTAGCCTTTGCGGCTGCTTTTGCTTGAGCAAACACCGGGAAGAGAATCGCTGCGAGAATCGCAATGATTGCGATCACAACCAATAATTCAATAAGAGTAAATGCTTTTCGGCCCAAAGGAACCTCCTTTCGAGTCCGCGCAAGAGGGCCCCGCGCGTCGTTACATTATCAAAGAAAAGTTCGCCGTATGGAAGGTCTTTTTTTAGAATTTCCACAGGAATTGGGGATGAAAGGACTGATCTGAATCGCATTACCCCTGGAATCGCCTCTCTTCCAGCATGTACTGCCATAGAATGGCTTCGCGTTGCGCGATGAATCGGTATATCGCCCAGGATGATTCGAATCCGGATCTCTTGTACGCCCCCCTATCTGCCCAATAGCGGAAGATCCTGGCGATACGATAGTGTACTTTGGATTTGTGTATATGTTATGCGCACTCTGCTAAAGAAATAGACCAATATATAGATAGGGATTTGGCCCCATGCTGGCTGAGCACGCCTATCGAGCGATTACCTGTGCGTTGCTCGGTCAATCGAACTCCGTCGGCTGGCCAGACCCTGAAGAAGTTGAGGTCCGGGCGAAAGAGCCGGTCCACGTTGCGATGAGTGCGACGTGGACCGTGCTTGAACGTAACCGGCAGCTATTTGACTTTCGAGCCAGGTTCCTTGACGTCGACGGCGCCAGGGATTCTGCTTGGCGTGGGTGCGCCAGCCGCATTGGCACTCCCATTCTTCGCGGTTGGCGCTTGGCCGGATCCAGCCTGAGAGCCTGCTGTGTCGTCAGAGTGAGCGCAGCCTCCAATCAAGGTCGCGGCAATTGCGACGAACACGAGCAGACAACGCTTGCTCACTGAAAATTCCCCCACAGGTAGTTCTTGGAGTTGACCATCACCAGTTGGCTGTCAGCGATGTTCGGGTTCCAGTTCGTACCGGCGGCGAGTTGACCAGGCGGCATTGTCTTGACGTGACCGTCGCAGAAGCCGGCAATCGCATTTCCCGACTTCCGGAGCGAGTTCGAGCCGGTAAAGGCCCCCGCCGCCCGATTGTTCTCAAGCCAAGTGTTAGCGAGCCAGCCGCTTCCCCAGTTGTCGATACAAGTCGGAGCGATGTCATAGCAGTCAGGCGCTTCAACGGTATATGGCGAGATCAAGAGTGTTCCTGCATTCCACCAATACCAGCCAATATCTTCGTTCGCCGCGTTGTGGGCGCTCACCATAACGGTTTCCGATGGCCGGCTAACGGACGATAGCGACACCGGCGTTCGTATCCATTTGTTCGGACCGGTCCCACTAGTGGACGTGATTGGACTTAACGCAGTGTAGTTGTATCCGTATTCAGGATTGTAGGCGTACCATCCGGTATCGGATCCGCCAGGGTTTGGGCTGATTTGCGGGTCGTTAAAGATGGCTCCGTTCTTGGTATATGGCGTCACCTCGTATGTCCACGGGCTAAATGCGCTGCTCCAAGAGCCGAACCAATACAGTGCGTCGTGTTGGCCCCAAATGCAGTCGACTGGCGCCATATCGTCAACGTCAGAGGAATACATCAGGACGGCGAGCGACTGCTGTTTCTCGTTGCTTACGGAAGCGGTCGCCTTTGCGGCGGCCTTCGCTTGAGCGAACACGGGGAACAGAATCGAGGCAAGAATCGCGATGATCGCGATGACAACCAATAATTCAATAAGCGTAAACGCTTTCTGGCACATTGGAACCTCCCTATAATCGCGCGGAGGGACAGGACCGTGCTACCGCTCATTATCGGCAGTTCGCCCATTTTTGGGAAGGTGTCCAAGGCTGGAATTTGTTTGATTCCGAGAAGAATTCCGATAATGTACTTTACTGGACACTGCCTTGATCCTAAGTGGCAAGCGCCTGGCAGCCGCCTCTTGCACCAGTGCGCGATGAGTTTGTTCGGTCAAACTTAGTGCGAACATGGATTTTCGGTCGATTCTAGAAGCTCGCCGCGACGGTGGGCGCAATTCCCTGGACGATCTTCGCGTCCTCGCCGACGGAGCAGCCAAAGAACTGATCCCAGACTATCAATTGTCGGCATGGTTGATGGCCGCCTATCTCAACCCCTTGGACGCGGACGAGACAGCGTGGCTTACCATGGCGATGGCGGAGAGCGGAGATCGAGTCGATTTGACCGGTCTGCCGAAACCGTGGGTCGATAAACACAGCACCGGGGGCGTCGGAGACAAGACTTCGATCGTTCTGATTCCCCTTCTCGCGGCCTGTGGGCTGACGGTCGTCAAGATGAGCGGGCGAGGCCTGGGGATCACGGGAGGGACTGTCGACAAGCTTAGTTCGATTCCCGGCTTTCGGTTGGATCTCACTCCGGATGAGCTCAAAGACCAGGCACAACGCATAGGTCTCGCGCTGACGGGTCAGACTCCGAACTTGGCCCCGGCGGACAAAGTGCTCTATGCGCTCCGCGACGCCACCGCAACCGTCGGGTCGATTCCGCTGATTGTCTCAAGCATTCTAAGTAAGAAACTGGCCGGAGGAGCGGAAACCGTCGTTTTGGACGTCAAGTGCGGCCGTGGCGCATTCATGCCGACCTTGGATCGGGCAAGGCTCTTGGCGGCGAGTCTTTCGACGACGGGAGCGAAGTGCGGACTCAAGACTCGAATTGCGATCTCCGACATGAATCAGCCCCTGGGACGGTCGGTTGGGAATGCTCTGGAAGTCCGGGAAGCGATCCGCGTTCTCCAAGGGGAGCAAGGCAGGTTTACAAACCTGTGCATCGAACTCGCGGGGCTTGTCCTCGAAGCAAGCGGTTTGGCGCCAGACCAAGTTTCCGGTCGCGAGGTGGCCGCTCGAACACTTGAGTCGGGACTGGCCGCGTTGAAGGCTCGAGAGTGGTTTGCCGCCCAGGGCGCGACGATTGATGTACTTGCGTTTCCCGATGCCTTGCCTCGTGCCAAATTCTCGCAATCGGTTCTCTTCGACGGACCCTCCGGATGGGTTCAAACGATCGATGCCGAGACCATTGGAAAGACGGTCGTAGCGATCGGAGGGGGGCGCCGGACGAAGACCGACTCCATCCTTTTGGGCGTGGGTCTTGAATTGGACGTGGAGGTTGGTTCGCCGGTGGCCCGCGGCTCAGTGCTTTGCACGGTCCACGCTGAATCGGAGCAGGAAGCTGTCTGGGCTGCTCAACAGGCACGTGGCGCATTCACGTTGTCTGAAACGCCAATCCAACCTTTCGACGCGTTCATCGAGGCGGTCTAGCCCGAAGTGGCTCGCGTCACCTCGGAGCGGAGAATCGGGCGAGTTGAGCCCAAAAGTGCGATCCATCCTGGGCGATCGTGTCGAGTTCGACGGTGATGCTGACCTTTTCGGTTGGCAGAACCAACATGATGAACGGAGTCGCCACAACCCGAAGGGCATTGTTTGGGTACGGATTGGGAGCGAGTTGAATGACGGCGTCCTTATCTCGAACAACCGTCCGAACGTAGTCGTAGGCTTGTACGTTTGCGACCTGGCCGCCAAATACGACCAACACCTGACTCTTGGCAAAATCCACGTTCGGCGGCCTTTGTGCGTCCGCGTTGACGATGCCCCCTGACGCCGAAGGCACTCCCGGGATGCCCTTGTGCAAAGTCCAAAGCTCGTTCCATTGCTCTTGGTTTTGGATCATTCGAACGAGCGGGAACCCGATCAGGCTCACGCCGCCTTGGATCATGCCAAGCGGCTTGACTTTCGATGGGTCGCCGGTTCCGCTCGTATGCGTCAAGGCGATCAGACTTGCGGCGAGAAATTTGTAGACGATGACCATTTTCTTTAGGATTGGAAAGGGGGCCCGCGGTGCACGAGCCGTTGACCGTCGAATAATTCGTTTGACTTAGTCTTGGTGACTATCGTTCCAATCAGTCTATCATCGAGGGCTCTGGAGCAGAGCCCACAACTACACAATGCTCTTCTTGGAAAACTCCTCGCCATGGTGTCGTCCGATCGGTTTGATCGAAGCAACGTTCTCGGGCGCGAAGTCCAGTAGCTGGAGCCAATCTTCATGAGTATCGCCTTTGGGGAAGATCTCGTTCTCGCGATATTCCTGATCGACCGCTTCAATCAGGTCTTGTAGCGATACACCGGCAAGATGCTGGGGGTCGACGATTGCGCGCTTGATCGCCGTATCCTTTGCCCGGTCGACAACGCTCTTGAGCAGGGCGCCGGAAACGAGATCTTTGAAGTACAAGGTTTCGGTCGAGCCGTTTCTTAAAAACACCTTGAGGAATTCCGTTTCGCGATTCTTGCGCCAGAGGTGATCCATAACTCCCTCGATCAGCTCCTTTCTGGCGCAATCGACTTCACCCATGTTGTGCTTCAAGACATCGGCATCGAGCGGTATTCCGGCGTGAAGGTATATCCCAAGGATCTGGATCGAAGAGTCGCGATCTGGGCGTGAAATCTTCACTTTGCGGTCGATTCGCTCCGGCCTGAGCACGGCGGGGTCGATATAGTCGGGCCGGTTCGACGTGAGCATGAGCACGACGTTCTCGAGTGACTGCAGCCCGTCAAGTTCGGCGCAAAACTGCGGCACGACGGTGTTAGAAATGTTCAGGTAGCGGCCACTCGAGCGTGTCCGCAGCACTGACTCCGCCTCATCCATGAAGATGAAGACCAACCGTCCTTCCTTGGCCTTCTCACGCGCGGTCCGGAAAATCTCACGCACGATGCGCTCGGTTTCGCCCAGCCACATGTTGAGGATCTTTGGGCCACTGATCGCCATGAAGTACTCCTTGACCTCCTTGCCGGTTCGCTTGGAGTACTCGCGAGTGAGATTGTAGGCAGTTGCCTTGCCAATGAGGGTCTTGCCGCATCCTGGAGGGCCGTAAAGCAGAATTCCCTTGATCGGCTTCTTCTCGAACCGCTCGAATATCTCGGGATAGAGCAAGGGTTGTTCGATCGTGTCTCGAATCAGGTGAATCGCCTTCTGCTGTCCGCCCACCTTGTCCCATGGAAGCACGGGAACATCCTCAAGGAAGTAATCACGGGTCTCTTGCTTGCGATAGTGTTCGAGGGCAATGCGGCCTGTTCCGTCCACGCGAACCTCGTCGCCGGTGTCGATTTTTGTGTCTACTAGCGCGTCACCTCGAAGGATCAGCCGTCCGTCCGATCCCGGCACATCGGATCCGACGCGTAAGCGGCCATCTTCAAGTGGTTCCGAGACTTTAACAAGGCTGCCCACTACGGCAGGTGGAAGTTGTCCGACCACCGCATAGGCTTCGTTTATCTTCACTCTTGCGCCAACAGTCAGCGTTCCCGAGTCGATTTTCGGGTCGACCTGAGCGACATATTCTTGATCCCCAAGCGAGATCATGGCCAGCCGGTGGGCGGGGGGCGGATCCCCGTCCGGAGACTCCCTGTCCTGAGCGGCTTCTTCAAGCCACTGCAGGAAAACGCCGATCCGATTGGCAGGTGCCGTCAGCTTGTTGTATGCCTCTTCGTACTCGGCGAGCATTTGTTGAGCCTCCTCAACCTCCCGCGAGTCGTTCTGAAGAGACGTCCGTAGTGCGGCCAAATAGTTTTGCAGCCTGGGATTGTCCTTGGGCGCTTGCTCTACGATCCGGTCGAGCAACTCCAAGGTTCGCGAAGTCTCTCCTGATTTCATAACTGATAGTACGTCGTTTCGTTCCGATACGTAGACAGAACGGTCGCCTGATCTGGGTGGAACTCAAACGGCTCCTAACTGCCTGCCTCGCGGTCGATGGAAGATTAGTCGCGTGCCAGCGAATCGACGACCTGATCGACGAACTGGCGTATGTGGGACCGGATCGACTCCATCTCCTCGGCATGCAGCTTGAAGCTGGCGGCGCGAAGGTATGCATCGGCGGGCTCAATACCTGCCGCGCGCGCCACGCTTACTTCGGAAAGTCCCGCTTCGTGCAATAGGGTGTAGAGCGCCAGATCGGTGCTGGAGATGGCGGGGAACTGCTCTTTGCAACTATCGGCTATCTTCAGTATTTTGTGCTTGAGATCCCATATGCCGTTGTCCGCAAAGAAGGGATCGAGCAGGCCGAAAGCTCTGAGCGTTGCACTGGGATCGAGCCAATTGGTTCCCGATAGCCTTAGCCGCTTAAGCGCTCCCGATAGCGTACGGCCATTTCCGTGCATTTGGTCGGCAATGACCTTGCTCAGACGCGGGGACAGCAGAAGGCCCTCGGCAATGCTCATTTGGTGCAGCAGCAGCACACGTTCGGCGGGTTCCGCAGCTCCCATCGTTGCGATCGTCCACTCGCGGGGAAACGGCAAGAACGCTCTGAGAGCCCTGCTTGGCTTAGGTGAAGTAAACGCCACGATAGTGGGCTTTCCACATCGAACCCGACGCTCGAGATTTAGCCGCAACGACATCTTGAGCCGGCTCTTGCCAAGCGCATCCTGAACGTCATCGAGCAGGAGTGGCCCATTGACGTCGGCACGGGGAAGGCTTGCCAGGTAGTCGCTAACCGAGTAGCGCTCGTGTGAAGTCGCAAGTTCGTGAGACAGCCGGCTTGATACGGCGCTAAGCAGGTGTGACTTGCCCCAACCGCTTGGACCGATGAGAGCAACGAACGGGTTGTAACCGGCGGAAAACATCAAGGCGGCCTCAATGGCTTGAACGTTTGATGGAAGGGCAGCAAGCGAATTGAACGACGTCTCGCGCCGCTCAAATAGCACTTTGGAGATCTTGGTCGTTTGCTCCGAACTGCCGATTCGGTTAACCAAATGCGCCCGATCTAGATGATACGCTTCGTCTAACGTCGCCATATTAAGGGAAGCTCGATCCTCGATCAACTATTGTCTCTTAGACATTGATAGCCGTCAAGGGTCATTAAGGGGAACATTCTACGTTCGATCGAACTCCTAATCCTCGAATTATCTGCTGATATCTCTGTTTTTCTCAATTTCAAGAAATATTTTATCCACCGAGCTATCCACAAGTTATCCACTTACCGGTGGCGAATCTTGGGCCAGGAGGTTAAGGGGTTAAAGTTCGGACTCTGCTCTGAAGTGTGGCATGAAAGGCATGCGCCTAGCTTGACGGTTGGGAGCTTGAAGGCATGTGGATGCTGCACATGACGCTTGGCGGCCCCATGGCACGACTCGCATCCGACATTCGCCAAATTCCGATTCAGGGCTCGTGAGTGAAACCCTCCGACAGCGTTCAGACCGACGACATGGCAGCCGACGCAATCGGGATCTCGGGCATGCCCCTTGGACTCCAAGCTAGCGAAAGCTTGTGCATGGCGGCTGTGAGCCCAGACGTCATACGCCTGTTTGTGGCACGCCAAGCACGCTAGACTGCCGGCAAAAGCGGCGGATGGGGATCGCGGTAAGCGATCGAGGAACCCGCCTTGATCGACCCGCTTGAGATACTCGGCGTAAAAGCGTGCGACCTTTGGATCGTCCTTGAAGTCCGGTCCCAGGGGGATTGCCTGATAGACGCCAAACGAACTGCCGTCATAGTTGATCCTAACAACTCCCTTGCCGCCTTCGCCGGCGGTTACGAGCATTGAATGGCCGATGTATCGCGGGGCGCTAGGAACGTTGTCCGGTGACCGGTAGACGATTAGGCCCAATTGAGGAAACTTTCGCGCCACGCGATCGGCATCCGAGACGCTTCCGTCGAGCATCAGGACGGGGGCAAGATCGAGGCCCTTGGCGTCGCTAATCAACTTCTCAACGGCTTGATCCAGACCGATTTCCTGTGAGCCGAGGTCTGAAGCGATTTGCCTCGACCTCGTGGAAGCGCCTCCGATCAGGAAAGGACCCTCTTGCCGGGTGTCCTTGAGTGGGAGAGACGGTGTCGGCGTTACGCATCCGCATACGAGTCGGCTATTTGAACTATTCTGAATGGCATAGATCCCACCGATGCCGAGCCTGGCGTCTTCCTCCGCGAGGTTGATGGCGCCGACTCCCATCTCCTCATAAGCCTGAGCGATCGTTTCCGCTTTGATTTCGTCTCTCTTGCCAACGTCGTTGACCATCGCGCCGTTCGCGAGCAGGACGACATCCTGTTTCGACCTGAGAGCTTTCACAAGGGTAGCCAGTCGAAGGATTCCCCCAGTCTGAGGAGTGGTGCATCCGCAAGGCTCCAGGTGCCCCTGAAGGTCGCCGGTGACGATGAGCGTGGTCGAGTGGTCCTGCCACGCGGCGCCAAGTGCGCCGCACGCGATGCCGCAGAGGCCCAACCATGCCGCCCATGGCTTCATTGGACCTTGGCACGCACGGCGACGTGGATGATCGGTTGTACGGGATCGCTGGTTTTGATCCTCACATCGGCGATAAGTTCGCCCGATCGTGCCTTTCCGTCGTATTGGACATCAACGGCGTAATCGGCGGTATCTGGCACCTTCCGGGCAGTCGCCGTCAGGTTTGGCGTATTCGTCGTCAATCCCAAAATCTTGAACCCGGTTCCCGGTCCGGACAGGAGGAACGTTCGGGTGACCGGTACGCGTCCGACCTGGTTCATGAAAAGCTCCTCCGGCAAGGCGATGATGCCCTTTTGAGCGTACATGGAAAAGGTTAGATTCGGAAAATCCGAGTTCGTCGTGAACACTTGAAGCGTGCCGGAGACCCTTCCAGTTGGAAGGCTGTCCTTGATGTCGATCACGTATTTATAGCCGGATTCCATCTTCGGTCCCGAGTGAGACTCTGGGTCGGCCAGCATGCCGTGAAATGGCACGACGGTCACGTTCGCCGGCATGCCGTCAAATTTGAACGATACGGGATCGAGGTTCGCCTTTGGGTCGGGTATCAGGTAGACCGGCACCTTTCGCCCTCCCTTGCGGACCACGACCTGCGGACCGTCAGGTGCGACAAATCGGTATAGCGACCGGATGGGAATCTTGAGCGTAATGACCTTGACCGGAGTGGCGGGATCGTTCGTATAGAGCAGCACGTGCTTCTCCATGTCCCTTGAGAAGAGGCGTGTATCAACCGCAACTCGCAGTAGCCGAGTGGATTGCGGGGCAACCGAATCTGGGTCCGCAACGACCGTACAGCCACAATCGGGGAACATGCTATAGGCGAGCGCGCCATTTCCGTGATTGGAAACCTCGATATCGAAATCGACTCGATCTCCCTGAAGCGCGGGGGGCGCCTCGAGCGTGCTCTTGTCTACGAATATCTCGGCCTTGACGGGAACGATGGGAACTTGGCCCTCAACGGCCTTTGAAATGAAATCGATCGCCACGAGGTTTCTCTTGCAGGTGGTCAATTCGGTTCCTGAAATGCCGGATCTTTCCATCCGAGGAAGATCGGACGGTCCCATGGTGTAGACCGGAGTCGGTCCGTCGGCAATACCCAGATAGGCCCCGATCGCATAGGCCACATCGTCAAAAACGTCGGTGACTTGGGAAGTTTGCGCCGGTCTGCCACGCTTGAGGCCCATCACAAAGTCGAGGCGTGGCTGGCCGGGGTCCTCGCTGAAGAATGCGACGTGTCCGGCAGGAAGCGACGTCTCGGGCCGAACCGCCAGTTCCGGCTCGAAGCTGAACTTGATGTCGCACCTTGCTGTCGGAGAGAACGAGAGTTTGGGCACTCGCGACTTCCACATTGCGAAAGCTTCGTCCCGAGCCTTCCGGTATTCGGCACGGAAAGATGACGGGACCTTGTCGTCGCTCCAGGCGAACCCTATTGACAGTTTGGGAAGCAGGCGGAGCCGATCCTTGGCCGCCTTGAAGTCCTGATTGTGCAGGGCATCCTCGACGGAGAGAATCGTTGCCTGGAATTGCGGGCTGCAGTTGGGTGGTAAGACGGGGCCGAGAGTTTGATACGCGAAGGAAGCGAGTGCGATACCTACAAGCATGTGTTCACGAACCTACCTGGGACATCTTTCATGGGCCTACTCAACAAACGTATCTTCGGAGGGCTTTTGCTTCAGATACGCCTCAATGAACCCGTCGATCTCACCGTCGAGTACACCAAGGACGTTGCCGGTTTCGAATCCCGTTCGATGATCCTTTACCATCGTGTACGGCTGCATCACGTAGCTGCGAATTTGGCGACCCCATGCAGCGGGGCCGCCGTCGCCCTTCAGTAAATTCATCCGATCTAGCGACTGGGTGCGTTCCAATTCGCTTAGCCGGGCAAAGAGCACCGACATCGCGCTTGCGCGGTTCTTGTGCTGGCTTCGCTCATTTTGACAGTTGACGACCAAGCCTGTCGGTAGGTGAGTGATGCGAACCGCACTTTCCGTCTTGTTGACGTGTTGACCGCCGGCGCCGCCTGCCCTCAGAGTCTCGACCTTCAGGTCGTCAGGATTGATATGGACTTCGGATTCCTCGATCTCGGGCAGAACTTCGACTTTGGCAAATGATGTATGGCGTCTGGCCGCTGCGTCGAACGGCGAAATCCTCACCAGCCGGTGCACGCCATTCTCGGCTTTCAGGAAGCCGTAGGCATTCTCGCCGCTGACCAGCATCTGAACGGACCGATAACCTGTCACATCGCCGGGCGTTTCGCTGATGATCTCCATCTTGAAACTGTGCTTCTCGCACCACCGCGCGTACATCCGTTGGAGCATGACCGCCCAGTCGCATGCTTCGGATCCGCCTGCCCCGGCATTCACTTCGACGAGTGCATTTCGCGCGTCGTGTTCGCCGCTCAGAAGAGTTCGAAGCTCATAGGCGTCTAGATCGTCGAGCAGGGCGAGAGCCATTTTGTCGGCTTCGGCTTCGGTTTCCGCATCAGATTCCAGCCGGAGCATCTCGTAGAGCTCGGCGACATCCCGCTCCGTTTTGTCCAGGCGTAAAAACGGTTCCGCAACTCCTCTTAGCCTGGAGAGCTTCTGCAGTGTCTTGTTCGCGAAATCCGGATCGTTCCAGAAATCGATTTCGGAAGACCGTGCCTCTAGTTCGGTAATTTGGGTTTGCAGTTGAGGCAGGTCAAAGATGACCTCGGATAGCGTCCAGTCTCCCCCGAGCCTTGGACAGCGCTTCTTGCCGATCGAAATTCAGCATGGCGAGGATCATACCACGAAAGGAAGCGAAGGCAAGGCGCTCCTCCAATTGGGGCTAGGGTCCCGGCAATCTTACGGTAGGTTCAAATCCGGCTGGCGTCAAACTTTCCCAAGTTTGGCCTTTCTTCAGTCGTTTCGCGCATTGATGCCGTCAAGAGTATTAGAATGTACTTGTTAGATCGGACGGACCTTCGTGTGCCTTCTGGTCACCGCTGGAGTGATAACCAATCATGCCTCAATCTCGCCTTAGTTCAAGTCTGCAGTGCCCGCCGATGAGGAAAGTGTTTCTCGCTGGTGCGCTGGTATTTGCGGTTGGATTCGGCACGACGGCCCTTGGACAAACTGTTAAATTAACGCAGTTGTCGCAGCCCGTTCCTTCGATCATCCAAAAATCGCAGTTAGTCTCTCACAAGGCTTTGACGGACATCGTTCACGTCAACATCAGCCTCACCCCGCCAAACCCTGGCGCTCTCCAGGCGTTTGCCGACAGCGTTAGCAATCCCAACAGCCCCAACTTTCATAAGTTTGCAACGCCAGATCAGTTGGGTCAGTTGTTCGGCCAACCGGCATCGACGGTCCAGAAGATCGTTAGCTACCTGCAGGGCAAAGGGTTCAAGGTCACTTTGATCGCAAAGAGCCGCCTGAACGTGATGGCGGATGCTACGGTGGCCCAAGTCGAATCGGCATTCAACACAACGATTAATAACTACCATTCGTTGTCTCCCAGCGACTATCGCCGAACCGACTACTACTCATATAGCGAGCCGATCGAATTTCCGGTGGCCACTGCTGCGGTCGTGGTAGACGTTACCGGCCTCGATAACATCGCGAAGCCGCATCCCCGATGGAAGAAAGTCGCGGCGGCGAAGGCCAAGAAGTTCAATAAGGATCCTCTGACGCCGACGCAAACTCGAACCCTCTACAACACAGCGCCGATGTACAAGGCCGGTATGCAGGGTCAGGGACGGAATGTTGCGATTTCGAGTTTCGACGGCTTCAAACTGTCGAACGTCCCGCTCTATTACACGCAGTTCAATCTCCCCGTGCCTTCGGGCGGCGTGGGAAGCAACGTCAAGGTTGTGACGGTCGACGGAGGTTCCGGATCTGGAACGCCCGGTGGCGAGGCTGACCTCGACATTCAGATGGTGCTTGGCATGGCCCCGCTCTGCTCGTTCACTGTCTACGACGGCGGCGGTGGCATTCTCGACGTCCTGACCAAGGAAGAGAACGACAACACCGCCGACATCATTAGCGAGAGCTACGGTTGGATGCTTACTTCTAGCCAGGCGCTCGCTTGCCACAACTTGCATGTCCTGATGACGTCGGAAGGCATCACCTACATGGAAGCGACCGGCGACTACGGAACGACTCTCGAACCGTACTCCTATTCGAACTACGAGCCCGAGTGCTTCCAGGTAGGCGGAACAGTAGCCAACACAGATTCGGCGGGCAACCGAACCACTGAGGTCGGTTGGAGCGGCAGCGGCGGAGGTTGGGCAACCGAGTCAGTCTCATTCAATACGCTTCCGTCATGGCAGAAAGGCCTCGGCGTTCCTACGACGATCAACTACCGCTTGAATCCCGATGTGGCGCTGAACGCCGCTGGTGCGACGACCGGCGCCTATCAGTTCTATTTCAACGGCACGCTGAATTTCGACTATGACGGAACAAGCTTTGCATCTCCGGTCTTTGCCGGTGCGCTTGCCGTTACTGAGCAGAAGGTCATCAGCCTTGGCGGTAACAATCGCTTGGGCCGAATCGCGGATATGGTCTACAACCAGAACGGACGATCAGACGTGTGGTTCGACGTAACGAGCGGTAGCAACGGCACCTTGCCGAACGGCACCGCATCGAACGCCGGTCCTTTCTGGGATTTCGTTACGGGTTGGGGCGCGGTCAATTTCGCTGCATTGGCGCAGTCGGTCGCGGTTACCAAGCCTTCGGTCTATAACATCTCCACGATCAACGTCTACGTCAACAAGGCGCTCAACCCCAACGTCACGGAGGGGCAGAGCTGGAGCAAGATCAACGTTGTTCCGTTCCGGGCTACATCGGTATTGGAATCAGCCATCGGTCGAGTTGTAACGACGCAAGGTGCGTTCAACACGACGGTCAACGCTTCCAAGGTCGCGAGCATCAGCCTCGTGGCAAGCGGTTCGGCTCCTGCCGCAGCGACGGTCACGGTCTACATTCTCAACCAGAAGACGGCCAAGTACGAGACGCTGAAGAGCTTGAGCGGAACCGCCTTTGGAACTCCGGCTACCTTGGTAGTGCAAGGAACGCCGCTGACCAACTACTTCGCCCCTAACGGTCAGATCCAAGTGCTCGTTCGAAGCCTCGTTCCGAACAGTCGGTCGACCCAGGTTCCCAGTGACTATGTGTTCATGGTGAACCAGCTTCAAGTATCGATCGTTCAGAACCTGAACTAATCGACTGGCTCCCACAGGGCGGCACTCCAATACGGGGTGCCGCCCTTTTCGTTGGTCGACCTCACTGGATTTCGAACAACGGGCCGCGAATCTCGTCATGGATTCGGGTTGCGTTGGAATATCGGAGACCCGTTGCCAGCCAACCATCCGAACGAGAACCAAGATGGAAATGATCGATCGAGTCGGGACCTACAAGCCTCAGTGGATGCGTCGCCTTTGCCTACTTGCAGTGCTATCGTCAACCGTATGGGGCAGTCCGGCCGCTCTTGCTCAGAGTTCAAAGCTCGTGCAACTGCCGCTCCCCGTTCCAGACGTGATACAGCGATCACAGATGCTGGGCCACAAGGCGGCAAACGAAATCGTTCATGTCAACATCAGTCTCCTGCCGCCCAATCCTGCCGCCCTGCAGGCGTTTGCGGATAGCGTCAACGATCCAAGCAGCCCAAACTACGGGAAATTCGCGACTCCTGCCCAACTGGGCAAGCTTTTTGGGGCGCCCCAGTCTTTTGTCGATAAGGTCGTGAGCTACCTGCGAGCGAACGGGTTCAAGGTGACGCTCGTGGCTGACAGCAGGTTGAATATCATGGCTGATGCCTCGGTCGCGGCAGTTGAGAAGGCTTTCGATACGACGATCAACAACTATCGTGTGCTGAATCCGGCTGAGCCAACCCGAACGGTTTACTATGCCAACAGTGAGCCGATCGAATTTCCCGCGAACTTGGCGCCATCCGTTCTCCTCGTTTCGGGTTTGGATAATACGCTCAAGCCCAAGCCGGCCCACAGAAAGCTGGCCCTTACTGGGAAGGGGCGGTTCGGCGCGACACCGCTTACGCCCGACCAAACGCGAACCGTCTACGACACAGCTCCGATCTATGCTGCCGGGATGCAGGGCCTTGGGCGTCATGTCGCGATTTCGAATTGGGACGGCTATCGTCTGACGAACGTGCAACTGTACTACAAGCAGTTCAACCTTCCGACGCCGGCCGGAGGCCTCTTGAGCAATATCACCGAGGTTTCGATCGACGGCGGTTCGGGTTCCGGTTCCCCGGGAGCGGAAGGCGATCTCGACATTCAGATGGAGCTAGGAATGGCCCCTCTGGCTTCGATGCTGATTTACTCTGGCGGTGACCTGCTTAATCTGTTGACCCGCGAGCAGAACGACAACCTGGCCGACGTGATCAGCGAAAGCTGGCTGTGGGGGCTACCTACAACCTACGCCCAGGCGGTTCATAACGTACACGTCTTGATGTCTGCCCAGGGGCAAACGTACATGGCGGCGTCGGGAGACTGGGGAACCAGTTTCAACGGCTACACCTATTCGGGCGTGGAACCCGAGGTGCTGAAGGTGGGGGGCACGATTGCCGACGTCGACGCCAAAGGCAATCGACTCTCGGAGGTCGGATGGAGCGGCAGCGGCGGCGGCTGGACTACCGACGGCTTACCCTTCAACGTCCTGCCGAGCTGGCAGACCGGCAAGGGTGTGCCCACGAAGATCAACTATCGGTTGGTGCCGGACGTTGCCCTGAACTCGGCGGGAGACACAACCGGCGCGTATCAGTTTTTCCTGAATGGATCACTTAGCTTCGGCTACGTTGGAACGAGTTTCGCCAGTCCAGTGTTCGCCGGCTGCCTGACGATTACGGAGCAAAAGCTGATCAGTCTGGGAGGGAACAAGCGCCTGGGAAGAATCAGCAGCCTGTTCTATCCGCTCAACGGTCGGTCAGACGTTTGGTTCGACGTCGTTCAAGGAGCTAACGGGACGCTTCCGAACGGAACTACATCCAATGCTGGACCCTACTGGGATTTCGTGACCGGCTGGGGAGCGATCGACTTCGCGGCATTCGCCAAGGTTGTAGCGACGACCGCACCCCAATACCTGAATGTTTCCACGATCGCTGCGTATGACAACAAAGCGCTAACGCCGGCAGTGCTCGAGGGAGTCAATCCTGCAGGCGGCCCATCCAACTTGGCCGCGGCAGACGGAAAGACGTTCAACCTGGGATCGGTGCTTGAAAAGCAGATTGGCGCCATTACCACGATGCTGGCGACCTTCAACACCAAGCTGGTTCCGAGTAAGGTGGCCAGTCTGTCACTGTCTGCAGCCGGCTCGGCTCCTGCCGCTTCGACAGTGATGGTCTACGTCCTCAATCAGACAACCAATCAGTTCGTACTCTTGCAAAGCATCAGCGGGACTGCGTTCGGAACGCCGACCTCCTATCCGGTGAACACGAAGACATTCTCGAACTTCGTCAACCCGTCGGGGCAGGTGCAAGCGATTGTGAGGTGCCTGGTGCCCAATAGCCGCCTCTCCCAAGTAGGAGCATTCACATTCAAGCTGGATCAGCTTCAACTGGTGGCGACGAGTACGCTCAGCAACTGATTCTTAGGATGGGCGTCGGCACTTGGTCGGCGCCCACCTTTTATTTTTCTGGTTCCTCGTTTGGCATGAAGACCAAGGCGAGGATGAGCGTCAGGATGATCCAGCCCGCGGGAACCAAGTAGACAAGCAGGTGCGGGTAGTCGGGCTTGGGAGCCTGCCGAGCAAGCGCGGCGACAAAGGCCTGATCGAGCCTTAGGAAGAGGAAGATCCCAGTCGCCATCGACCCCCCGACGAATCCACAGGCGCCGGCGAGACCGAATCGGCGGGTCGCCGCGATTCCGAGCAAAGCGGATGGCGTCAGTCCGATCGCGGAGCACATTGCCAAGCGTGCGAGAATTTCCGAATCCTGGAAGACGAGGTAAGGCCAAACAGAAAGGATGTAGCCGCCGATAGACGTAAAGACAAACCCGGAGCAGCCAAAGAGCATGGCCGTATCCATGTCGGGGTCGGCCTTGACCGGTTGGTCCAGTTTCTCGTCAGTCTGAAGCGGCTCGAAGGGCATCGTGTTGGTTCCCTATCGCCCGATAGGACGCTTTCCGATGCCCTGCTGTTTCATGAGCGCCTCGATGTCGGCGATCTGCCTGGGGGCGGCGGCGGACAGGTTTTCGGGGCCCTTCTCGGTGACGAGAATGTCGTCTTCGATGCGAATGCCGATGTTCCAATACTTGGGATCGCAGCGACTTCCTTCTCGGATGTAGATGCCCGGTTCCACGGTTAGGACATAGCCGGGGTGAAGCGTCCAATCGCCGGACGCATCGTGGACGTCGAGTCCGATATAGTGACTGATACCGTGAGGCAGGTAGGTGCCGACCTCGTTCCGATCTTTGATGATTCCGAGCTTCAATAGACCGTCGGCAACGACTTTTTCTGCGGCAACTCCGGGGGCTCCAAAGCTGTTTCCCGCTTTGCACTGGACGATGCCGGCCGTCTGGGCCGCCAATACGATTTCATAGATCTGCCGCTGGGCAGGAGAGAACTTCCCGTTCGCAGGAAACGAGCGCGTTACGTCTGCGGAGTATCCGTGATATTCCCCGGCAGCGTCCATGCAGATCATGTCTCCCTTCTCGATCAGCCGGCGGTCGTCTTCGTAATGGAGGATGCAGCTGTTCGGACCCGATCCAACAATCGAGTTGTATCCGACCGATTCGCACCCATTTCGGGCGAACATGTACTCGGCCAGAGCCTGCAACTCGTATTCGCGCATGCCGGGTTGGACGCTGCGCATCACCTCACGATGGCCGGACGTCGAAGCTGCCGCAGCATGGCGTAGAAAGGCGATCTCCTCGGGCGACTTTTTGACGCGCAACCCCGCCAACATCCCTTGCGTCGAACCTGCCGGATGCCAGTCGGAATGTGATTTGACCCAGCTGCTATATGAATGGAGCAAGCTGCCAACGTGGCCGGATGGATCGGGCGGTATCGAAGCGGCCCACAAGCGCAGGCTCTTAATCGATTCAAGAGATTTGAGAGTCGCCGCCCAGTTTTCGTTGGAGTTGGTCAGCACGGCATCCATGCCGAGAAGAGCCTTGGCGTCCTTCGAACCCATGCGGTACCCAAGCCACGTAAGCGAGCCAGGATCGTTCTCGTTCACAAATAGCGCTTCGGTTACGGAGTGGCCGTCTACCAAGAAGCCGTCGTGCGATAGAACCAGGGCAGAATCCGGTTCCTCGAAACCTGAGAGGTATAGGAAGTTCGAATCGGCGCGAAATCGAAAGTCGCAGTCGTTATTTCGATTCCTTTCGGGATTCGTGAAGAACACGGCGACTCCACCGGGACCAAGCTGCCGCTTGATCGCCTCACGCCGTGCTCTGGTTTCGGCGATCGGAGTCTTATCGTGCTCAAAAACCGGGTACGTGACCTTCTGAGCAACTGCGCAGGCGGATACCAGAATGAGGCCGGCAATACAGGCTGTACGCATAGGGCTCCATTCTACGTTCGCGCCTCCGATCCCTGCTGGCGCTAGCGAGAGCCCGCCGCGCAATACTCGCGATAGCGTTCAAACAAATGATGCGCCGATGGGTAGCTGGAGTGAGGGGACATGAAATGGGGGAACTCGAATGTAATGATCTTTTCGGCAACGACCGCCGCGGATTCCAACTTGAACCGTAAATAGCGCCAGTCGGCCGGAGGAAACTTGATGGGCATGTCCCGATCAAAAGTCTCCAAGTTGGACCAGATGGTCACGCCATGCTTGGCTCCCAGTTCGCCGATGGAGGCGACAAATCGGGGCAGCTCCTGATAGTGAATCTGTCCGTCCTGGAACGCACAGATGTCGAATGCACCACGCGTTTCGTCGAAAATGCGCCCCCAATGGTCGATCGACTCGTCCAAAGACATAACCGCCCCGCCGCTGAACTGCTTGGCGCCTTGAGGGAATGGCGAAATGAGTACCGGGAGGTCCTTGGCCGCCTTGCAGTGCCGGCCGATGTGATTGAAGAGCTCGATGATGTGCGTCGTGTTCCGCGAGGTCTCGTGGCAGAGATACCAGCCCTTGAATGAAGGATGCGATCCGTATCGCTCCACCGCCTCGTCGATGAACGCCTTGTTCACGTCGACCTCCTTCCACCACGTTCCGCGATGCCAATGGAGCCCCGAGTCGTAGGTTCCGAAGTAGACACTGAGGCCGATCTCGTCAGCGAGACTGAAGAAGATCTCTCCGATGTCCTCATACACTGGAAGAAGGTCTGGGATCGACGTCGCCGGGAAGATGCACTTGTTCTGATATCCGGCGCGAATGATGATCACCGTGTCGATGCCGATCTGCTTGTAAAGCTCGAACTCCTTGCGCCACTGGTTGGCGCCCCAGTTCTGGGAAGGGATGTCATGGGTGATCTCGTCAAGGAACGTACCCGTGATTCGCGGCAATGTCGGCATAGCCGCAAGCGTACACTGTGCCGCCCGATTCGCGCCGCTAGGTTCGTCTAGCGACGAGGCGGTTCAGGGTTGCCTCCATGATCGCAGGGGTCTGGGCCGAAACAGTGTAGACAAGAGCCTCTCGGTAGATTCGCTGGGCCGGGTGGTCGATTGAATTGGATGCCCCACTTGACGAGGCGATCGCAGCATGTGCGCAGCGAACTGAGAAGTCGATTGCCCAAGCTCGAACCTCTAGACGAGCTGGGGTGGTTTCCTCGCCCGCTGTCTTCTGTGCCTGGGCGGTGGCCATTCGCAAGGCGGCCAATTCAGACTCGAAGGAGGTGACTGCATCCGGCAGAAAGCAAAACGGCTTTGACTGCGCGTTCCGACGAACGACATCGATCCCTGCCATCGCGCAACCAATTGCGAAGTGGCCTTGCAGCGCGATGTTGATCATGTCGTTGTTCTGGATCCAGCCGGCCGGCTTGATAAACGCGACCTTGTCGTCGGAAGCGAAGTAGTTCGTGAACTCAGCGGTGACCGTCATCGCTGCACCCATAGCGGCGAGCTGCATCGGCGGCGACACGCGGATGCGTCCGAAGGTCGACTGATCGTCAGAGGTGGGCTTAAACACGCCAGAATATTGCGGTATCTCTTGATCGATGTCGATGAGAGGCGCGATAACAAACAGTGATTGGCTGTCTGGGAGAGTTGCTCCCAGCATGAATTCCGGGTAGAAACTCCAACCGGTGATCCAGGGCACATGACCGTCAAGAAGGTAGCCGCCGTCGACTCTGGTGGCCCTCATGATTGGGGGACCGCCTCGCCTCAGCTGACTGAACCCGATTCCAACAAGGCGCGTACCGTCCGCCATGAGGGGCAGATAGGTCTGTTTGAGAGCCTCGTTGCTTCCGGCGGCGATCATCGCCACCGCGCTCTGGTGCTGGGTCGTAAGGAAGGCCAGGGTGCCCGAGACGCGCGCCACCTCTTCCTGAAAAGCACGAAAAAGTGGGTCCGACATCCCTGGGCCGCCGAACTTCTCCGGGCGCTTGAGGGCAAGGAGCCCGCACTCACCCATGCGATCGACGATCCTCCGCAGAGCGTCAACATCGCGATCGATGATCTCGGCGACGGGGGCAACCTCTTCCTTTAGAAAGCGTTTTGCCTCCTCAAGGACCTCAACTTCGCGCATCATAGCCTCATTATGGACACGAGGGTCCGTCTCGGCCCTTACCAGGCCGTGGACGTTAACCTTCGATAACGATCTTGGAGAAGTCTCCGGCGACTAGAAGCTGCTCAGAGACCGCCTGCATCAGGGAAAGGCGTGCATAGCGGACCGCTGGGTCTTCGGCCATTACCATCGTGGTCTCAAAAAACCGGTTGATCGGATCAGCCAGAGTCCGGAGTTGTTCGACGATTCCGGACGAGTCCTCCGACTGCGCGGACACATTCAAGGCGCCGGCCGTGAGTTGAAGCGCGTTCAACAGCGCGACACCCTCTGGCGATTCGATCCCAGAGGGGTCGACTTGGTCGAGCACGGCGCCTTCGGCAAAGTCAATTCCCTTCTTTCGTGCCGACGCAACAATGTTCAGTGGTCTCGTCGCGGTTTGGACGAAACCGGTGTCGACTGCGAGCGCCTCAAGACACTGCGCCCGCAGTCGAACGCCCCGGGGAGCGGTGACGGTGGCGCTCTCGGGGGCAATCAGGGAAGCCTCCAGCAAATCGTGGCGGACGTTAGGGAGCATCGCGGTGTATCGGGAAGCGAAGACAGTCCTGATGGCCTTGGATGCCGCATTCTCGTCTAGTGGCACGCCCTGCTCGGCATATAGCGAGAGAGCAAACCGGAAGAACTCCTCATAGTTCGGCAGAGATTCCGGCCACATCCAAGCCGCCTCAATGAGGATCGTCGCGGCCCGCCGAAGTCCATAGGGATCTGACGAACCGGAGGGTTCCTGCCCGATTCCCAAATATCCAGCCAGCTTGTCCAGTTGGTCGGCCATCGCCAAGCGAAGCGAAGCCCGCTCACCGGAGCAGAATCCAGGATCGGTGTTCTTCGAGATGTCGTATTGAGTCTCGATTGCCCACGCGATTGAGCCGAAGATCCCCTGCCGTCGCGCATAGGCGCCGCCAATCACGCCTTGAAGCGAGGAAAGCTCGCTCACCAGGCCGGTGCTGAGATCAGCCTTGGCATAGAGCCCGGCTTCACGGGCAAATTCGATCTCGCGCCCCTTGGCGCCGGTCTGAGCAGCAATCTGCTCTGACAGTCTTGAAAGCCGGTCGGCCCTTTTTCGAACCGATCCAAGCTTCTCTTGGAAAACGATGCCGTCCGTCTTCTCCAAGAAGTAGGCGAGGTCGTGCTTCGAGTCCTCGTCGAAGAAGAACTTCGCATCGTTGAATCGGGCATTGAGAACCCACTGCGCGCCCGCCCGAACCGAATCGTCTTCGCCTGAATTTCGGACAAACACAAATCGATTCGTGAGCTTTCCATGCTCGTTACGAACGGGGAACATCTTCTCGTGCTTAGCCATGGCAGTCACAAGCACGGCCTCGGGCAGTTCAAGATATTCTTGGCGAAACTCGCCCTGAATCGCGGTTGGCCACTCCGTCAGATAGACGTTTTCCTCGATTAAGGCTTCAGTCAGTTCGGGAGCCCCGTCGGCTACGTCCTTGGCTTGGGTTTCGACCAATGCCCGCCTTACGGCTGGGTCCGGCTCGACTTTCCGCATTCTGAGACTCTGGACCAGTTCGTCGAGCGTGGTCGCTTCGAACGGCTCAGGTGCATAGAATCGATGTCCGCGGCTTTTCGTGCCGCTTCGAACCCCTTCGATCTCGAAGTCGAGAGACTTGCCGGCAAAGCAAGCCAGTATCCATCGGATGGGACGGGCAAATCGCATGCGCGAGCCACCCCAGCGCATGGTCTTATCGAAGGTCATGGCTCGAATCGCCTTGGGAAGCACCTCGTTCAATATCTCTTCCGCCGATCGCCCGACCACCGTCTTCGTAACCCAAACATACTGATCGTCACGATGCAAATCGTCGGCCGAAACGCCCTGACCTCGGCAAAATCCCAGGAGAGCTTGGGTCGGTTTGCCTTCGGAATCATACGCGCCCTTAATGCCGGGACCGCGTACTTCCTTGGTGGCGTCATCCTGTCGTTCCCGGATTTCAGCGAACGCAACAATGAGTCTTCGCGGAGTTCCCAGCGCCGTGCCAGCGCCTTGAATGAGGCCGGCTTCGGAAAGAAGACTTGTGATGTTCTGGAGGAGGTCGGAACTCGCTTTACGGACAAATGAGGCGGGCAACTCTTCGCAGCCAAGTTCCAGCAAAAGCTCTGGCATAGGCTATGAGGATACCGTTCTGGAGGTAGACATCACATCGGATGCTCTCCAACAGGCGGCTTCGTGACCTAACTCGACTTGGCAAAGCGTTGGCGCTTCTTCGCACTTGCCGAATTTGAGTGGACATCTCGGCGAAAATGTACACCCGACCGGTAAGTTTGAGAAATCGGGAGGATAGCCACCGATCGCCTCCAGCCGTTCGCTGTTGGCGCGTGGCAGAGCATTCAGGAGTGCACGCGTATAGGGCATCGCGGCATGTTGGAGCACCCGGTCCGCCGGTCCGCACTCCACGATTTGGCCACCATAGAAGACTGCGATGCGATGAGAGATCGAGGCGATAGCGCCGATATCGTGCGAGATCAGCATTACGGCGGTTCCGTTGGTGTCTTGCAGATCTCGAATCAGACGCAGGATTTGAGCCTGGGTAGTTACGTCAAGCGCGGTTGTGGGCTCGTCCGCAATCAAAACCGCAGGCTTGCAGGCGAAGGCAATGGCTATGACGACACGCTGACGTTGTCCGCCGCTCATCTGATGGGGGAACTTACGCGCAGCACCGGCGGGGTCCGGCACTCCGACCTTGTCCAGCATGTCGATGGCGTTGGCCCACGCGGTCTTGCGATCCATTCCCTGATGCAGGCGATAGGCCTCTCCGATCTGGTCTCCAATGCGCATCATCGGATTCAAACTCGTGAATGGATCCTGCATCACGAGCGCGATCTGGTCGCCGCGGATCTGACGCAGGTCCTTTTCCTTGAGTCCTACGATTTCTCGGCCCGCAAGCTTGATCGAACCTGCGGAGATCATGCCGGGAGGCTGGAGCATTCCCATGATCGCGAATCCTGTCATGGACTTGCCGCAACCTGACTCGCCGACAACACCGAGAGTCTCGCCGGCTTCGAGATCGAAAGATATGCCGCGTAGGATGCGTATGTCGCCAAAGGAGACCTCAAGATCGCGAACTTCGAGCACTGCCATGGGAATACTAAGGGTACCGGCTCCGTCAAGACCGTTGGTCGGTCCGTCCAACGGGAATTAATGGTCCTAGAAGAGGTAAGACCATGAGAGGAGATACCGACAATCTATGTGTCGTTAAGTGATGCAAGTGATATTCTTGGAAAAAGATATGTGGTCGCATCACTTTTCACCGGCCTGACATGAACCCTGATATAATCGCCCCCATGCCGAAGAAGATCCGTGTAGTTGTAGCGGACGACGAGGCCTCTTACCGCAAGGCGCTCGAAAAGACTCTTGCGCTGATGGCGGATTGCGAGGTTATAGCCGTTTGCAAAGATGGTCAGGAGGCGCTGGATGCTTGCCTTTCCGACCCGCCCGACGTCTTGCTGACCGATATCAACATGCCGCGAATGAGCGGCGTCGAACTGACCCGCAAACTCCTAAAGAAAGAAAAGCTTCTGAAGATCGTGATTCTCACCGTAAAGGAGGATGACGATACGGTTTACGAGGCTTTTCGAGCAGGCGCCCTTGGATACCTCCTCAAGACCTCTACGCCCCAGGATGTCATCGAGAGTATTCGCCTTGCCGACAAGGGCGAAGCGAAGATCACGCCTCGTATCGCGACCAAAGTCTTGGAAGATTTCCGGCGCATCAAGGAAGAGGAAGAGATCGACGATTCCGAGATGTTCGTCCTCAGCGATCGCGAGCAAGAGATCTTGGACCTCGTCGCAATGGGGCTCCGGAACAAAGAGATCGCGACTCGACTTTGTATCGCGGAAAAGACCGTTAAGAATCACGTCAGCAACATCCTCAAGGCGTTGCAGGTGAACAGCCGAACAGAGGCGGCAATGAAGGCGGTCAAGTCTCGTTTAGGCGAAAAGAACTGAAATGTCGGGGGCGCCTCCTCGAATGTCCGCGCCATCGGAAGGATCGTCCGATCCTCCCAGGCGTGGACGCCCCAGCATCCTGATGATAGCGCTGGGAATCGGAGGCGCCGTCGTGGTCGGCTTGATGTTTCTTGGCGCGATCCTGTTTCCCGTCTTTGCCCAGGCGCGTCGATCGGCATTGGGCAATCGGTGCCTTTCGAACATGCGACGCCTCAACTCGGCCGTTACAGAGTACGCCGCAGATAACGATGGCGCCTTCCCGGTTGCCAACCGCTGGATGGACGATTTGTCTTTGAAGTCCGTGCGTCCACGCCAGTTGCGATGTCCGGCCGTGGGAGGTGTCTGGAATCGACGTTACGGCTATGCGTTCAACAGTGAGCTTTCAAGTAAGAGAGCTTCTGCTTTGGAGAAGGACGTTCCGGTCATCTTCGACAGCACACTTGTTGGGCGCAATGCGACCTCAGGATTAGAGACGCTGCCAAAGCCGGGCCGTCATTTCGCAGGCTCGCGAGCCGTCAATCACGTCCTGATGACCGACGGCTCGGTGACCTCGAAGCCGAACTAGCCCTCCGCTTTCTGGGCGGCCCTCCGCTTGCGCTCAGGTGTGAAGTGCCACCACGGCTGCGCGAGGTTGCCCTCCGCAAAGGAAACAACCGACATGAAAGTGTCGAGGACGCATGGATCCTGCCGGGCGCCCGTCATCTCGCAAAGGCGTGAGTACATCGCTTCTGCATCGGCGCCCTTGAGCGACTCTGGTGAACGGTATCCCAGCATGTAAAGGTCCCGCGCGATCGACGGACCGACATTGGGCATCGTCGCCAGCAGCTTCAGCGCAGTCTTTTCGTCGGGATCGCTCATGCGGAACCCATCATATCGCGGACCCGCTTGAACGCCTCGAGAGCGTCTGCCAGATCCTCCTTTGTATGGGCAGCCGACGGCATCGTGCGTAGTCGAGCCTTGCCCCGCGCAACCGTTGGATAGACGATCGCGAGTGCATAGACGCCTTCCTCCCAAAGAGCTCGCTCCATCGCTTGAGCGGCCCCTTCGTCGCCCACGTACACCGGGGTAATCGGTGTTTCGCTTCCCATCGTGTCGAAGCCCGCCTCGGCGAGTGCGTTCTTCCACCAGCGAGTGTTATCCCAAAGCCGTTGCATTGGCTCCGGATCGTTCTCCATGATGTCCAGCGATGCGATTAGGGCGGCTGCGACCATTGGGGGATGCGCCGTGCTAAACAGATAGGGCCTCCCTCGGTTGATGAGCCAATCCTTGAGAGCGGCTGAACCGGCGATATAGCCGCCGACGACTCCGAGGGCCTTGCTGAGAGTTCCCAACTGGATGTCGACGCGACCGTACAGATTGAAGTGCGATGTTGTTCCCGCCCCATTTTTGCCGAGTACGCCGCTGGCGTGGGCATCGTCAACCATCACGAACGCGTCGTACTTTTCTGCCAGTTCGACGATCGCAGGTAGGGGCGCGATGTCGCCGTCCATGCTGAATACGCCGTCTGTGATGATCATCCGCTTCTGGAAACTCTGAGTGTTCTGCAGGATTTTCTCGAGCGCTTCCATGTCTTTGTGGGCGTACACTAAGCCGTCAGATTTCTTGTACTTCGCCGATCCAAGGCGCACTCCGTCAATGATTGAGGCGTGATTCAACTCGTCGCTTATGATCACGTCCTTGTCGGTGACGACGGCAGGTATGGCGCCTGAGTTGGCGGTGAATCCTCCGGTGAACACCAGCACGGCCTCGGTCTGTTTGAACTTCGCCAGCCGCTGTTCCAACTCGTCATGGATTCGCATGGTGCCGCCGATCCAGCGCACGGCGCCGGCGCCCACTCCCCATTCGTCAATTGCCTTGAGGGCGGCTTCGCGTACTTTCGGGTGGTTCGCCAGTCCGAGGTAGTTGTTGCTGGACAGGTTGATCACCTGCTTCCCGTTCATCTGGACACGGCCTCCGGCTGGAGATTCCAGAATCTTGGGGATCTTGTAGAGGTTCTGGTCCCTCAGCGCCTGAAGCTGCTCGCCGAGCCACGACTGGAGATGTGCATTCATGGCCGTATTTTACGGCTCCGAAGCCCGATTTCGCCGGACGGACAGCCTTTAGTAGATCAGGGGAAGCCACTTCCCTTTGGGAAATAGGTTTGAGGCGCGAAGCTGACGCCGAGCAATCAACTCGCCGGCGACGACTGAGAGCCCAAATGCAAAGAAGAGCAGGTCCTCCGCCGTGTTCGGGTTCTTGATGAGGTGGGGACCATGGGCACAAAAGAACCAGACGAATGCCTCCGCGAGCCCGAGGCCGGCCAGCGAGACGGCAAACCGGATGGCGAAGAGGGTGGTCGTGAGCTTCCAGCCCAGTTGAGGCAGGGTTGCCCTACACAGGCACGCAATCAAATAGACGGCTACGACAGACACCGAACGAAGACTACCGCGCGGACGGCATGGAACGGGCCGACCTGAGAGGCATTTCAGGAGGGTCTCGGCTCGTGAGAGAAGCGGCCAAAGTGCCTGAGCTCTCAACCAAGATGGTACGCTCCGAGCATGCTTAGACCGACGATTCAGACTCCCGGCGCCGTCCTTCGAAGGATGATGGGACAAGACACGGTGGTTATGCCGGGAGTATTCAATGCCATCAGCGCGGTCTCAGCATATAAGGCAGGAGCCGAAGCGCTCTATCTCAGTGGTGCAGGGATCACCAATGCGAACCTCGGCGTGCCGGATATTGCGCTCGCATCCCTTACCGAGTTCGCCCAGCAGGCTTCGTACGTCACCCAAGTCGCCCCGGTCCCCGTGATCTCCGACGCGGACACCGGGTTCGGCGAGTCGCTCAATGTCGCACGAACGGTATTGGAGATGGAGCGAGCCGGGTTGGCGGGGATTCACCTGGAGGACCAGGTTAGTCCGAAGCGATGTGGCCATCTCGATGGTAAGAACTGCATCGCACCGCAGGAAATGGCGCGGAAGATCGTGGCTGCGGTGGAAAGCAAACGAGACGAGAGCTTTCTCATCGTTGCACGTACCGATGCAAGGAGCGTTGAAGGGCTTGATGCCGCCATCGAACGCGCCAAACTCTACGAGGACCAAGGTGCAGACGCGGTGTTCCCGGAAGGACTCGCTTCCGAACGGGAATTCGAGGCGTTCCGGGCCGCGATCACCGTTCCGTTGCTGGCAAACATGACGGAGTTCGGCAAGACGCCGATCATCCCGGTCTCCCGATTCCGGGAGATGGGATATCAGTTGGTGATTTTCCCGATGACTGCATTTCGAGTCATGCTCAAGGCGCTCGATGATTCGTACGCCGAACTGCTGGCCACGGGAACCCAAGCTGGCTTCATCGATCGCATGAGAACACGAGCGGAACTGTACGATCGAATCGACTATGCCGAGTACGAAGCTGCCGACCGTCGGTGGGGCGACGCGTGCCAGTAGGCGGTTCGGCTCCGCTGAAGTTTCCGTATAGCCCCGGACTTGACGGCGTGGTTGCCGGGATCACCCGGATCTGTCGGATCGATTCCGAAGTCAGCAACGTGCAGTACCGCGGTTACGACGTGTGCGACTTGGCGCGCGACGGCTGCTATGAGGAAACCGCGTACCTGCTGATCCACGGCAGTCTGCCAACCGTTTCGCAGTTGGCGGCCTTTCGTTCGCGGTTGGATGGGCTGCGCCGGGTCCCGCACGAGGTCTATCGCGTTCTTGGGGCGCTGCCTCCTCACACCGATCCAATGGACGTGATGCGTACCGCGTTCTCGGTTCTGGGCTCGACCGATCCCGACTACCGCCGTCCGGCGACCGATCGGGAAGCAAACCTGCGGAAGGCCGAGCGGATACTCGCTTTGGCGCCGACTATCGCCGGAAACGGCTTCCGCATCATGCAGGGGCTCGAACCGTTGGATCCGTTAGCTGACCGGGGCTCGGCGGCAAATCTGCTCTATCTGGCCTCCGAATCCGCGCCGGATCCCGAGGTGGAGCGGTTTCTCGACGCGTGCATGGTCCTCTACGCCGAGCACGAATTCAACGCGTCGACTTTCGTTGGCCGGATCGCTGCCAGTACGCTCAGCGACCTCTATGGGAGCGTGACTTCTGCGGTGTGCGCACTCAAGGGTCCACTGCACGGAGGAGCAATCGACGGCGCTCTAGCGATGATCCTGGAGATCGGATCGCCGGAACTGGCAGAGGATTGGCTTCTCGCCTCACTGGCATCCGGGCGACGCATCATGGGCTTCGGCCATCGGGAGCATCGTCACGCGGATCCCCGAGCTTCCTTGCTCTCAAGCTTGGCGAAGTCGTTGGGCGAGGAGAGATCTCAGCCTCAGCTCTTTGAAATCGCATCGACTTTGGAGCGGGCGATGATTCAAAGGAGGGGATTGCATGCGAACATCGATCTGGCCGCGTCCTTCGGATTCCATTTGGCCGGCGTGCCGCGGGAGATGTCGCTACCCGTCTTTGCGTCGGCACGGATGGCGGGTTGGTTGGCGAATGCGATCGAGCAATTGGAGAGGAATCGGATCTTCACACCGACGTTCCTCCTGACCGGCGATGAATGGCAGGCAGGTCGTCGACAATTCCACTCCGTTAAACCAGGTAGTGATTGCCGCTAACCACGCGGGTATGCTTGCTCCCCGTAACGATTTACGAGGCAGACGAATGAGCGGACCGGCTACGCAGTATCCCAACTACAGCCCAGGACTTGAAGGAGTACCTGCAGGCATCACTAGCATCAGCAAGATCGACAGCGATCGGAGCAGTCTTCAGTATCGCGGATACGACGTACACGATCTTGCCGAATTTGGCAGCTACGAGGAGACCGCCTACCTGCTCCTTCACAAAAAGCTTCCAACGGCTTCCGAGCTTGCCGAGTTCAAACAGCTCCTCGGCTCAGAGCGCGACGTGCCGGCCGAGATCTACTCCGTGCTTGCCGCGATGCCCAAGACGGCGGATTCGATGGACACCCTTCGAACCGCCTTTTCTGTTTTGGCTCCATTCGATCCCGACTATAAGGCCTCGCCAACCGACCACGATGCCAACATTCGAAAGGCGATTCGAATCGTAGCCAAGGCAAGCACGCTCGTGGGCAACGGCCATCGAATTCGTCAAGGGCTCAACCTGATCACGCCGAACCCCGAACATACGGCGGCCGAGAACTTCCTTCATCTGATGACGGGCCAGGAGCCCGATCCGGCGACGGTCAAAACGATGGACGCCTCGCTCACGCTTTACGCAGAGCATGGATTCAACGCTTCGACCTTTGCCTGTCGAGTGACGGTTTCCACTCTCAGCGACCTGTACAGCGGTATCGTGGCGGGCATCAGCACGCTGCGGGGTCCTCTTCATGGTGGGGCCAACGAAGAGGCGATGCGCATGATCCTCGAGATCGGCACGCCCGAGAATGCGGAGCCTTGGCTCCGCGATGCGCTGGCCAACAAGAAGAAGATCATGGGCTTTGGCCACCGCGAATACAAGAAGGGCGACAGCCGGTCGTTCTACATGTCGAAAGTCGCCAAGGAACTGGGCGTCAAGAAGGGCATCACGATTTACGGAGAGATCGCCGACGTCTTGGAGAAGATCATGGCGGACGAAAAGGGAATCTATCCAAACGTGGACTTCCCAACCGCTTACGGCTATTACCTGCTTGGAATCCCGATCGAACTCTATACGCCGATCTTCGCAATGGCCCGGGTCGCCGGATATTCCGCCCATGCGATCGAGCAGATCGACGGTAACCGGTTGATTCGTCCCAAGGCGATCTACGACGGAGACACCAACTTAACATACGTGCCGATCGCGGACCGGTGAACTGGCGCCAGGTCGACTCGCACCGCTAAAGTGCGAGTTGCGGGACTTTCGCCTGTAATAGGGATGCCCATAATTTTCGTTGCAGGCAAATCGCACGTATGAAGAAGGAGATGCGTCCTTTACAATAGGTAAAAGCACCCTCGTTCATGAACAGCCCTCCCTCAACGCTTGGCCAATACCAGATCATCAGGGAGATCGCACGCTCAAACGACATCGTTTACGAAGCGTACGATCCTTTGATGAACCGCCGGGTTGCCATCAAGGAGTTGGCAATGCCGCAGGGGGCTACGTCTCAGCAGCAAGAAGAGCGCATCAACAGGTTCAAGCGTGAAGCTCAGGCTGCGGGCACCCTAAACCATCCCAACATCATGACGGTGTTCTCCTTCGCGGAGGACAACGGCAGAACGTTCATGGCGATGGAGTACTTGGACGGCTGCACGCTGCGAAACGAGCTGGATACCAAGGGCTCGTTGCCGATTGACCGGGCGGTCGAAATCATCGGTCAGGTACTGGAAGGTCTGGCCCATGCCCATTCCAAGGGCGTTATTCACCGAGACATCAAGCCGGACAACATTCAGATCCTTTCAAACGGCACGATCAAGATCACTGACTTCGGCATCGCGCGTTTGACGTTTCAGCCCAACCTGACGATGGACGGCCAGGTTTTCGGCACTCCGAGCTACATGTCGCCCGAACAGGTCGTTGGTCGAGAGATCGACGCCCGCAGCGACCTGTTCAGCGTTGGTGTGGTTCTGTACGAAATGCTCGCCGGGCAAAAGCCATTCGCGGGCGACAGCGTCGTCTCGATTACCTATGCGATCATGAACGCGGAGCCGCCGCATCCGCCCCAGGCGAACTTCGCGATCTGGCAGGTGTTGACGCGGGCGCTCGACAAGAGCCCTCAGATGCGGTACGCGAACGCCGATGACATGAGCAAGGCGATCAAGGATGCGATCAAGGCGACGCAGTCGGGAGCGATGGCGGCGGTGCCTCCTCCGGCAACCGGTACATACGCCGTCGGGCCATACATGACTCCGCCTCCTGCCCCGACCGGGCCGCCCCCTCCGATTTACGCGTACAACCCTTACCAGCCGCATTCATACACCCAGCCCTCACAGGCCTATCAGACGTCGCCGTATCAGACATCTCCTTACCAAGCTGGGCCGAGCATGATGCCGCCGGGAAACATCCCGATCTACTACCCTCCGCCTCCCAGGCAGCCGCTGATCAAGCCGGAAACTGCGTCGTTCATGAAACGCGTCGCCTTGACCTTCCTGATCGTGGGTACGCTTTTTCTACTTCTGCTCGAGGGCATAAACGCCCTTGTGAGCGGTTTGAGCAACGCCAGTCAAGAGCAGCACGACGTCAAGATCTCGAACGAATTAAGCAACCTACCGGCGAATATGCCGGTCGAGGAGAAGATCGATCGCTACAAAAGCGAGTTGGGAAAGCACTTGGCCGTCGGCGTTCAGGCTGAGCTTAGGCACCGGCTGGCAGCGCTCTATGAAGTTGAAGGTAATCAGGCCCTCGCCCACGCTGACACGCGTACGGCGGAGGTTTGTTTCGCCCAGGGCGCCGAAGTCGATCCGTCCAATGCCGCACTTTGGAGCGATCATGCAAAAGTACTGTCGAGCTTGATCGGGCCGGGATCTGATCCCGAACTGATGATGGACGCCGGCAATTCCTGGCTCCAGGCTGCCACTTTGGAGCACGACACGTCAAAGAGCGTCGTCTACGGCAAAGGTGCGGCACAAGCCTTCCTCGCCTACGCACAATCGATCTTGGCGACCCAAGATCGGGACAAGTTTCGCAAAGCTCGTGAAGCGCTATATAACGCCCGGACGGTGACCGACCAGAACGACGAAATTCAGGCCAAAATCACCGACATGCTTGCTCAGTTGAGTTAGGCAAGGCCCTTTGTCAGACCGCCATCGACCAGGAGGTTCACTCCGGTGATGTAGGCAGCTTGCTCGCAGCACAAAAAGGCTACCGCCGCACCAATCTCATCCGGCGTCGCCATCCGCTTCATCGGGATTTCCTCCGCTTGGCGCGCGAGAGCCTCTGCCGGCGAAATGCCTTCCCGCTGAGCTCGAACTTCGGAAAGATGGTGCTGACGGTCCGTCAGCGTGTGTCCGGGGAGAACGCTGTTCACGGTGATGCCTTGAGCCGCGAATTCGGTTGCCTGAATCCGGGTCAAAGCCATAATGCCGGCGCGCAAGGTCGAAGAGATCGGTAGAACCCGGCTCGGCTCTTTGGCGACAAGGGAAGTGATATGCACGATTCTGCCCCAGCCCCGCTCGGCCATGATCGGCTGAACGCCGCCGACGAGACGGACCACGTTCATAAGCGTACTGTCGAAACCTGCTTGCCATTGCTCGTCGGTGATCTGGTCAATTGTTCCGGCGGCGGGCCCGCCGGTATTGGTCACCAGAATGTCCACGCCGCCTAGATCTTGGACAGTCTGTTCGACCCACCATGTCAGGTCCTCGGAATTGGATACGTCGACAACGTATGAGCGCGTGTCATCTCCGATTGCCGAGGCGGCGGCCTCCAGGGATTCTTCGTGACGAGCGCAGATCGAGACCTTGCAGCCTTCCATTGCGAGTTGCCGCGCGATGGCAAATCCGATGCCCTTGGTAGACGCTGCCACCATCGCTACTTTTCCGCTAATTCCAAGATCCATGTCTCATTATCTCCCCTGGATTGGCGGTTTCGCACCGGTGATAATCCTATAGGTACCGGCGCCAATCGCGGTTGGAATGGCCCACCTTACACATTTACCAGCCATCCTAGCTACAATGTTATAGGACGCTTGGAGAGGGGCGTTGTCGATTCGAGCCATGCGGCAGGTCCGCGTCTGGCGGAGACTGAAACAAGAATTGTCATACCCTTCACTTTGGTTAGAGTATACGGATGCCTTCTAATCGCCAAAAGACGCGCCTTTTAATCAGCTTTGCTTACGGGTTGGGCTGTTTGGCGTTGCTTGCGGTTGCATTAGCGACATTTAGCAGCTCGAATCGCTTTATGAAGAGCGCCGAGCGTTTCGAAGCTGCGACCAAGCAGATCCAACTCGCGAGCGATATCGAGGGAATCCTTACGCGAGCAGAGTCTGAGCAACGTGGATATCTGATTACGCTGAAATCGGACTACTTGCGGTCGTTCGATGAGGACTCCGTCGCCTTTCTGATTTGTATCCGCAAGCTAAAGGATGCTGCCAAGGGAACCGCCAAACTCGAGAAGACGGTCGAACGAGTCGAGTCGCTTGGAACACGAAAAATCGAAGTCATGCACCGGGTGATTACGACTGCTCGAAGCCGTGGCGCGGATGCCGGCTCGGACATGGTGCGAGGTTGGCAGGGACTCCACCTGATGGACGACGTTCGGTCAGAAATCAAGGTATTGAGGCAGGATCTGGAGAAGCACCTGTCCGAACTGGCTATTGAGAACGAGTCCAATCGTAGCGCATCTCAAACATGGTTGATCGGCGGCCTCGTCATCGCTACGTTGGCGGTGCTTGGAGCGGCGTTGCTCCTCATGCGGGACTTGGCCTCTCGAATTGAAATCGAGAATAGCCTCCAGCAGGCTAACGCCTTACAGTCCGCGATCTTCGATTCGGTTGGAAGCGCGATAATCGCGACCGATACGCACGGCACGATTACGATCTTTAATCGCACGGCTGAAGAGTGGCTGGGTTACTCGTCGGCTGAAGTGGTCGGAGCAAAGGATCCCACGATCTTCGTGGACCGATCGGAATTGGAGGCTCGGGCCGCGCTACTCTCGCGAGACTTGCATCGAAAAGTCTCTACCGGCTTCGAGACCTTGGTCGCAAAGGCTCGCTCTGGCACGTTCGACTCGAACGAATGGACCTATGTCAGCAAGGATGGAACCCGGTTCCCGATCGTGCTTACGATCAGTGCGGTCAAGGACGTCAACGGCAACTTGCTCGGGTTCGTGGGCATGGCCAACGACTTGACCGAGCAGAAGAAGACGCAGTCGACGCTTGATACCTATGTCAGAGAGATCGAGGCCGCGAACCAACTCGCCTACCAGCAGAACCGGGAGTTGAAACGTACTGCTGAGGAACTGAAGGAATCGCGAGATTCCGCGGTTGCGGCGACCAGGATGAAGTCCGAGTTTCTCGCGAATATGAGCCATGAGATCCGAACGCCGATGAATGGCGTGATCGGCATGGCGCATCTGCTGCTGAATACTCCGCTCACCGAAAAGCAGCAAGGCTACGCCCGAACCGTCCGAGAGAGCGCCGAAAGCCTATTGGCGATCCTCAACGACATCCTCGACCTGTCGAAAATGGAAGCGGGCAAGATGACTCTTGAGAACTTCCCATTCGATCTGCGGCTGATGCTGGAAGACCTCTGCGACGTCATGGCGCCGACCGCGCACGTCAAAGGGTTGGAGCTGAATTGCGTCATTCCGCCGGGAATCACTTCGAGAGTCGTGGGAGACCCGAGCAGACTTCGCCAGATCCTGACAAATCTGCTTGGCAATGCGATCAAGTTCACCGAGCGCGGCGAGGTTAGCATTCAGGTCAGCGTCTTGAAGGACAACCCCAAGCGCGTGACGTATCGACTCGCGGTCGTCGATACCGGCATCGGCATTCCCGCCGATCGGCAGGCAAAGATCTTCGACAGCTTTACTCAGGCCGATGGAACGACGACGCGCAAGTTCGGTGGAACAGGTCTGGGCCTTACGATCAGCAAGCAGCTCGCCGAGTTGATGGGCGGCGAGATCGGGGTCAAGAGCACGGTGGGGAAGGGGAGCGAATTCTGGCTGGAAGTGGCGTTCAAGAAGCAAGCCGCCCCGAAGGTCGACGTCGAAGAGGTCAGCAAGAATTTCCCAGAGATTCGAGTGCTGGTCGCCGACGACAACGCAACGAACCGCTTCATCCTGCGCGAGATGCTGCAATCCTGGAACTGCCGCGTAGAAGAAGCCACCAACGGCACCGAAGCCTTGTCTGCGATCGCGCTTAGCACCGCCGACCCTTTCTCGACCGTCATTATGGACCTACATATGCCGGGCATGGACGGTCTGCAAGCGGCTCGCACGATCAAGCGGGACGTGCGATTCAAGGAACTCCCGCTGATCCTGCTTTCCTCCTCCGGGTTCAACCCGCCAGATACGGAGTCGGCGTCTCTCTATGCAGCGGTGCTTTCGAAGCCGGTACGGAATTCTCCGCTGTATAACGCTCTTTCCCAAGTGACGGGCATCGTGCCGAAAGCCGAACCTGAACGAAAGGACAACACCGATGTCGGGCAAGTGCTCAAGGGCGTGCGAATTCTCGTCGTTGAGGACAACCCGGTAAATCAAATGGTGGTATCCGAATTGCTCGATATGTGGGGCTGCAATGTCGTGACCGCCAACAACGGACTGATGGCGGTCGACGCCACCGCCAAGGAGAAGTTCGATGCCATCTTGATGGATGTTCAGATGCCGGTGATGGATGGCTTCGAGGCGACAGCCGTGATCAGGACGCAAGAGCAATTGACTCAATCCCACACAGAGATCATTGCCATGACGGCGAACGCGATGACGGGAGACAAGGAGCGATGCCTGAGTGCAGGTATGGACAGCTATCTTTCCAAGCCGCTGCAGCCGGCCCTGCTTCTGGAGAAGTTGACGGCGGCAACGGGGAGACACGTCGCGGAGACACTTCATCGGCAGGCGCCGGAGCCCAAACGGGATTCCTCGTTCGATCTCAAACGGCTGGATGAGTCCTGTAGCGGAAGCTCCTCGCTCAAGCTGAAAGTGATTGACCGGTACCTCGCCACCTCGGTAGATTCGGTCTCGCAGATCGAGAGATCGATCTCTTCGATCGACCACAAGGGTGTGCGGGCGGCCGCCCACGCGCTCAAGGGAAGTAGTTTTACAATCGGCGCCAATCGGGTCGGCACGATCTGTCAGGATCTGGAGACCCTTGCCGTGAACGAGCAGATCGACGATAAGTCGGGGGCCCTGGCGACTGAATTGAGCCACGAGATGGTGCTGCTGCACGAGGATCTCCGCTCGTACATCGATGGGTTGAGTAAGGCTGAAGCATGAGGATTCTAGTCGCCGACGATGACGAGGTCTCCGCAGAGATCCTCATTCAGAGCCTGAGCTCGATGAATCACGACGTGGTCTTCGCGAGCAACGGCGCCGAGGCATGGAGCCTTCTCCAAAAGGAACCGTTCCGGGTCGTCATTCTTGACTGGATGATGCCGGAGATGGATGGCATGGAGGTCTGCCGAAGCATCCGCGCGATGCAGGCCAACAGCTACACGTATATCATCCTGCTTACCGGGCGCACGGACCGCAAGGATCGCTTGGAGGCTCTGGAAGGCGGCGCCGACGACTTCTTGACCAAGCCGCTCGACCATGGCGAGCTTGTGGCGCGGCTGAACGTCGCGAATCGTATTCTAGAATCGGAGGAAGCGGTTCGTCGGACGAATCGCGAGCTTCAGCAGGCGAGGCAGAATGAGATCGAACTTGGCGCGACGATCCAAAAGCGCCTGCTGTACCGACCGCCTCCTCGAACCACGAGCGCGATCGAGACCGCAAGTCTAAGCATTCCGTCCCAGCAAGTCGACGGAGATTTCTGCGACTTCTTTACCCACGGCAGCAACCTGGTCGACGTGTTCGTCGGCGACGTGATGGGCAAGGGCGTTCCGGCCGCCATGGTGGGCGCCGGAGTCAAGGCCGGTCTCCAGCGCTGCATGATCTCCCTGCTGACCCAGGGCGGATCGCCCGGGCTGCCTAGCCCAGAGAGGTTGATTCAGAGCCTGGACGAGTTGATTTGCGCAGAACTGATCGACCTTGGGACGTTCCTCACGCTTTGCTATGCGCGATTCGACGCGTCGACCGACACCCTCACCTACGTGAACTGCGGGCACCCGAAAATCGTTCTCTGGGACGCCTTGTCGGGCACTTGCTTCCTCCAGGACACCACGAATGTTCCGCTCGGTTTTTCGGGCTCCGAGTCGTATCAGCAGCACAGCGCCCGACTTCAGCCGGGAGACCTCCTGCTCTTCTACTCAGACGGCGTCACCGACCTGAAACTTCCGGACGGAAAGCGGATGGGAATGTCGCGCTTTGCGGCCTGGGTCGAGGATCGCGGACACTTGCCGCTTGAGGAGTTTCTCTCCGAGGTACGCGAGCTCAGGCGCGAAGGGCTTGAGGGACTTGGTGTCGGCGACGACTTCACGTGCGTGGCGATCCGCTACCGAGGGCTGGAGCAGGCAAGGGCCGGATCCCTTCGCTTGTGGGCCGATTCGGGAAGCCTTCGAAAAGTGCGTAACTTCGTCAAAGGTGCGGCATCCAGTGCCAGATTCGGGTTTACGGCAGACGAGGTCAGCGCGCTTCTGCTTGGAGTGCAAGAGGCGGCGAGCAATGTGGTGCGCCACTCGCGGCCGGGGCACAAGGGAATTCCGATCGAAGTACGTCTATCTGCCAGCGATGGGTGGTTCAACGTCGATATGGTGTACCCAGGCGCCCACTTTGATCCTATCACAGTGCCCGATCCGGTCTTGGATGGCTCGAAAGACGGTGGGTTTGGGATTTCTATCATAAAAAAGTGCGTAGACGAGGTTGCATATCGTCTGGAAGGCCACCAAAATCTACTGACACTGAAAAAACGTGCTAACGTATTCAAATAGGTTATGACTATTACTCCAGAATCGATCCAACACGGACGCGCTCTCGTGCTGAGGGTCAATGCCGATAGCCTCGAAACGGACAACGTCGCAACCTTTCGTTCGGCGATGAGCCCATTGATGGACAAGTCCGCCCATTTCGTAATCGACCTGTCGGAAGTGGAGTTTATGGACAGCACCGGCTTGGGAGCCATGCTTTCTTGCTTGCGCAGCATCAAGGGCAAGGGCGGCACGCTCCGGCTCTGCAGCCTGTCCGCCGAGGTCAAACAGCTTTTCGAAATGGTCATGATGGATCGGGTATTCGAAATCTTCGAAACCCCAGAAGCCGCGCTGGCGAAGTAAACTCTAGTCTCGCGGAGAGATGGCAGAGTGGTCTATTGCGGCGGTCTTGAAAACCGCTGGGCAGCGATGTCCCAGGAGTTCGAATCTCCTTCTCTCCTCCA
>JARLGV010000069.1 GCA_031292555.1 Fimbriimonas sp.
CCTATGGGGAGGCAGTCAATGCCCTCATTCAGGAGATTAAGACCGTCGCCAGGGGATTCAGACAGTTCCAAAACTTCAGAGTCGCCATCCTATTCTTCCTCGGCAAACTTGAACTCCACCCACTCAAAAATTCATAGAGCCACAAGAAAGGACAGATAACGAAATAGACGGCTGGAGATAAGGGCATTTATGAACATATAAGCCACCAATACAGGAGGTAAACATCTGGAATCCTGTGAAAACTCACAAGAGATGTCGCCATAAAAGATACACTGAAAATCTCTGTATGCCAAGGCAAGAGAGGAAAATGGATGAAAAGTTAAGTTAAAGATGTAAAGGTCATGGGCTAGGAAGTACTGAGCGGTCACTATCGTTTTCGGAGATCAAACATGACGGACCTTTAGGTGCAGCCTGTCTCTATATTCAGTCTCAGGATCTTTGGCCGATAGGTAGCTTGTTGAGCATCTGAACTGATTCCTAGAAGTGGGCAGCCATTCTAGGAGATCACGCCTCGATCCCTGATCGTAACGTATGGTTTGTGCCAGCTACAACCCTCCCGTCGATAGCGTAGACTCATATGAGCCTTTGAACCTTCTTGAAACGAAATCGTTGACCCGTCGATTCGATGTCTTGACCGCCGTCGACCACGTTTCGTTTGCCGTTCGCGAATCCGAGGTATTTGGGCTTGTCGGTCCCAATGGCGCCGGCAAGAGCACGATGATCAAGATGATGACGACGCTGCTGCGTCCGACATCGGGCACCGCGACCATATGCGGCTACGACATCGTGAAGCAGTCGGCGAGCGTGCGGCGGCAGATCGGATATGTGCCGCAGATGGTATCAGCCGACGGCGACCTTACCGCCAAAGAGAACCTGCTCCTCGTCGCCACCCTTTATGACGTACCGAAGGCGGAACGCCGCGAACGAGCCGAGGAGGCGCTCGAGTTCATGAACTTGGCCGACGTCGCCGACAAGCGGGTCCGGCAGTTCTCCGGTGGGATGATCCGGCGGCTGGAGATCGCCCAGTCGATGCTCCATCGGCCGAAGATGCTGTTCCTGGACGAACCGACGGTCGGTCTCGACCCAGTGGCGCGAAGCTCAGTGTGGGACCACATCCTCGAACTGCGCGACCGGTATCAGACAACGATTCTGCTGACCACCCACCTGATGGACGAGGTGGAGAACCTCTGCGACCGGATGGGAGTGATGCACCACGGCAAGATGGTCGCGGTCGGAACCTCCGCCGAACTCAAGACCGCCACCGGAGATCCGAAGGCGACCCTCGACGACGTTTTCATCAAGTTCGCTGGAGAGCGCATTGACGAATCGAGCGGATTCCGTGCGATCTCCCGCGCGCGCCGAACCGCGAGGAGGCTCGGCTGATCCGGGTCATCGCCTTCGTGTCCAAGGCGTTCGCGATGGTCGGGGTCGAGGCGACCAAACTGCGCCGCGATCCCACCGAGATCCTATCGCGTGCCATCCAACCCGCACTATGGATGCTGGTGTTTGGCCAAGTCATGTCCCATGCTCGTGCGATCAACACCGGCCGGCTACCCTATCTCGACTTTATGGCGCCCGGGATCCTGGCCCAGAGCGTCCTGTTCACGTCGATCTTCTATGGGCTGTCCGCGATCTGGGAGAAGGACCTCGGCATTTTGCACAAGTACCTCGTCAGCCCGGCCCCCAGGTCGGCGCTGGTCGCCGGCAAGGCGCTCTCAGCCGGTATGCGGGGGATCATTCAGAGCGTATTCGTCTATTGCCTTTCGCTGATTTTGAGCGTGCATTTGGACTGGAATCCGATCCATCTGGTCGGCGGTCTTGTCGCAATCCTCCTCGGGGCCGCCTTCTTTTCCACGTTCTCGCTGATCATCGCCTGCATCGTAAAGTCGCGCGAGCGGTTCATGGGCATCGGTCAAGTCATGACGATGCCGCTCTTCTTTGCGAGTAACGCGATCTATCCGATCAAGATGATGCCACCTTGGTTACAGGCGATCTCCCACATGAATCCGTTGACCTACCAGGTGGACCTTTTGCGCTCGACGATGATCGTCGGCGGGGTCAACAACTTTCCGATCGGCCTAGACCTCGCAGTACTCCTCGGATCGACGGTCGTCGCGATCGTGATCGCCGCCCGGTTGTATCCCGGCCTTGCGCAGTAATCGCGGGGACGGCAGGAAGTAGCGCCGAAGAGGCATTGTTTTGTTTGCGCGCGGCATGTCCGGGGGGCCCCGGCGCCTCCGGCAGCGGACCCGCCCCTCGCTACCCTCTCCCCGCCTCCCGCACTTCAACTGGACCTAACAGGCCGGAGGGTTGCAGTTTGGAGTCGGAACCGTAGGGAGACCACGTCGTCTTGGTGACCCGTTGGGCCTCCGGCAGTTTGGCGTCGCCTATCAGGCGGTTTGCCCACAGGTTCGCCACCGTGATTGAAATGCGGTTCCCGCCCTTGTGCAACGCTCTGGCGGGGATATCCAATCGCCAAGGGGCGCACCACGTCGTGCCCAGTTCGACCCCGTTCAGCCGAACGGATGCGATGTTCTCGACTTCGCCCAGCGAGAGCACCAGAGGGCGACTGGACGGCGCGAACGCGAGGTCGAAGCTCTTGTCATAGGTCGCCTCGCCCGAGTAGTAGCGAATCGACTCGTCATCCGAGTGAGTCCAATCCTCTAGTCTGGAGAAGTCCGCGGTGGCCGGACCCCCAAATCGCCTATTGAAGTGGACTTGCCATGGGCCTCCAAGCGTCGCAACCGTCTTGAGCACCGGGAAATTGGCCCCCGGGTGTCCGGTTCGCGAACGGCTTGGTTGGAAGACGACGAAACCGCTCTGAAGTCCATCGAGCTTCAGCGGAATGGAGGTTAGCCCGTGGGATTGGGTGTACGACGGAAGCGCTCGCGTGCTACCGGTCATCGGATCCCACCATTCGGGCGCGCCGTGTTCCACGCGGAAGCTTGCCTTCAGACTCAACGGTGAGGAAAACCGGTTGGCGACGAAATAGACGTCGGTTGCGCCGATCTTTCGATGGGCGTAGCGGAGCGCGTCTCCCGACTCCAGGTCCGGCTGGACGTGAAGGACGCGTCGTAGGATATCTGACGTCGTTTCGTAACTGGCAAACATGGCGGGTGCCCCCGAAGTTGCTCCCGCCAGTCCCCAGGGGCCCATGTTCCATGGACCGAGATCCTTTGCCGAGCCCAAGTCGGTGCTCCAGGTCGCATCGGTAACGATGGTGGAGGTCTGCCCATCGCTCGTCTTGATACGTAACGCTCCGATAAGGCCGGCGGGGTTGGGAGTGTCGCCATCGTTCGTCGCGTCGACCCGCATGTCGTTCCTACCCGGCTTCAGCAGCCGAGTCACGTCAGCTGACTGGACCTGATGGAAGTCGGTTCCCGAGGCGACAAGGGCGCCGTTCATGTAGAGGTCGAAGCGGTTGTCGGCGGTAAAGGCGACTCTCGCCGACGCGACGCGCTTCGCATTTACCTGAAACGACTTGGTGAAGGATCGCTTTCCAGGAGGCGCACTCACCGCGGGGTCGCCTTCCGGCGTCCAGATCCACCGTGCCGCCTCGACGGTGACGGGGTCGTCGACCGTGTAGCGATCCTCCAGGACGAGTCCCTTGCCGATGCGGCCGGACCACAGTCTGGCGGCGATCGCCTTCACCTGGGCATCGCTCTTTGCCCCGCCCGAGAGGCTGGGCGACGACTTCGGAGGAGTCCCCAGGATAGTGGCCCCTGCCTTCGCCAGTTCTTCGATCTTCCTTGCCAATGCGGGAGTCATCGACTTGACTCGAGGCAAGACGAGGAGGCGATAACTCACGCCATCGGGAAGGACGATCCGGCCGTTTTTCACGGTGGCTCGGGACATCAGCGCTTCGGGGGAGCACGCGTCGAAGTTGTACGCCCTTCGATCCGGCAGTTCGCCGATCGTTGAGCCCGGCGCCGGCTGGAAAACGGCGGGAGCGCCCTCCGGGTTGAGGTAGAGCACATCCGCCACCGGCAGCCCCTTCCGGAGCATCTCTTGGCAGCGAGAGAGGTACTCGTGGTAGGCGGGGACCATGGTCCACCACGTCTCGGTGCGGTCCCAGTGGACGCCATACGGCCCCATCGTCATTCCGGGATACTGGTTTTCGACGGGCTGGTGCTCGAAGCGGTGGATGATGATCCGATTGATCCCCGTCGCCAAGGCCCAATCGGTCTGAGCCTTCATCGAGCCGGGGTGTTGCAGCCATGCGTCCCGGTCGTCGGCGGTAAACGCCTCCGCGCCAATGATCGGGCGACCGTTCGTGTGTCCGATGGAGACTGCTTCGAACGTGCTGTATTCGGAGTTGAACCCAAAGCCCTTCGACCAGAATTCGCCTTGCGGCGCATCGGCGATCGCGCCCATCGTCAGGTCGGCCGACGGGCTCATGTCGTACGGCTCGACGGAGAGGCCCAAGCCGTACCGGTGACCATAGGTGGCGAGGGTTCCCAGATGGTTCGCCTTGATGAGTTCCTGCGCGGTCTGCCGCAGGTCCCACAGAAAGCGTTCCGAGGTGGAGACGGAGTCCACAATATCGCCAGCCATAACGGGCAGGTAGCGCAGCGGATCGTAGCCCCGATGCTGCAGGAACAACCGCCGGAAGTGCTTCGACCAGTTCTGGGATCCCATTTCCCAACTGTCGAAGTGCAGGAACGTGAGACCCTTGCCGGTTGTGCGCGCGGTCTGCTTGACAATCGGATCGAGGAACGCGGCGATGTGATAGTCGATTCCAGCGGTCTCGAACTTGTCCGTCTCAAACCCCAATCCGGCCGCCGGTGCGGGGCGAGTGGTCTGGCCGGTCAGGGCGCGCCCGAACCGAAGAACTGTCCACTTCCCGGCGGGAACGTGCCAGTTCAGCGTACCGTCCGGGCCAACTTTACTGGTGAGGTCGATGACGTCCTTCGACGCGATCGCCGGTGGCGTGGCTTTGTCTTTCGGTTCGGGGAACAGGAATGGCTTGACGCCCGGTTGGGAGGAATACGGAGCCCGGTACACGAACGACTTTTCGTCGAGCCCATCAAGAGGACGCATGCCTGGCCGATCTGGGACGGCCAGCACGACTTCGTCTCGATAGAAGGCCCTCCATTGCTTTTCCAGGTCCGGAGTCATCGAGCCCATCCCGAAGAACGGCGTTCTCGGCTGGGGCTTTGGGAGCGCCTCGTGGAACGTGCGAGGACCGGTGAGGGGAAGTTTGCTGCAGACAAGATCCTGCATCGCCTGCTCTGGCTTGATCCAGGGGCCACCGGTTCCGCACCAACCGGGACCGGTCCCGATTGCGATCTCGATGCCGTTCTTGGCCGCCTCGCCTATGGCGTAGCGGACCATCGATTGCCATTCCGAACTCATGTAGACCACAGGCCCGCGCGGAATGCCGATATCGACGGTCAGGAAGATGGCGCCGCCGATGCCCGCCTTTCGCATCGCGATCAGATCGTTCTTGATCCCCTCGCGGGTCATGTTCCCGTCCATGAAGTACCAATAGACCCACGGCCGAGCCGACGCGGGAGGGGCCACGAACGTCTGCCGCAGGGTGTCAACCGGGGCAAAAATCGGAATCGAGAAGCCAATAAGCATATCAAGTGCCGTCAACCCATCCTACCAGCGAGGAGGGAACGCGATGGAATGCGACTACGAGGTTTATCCGAGCCCGGAGGTATGTCAGAGAATGGCCGAATGCGCTCCCTCTCCTTCCGCTTGCGGAGGCGAGAGGATGGGGTGAGGTTTGCGACCCCGCGCCCCTGGCTCCTTGATAGTCCGGATTTCGGCTTATGCACCTTTCAAGGCGAGCCTGATGCAGGGACAAGGCGGCAAGTGAATAAGGACTTCCGACTGCGTCCGCGGCTTGCGGAAACTCCCTCTCCCTGACCCTCTCCCTCGCGGAGGGCGAGGGAACGCGATTGCGAGTGACGGCGAAACCTCCGAGTTCGCCACCGCCGCTCTATGGCGCTCCCTCTCCTTCCGCTTGCGGAGGCGAGAGGGTGGGGGAGGCTTTCGAACCCGCGCCCCTGGCTCCTTGGTTTTCCCGATTTCCGAGGCTTACCCACCCTTCAACGTGAGCCTGTGGCAGGGACAAGGCACCAAGTGAATTAGGACTTCCGACTGCGTCGGCGGCTTGCGGAAACTCCCTGACCCTCTCCCTCGCGGAGGGCGTGGGAACGCGAATATGAGTCTTCTGCCAAACCGCATGGCTGATGTGAAGGGGCTCCGCTCGGACGTCGGCACATTCCCCGCGACCCTACCGCGTATGCGACAGCACAAAGTCCACAATCGGAGTGGGATCGTCGAGGCTGTGGGGGTGGTGTAACCCTCCCGGTTTCCTGATAACGACGATCTCGCCACCAAGCACTTTGTATCGCGATTCGACCACGTCCGTGTTCTCGGAGACCGGAACGACCTCGTCGGCAGAGCCGATGACGTGCAGGATCGGGATGTGTGCCTTGGCGAGAGGCGCCAACTCGTCGACCGGGTTGTGGCGATAGGCGATCGCCTCTGCCTCGTCTTTAAACCCGTATAGCTTGATCAGACTCGTCCAATCGTCCTTGCTGCCCGGGCCGACTCCCTTGCCACCCGGCCAACTCTTGAAGTCGCAGACCGGGGCATCGCCGTAGATGGCGGCGACTCGCTTCGGGAACCGCGCCGCGAAGTTGTAGGCGTACAGGCCGCCCCGGCTGAAGCCTTCGAGCACCGTCTTCCGGTTCAGGCGGTACTTGCGTGTCATCTCGGTATAGAACTTGTCGAGGTGGTCGATCGCGCTCGGCGCGCCGAACGTGTTGCCCACGTTCATATAGGTTAGGTACCAGCCCTTTTCGAGCAGGGCGACGTCCGCCATCGGCCGGTGGTCGAAGAACTCCATCCGCCAGATCC
>JARLGV010000070.1 GCA_031292555.1 Fimbriimonas sp.
AATCGACGGAGGGGGCCGGCGATAAAAAGAAGCAGCAGTAGATAGCCGGCGGCATATCCGACCGGGTACCACAGGGCGTCGTACCCGTTCTTCATGATCAGACCGGCGATGCCCATAAACGAGGCAGCGGACAGGTATTCACCTGATATGGCCGATGCATTCATCGCCACGCCGACAGACCGGGCTGCGACATAGAAGTCGGCGGCAGTCTTCGCCTTGCGCGTGGCTGCAATACCTAACAGAACGGTCGCGCCGATCATCAGCACGATGAAGACCAAGGGGATGGATATCTCGCTCACCTGGACTCCTCTTTGGCGATTTCAGCCTCGATTCGGTCGCTTTGGGTCACGAAGAAGTTCGAAAGCGCCCAAGTCAGCGGATAGAACAGAATGGCGAGTATAAGCCAACTGAGTGGAAACCCCACGACCGTCTTCGCGGCCAATGTGGGGGCGAAGAGGTTGAAAAGGGGAAGAACGACCAGGATGGCGATAAAGATCGCGGCAACCTTGAGGCTTAGCCCGGCTTGGCGACGCATGACGCGATGCATCAGATCTTCGGCTTCCTGGGTACTTAATTTTAATTGGACTTCACTGTCGCCGTGCATGATTCCATGTTCCACTCTCTGCGTGAATATTCCTTCTGCTTCAACGAACAAACTGTGCGTGGAGCGGGGTGACGGAGTGATGGAGTAGCGGGGGGGTGGGACGTTGCGGTAGCCAATGTTGCCGCCGGAGGGTTCGTACCGGCGCTAAGCGTGAAGTTGCGTGAAACTCTGGATCGCTGGAACTCGATGACTCAACTGCCCGGCCTCTCCGCCTCCGACGTGGGCTAGGGCGGTAGGATGGAGGGTAGGGGAGCGATCGATCGGGCGTCTGCCTGTTTCCGACTGTAACAGACGGGCTCGAGGCTTCGCTTTGAACCTATGAAGGTGCTAATTGCCGGTGGAACCGGATTTATCGGGCGGCGGTTGACGCGCGATCTCATGATGGCGGGACACGAATGCACGGTACTGGTCCGCTCGCCACGGACCCCGATGAACGACCGTTTTCCGCCTGGCGTTCGCCTGACGCCGTTCGGAGAGAGGCCCGACGCGGTCGATGCGGTCGTGAATCTGGCGGGAGAATCGGTCGCTGGAAGTTGGAGTAAAAGGCGAAAAGACATCATCTTGGACAGCCGGATCGAGACGACCGGGGACCTGATCGAGTGGATGAAGGAGCTCAAGACGCCGCCGAAGGTGTTGCTCTGTGCATCCGCCGTCGGCTTCTATGGCAATCGAGGCGACGAGGCGATCACTGAGCAATCCGGGCCAGACCCTGACCGGCGGTTTCTTTCGCAGGTCTGCATCCTATGGGAACAGGAGGCAAATCGGGCGCGGAAGCTTGGTGCCAGAGTCGTCAATCTTCGCCTCGCCAACGTACTCGATCCAACTGGCGGTTACCTGGAAGCAATGTCGACGTTTCTGAAGTGCGCACCCGTCTACGCTTCGATAGCGCCCCAAGCGTTCTTTCCGTGGATCTCGCTTACCGATGCGGTTGGAATCATCCAATTCGCGATGGAACACGAGAGCGTCAAAGGACCGGTGAACCTCGCGGCGCCCACGCCGGTGACCGGAAGGGACTTCTATCGTGCGCTCGGGCGAGCCAACAGACGACCGGTTCTCGGCCATGTTCCGTCCATGTTCGTCAAGCTTGCGTTAGGAGAATTTTCGGAGGCGGTGTTGGCCAGTCAAGCGATCATCCCCGAGAAGATCCTTCAAGAAGGCTACACGTTCCAGAATCCGGACTTGGGTGAGTTTCTTGCTCGCCGTTACGCCGAGTTCAAGAAACATCGCGTAGCCCCTATCGCGTAACCAACAAGCGGCCGGTCAGGTAGCGGTCCTCCGGATACTTCACGGCAAATTGGAGCAAGACGTTCTCTTCGAATCGATCCACGTAGAACATCGATTCGCCGTTTTCGAAGACATCCTCTGGCCAACCTCTCTTCAATGCGGAAACGATGGAGGAGACCTCAGTATCCATGCCCACCCATGTCGCCGAGAACTCAACCAACGTTTCCTTGTGTCCTTGGCGGCGAACTTTCTGGACAAGGACATCCTTGATATCGTCCAGGCGCGAAACGATGGACGCTTGGATCGGAACAATGAACTTTTCGGCGAGGGGTTTGCCGTTCCCCACCAGGGAGGACCGGAAGTGTTCGAAACTCGGTTTCTTTGTGTGAGGCATCAGCTACATCAGACTGGAGGCTACGCTCGCCTTTCGCTCCACCGCCGCTTTGACGAGGCCCTGGAACAGGGGGTGGGGACGATTCGGACGAGACTTGAATTCCGGGTGAGCTTGAGTACCCACGAAGAACGGGTGACTGGGAAGTTCGATCATCTCGACCAATCGATAGTCGGGCGAAACACCGGAGGCGATCATGCCGTGCTCCTGCAGCATCTCGCGGAAGTCGTTGTTAACCTCGTAGCGGTGCCGATGGCGCTCTTCGATCCGATGGGCGCCGTAGAGTTGGGATGATATCGTCCCGTGAACAAGGTTGCAGGGATACGTGCCCAACCGCATGGACGCACCTTTTTCGGTTACATGCTTTTGCTCTGGTAGTAGGTGGATGACCGGGTAATTCGGGTTATCAAGCATTTCCTCGGAGTTGGCGCCGTCCAATCCGCATATGTTTCGAGCAAACTCGATGACGGCCATTTGAAGACCGAGGCAGATCCCCAAGAACGGCAAACCACTCTCCCTTGCATACTGGATCGCGGATATCTTGCCTTCGATCCCTCTACTGCCGAAGCCAGGACCAACGACCAAGCCGTCGCAGTCCTCGAGGGCGACTTTAGGGTCGATTCCGGTCTCCAGACTGTCGGACTCAATCCACTTTATCTTTACTTCGCTGTCGTTTGGAATGCCGGCGTGGGTCAGGGCCTCGGCGATCGACTTGTAGGCATCGCCGTTGCTCGTGTACTTGCCGACGACCCCGATCGTGGTCTTTCGCTTTGGATTCTTGAGCGTGTCGACAAGGCGCTTCCACTCAGTCAGGTTGGCATCTCGGTGTTCGAGGTTCAGTCGGTTTACGACGAAATCGCCTAACCCGGCCTCTTCGTAGAGAAGCGGCACTTCGTAAATCGTCGCCGCGTTCGTCGATTCGATAACCGCCTGAATTGGCACGCCGCAGAACAAGGAGATCTTCTCTCGGACGTCGACAGGAAGAGGAACTTCGCTGCGGCAGACTAGCACGTCGGGGGCAATACCGATTTCACGGAGCTTGTAGACGCTGTGCTGGGTCGGCTTGGTCTTGACCTCTTGCCACGGTCCAACTGTCGGCACAAGCGTGACATGTACGAACATCGAGTTCTCGTGGCCAACGTCCGTTCGCATCTGGCGAATCGCTTCGAGGAACGGCAGCGACTCGATGTCACCAACCGTACCGCCGATCTCGGCAATGACTACGTCGGCTTCTTGCTCGACGGCCAAGGCGTGAATCGCGCGCTTGATCTCGTTGGTGACGTGAGGGATGACCTGAACGGTCCCTCCCAGATAGTCCCCACGACGTTCTGCCGAAATGACTGCACTGTAGACCTTTCCCGTGGTTAGTGATGAGCCGCCGGAGCAGTTAACGTCCATGAACCTCTCGTAATGGCCAAGGTCTAGGTCAGTTTCGGCGCCATCGTCGGTCACGAAGACTTCACCGTGCTGATGGGGGCTCATCGTGCCGGCATCGACGTTGATGTACGGATCCAGCTTCATCGGAGCGACGGTAAAGCCACGGTTTCGGAGAAGTCGACCGAGGCTAGCGGTGGTGATTCCCTTACCGATCGAACTGACAACGCCCCCAGTCACAAATATGTACTTCGTCACGATCCCACGACCTCCGCAAGGAAACCCCGATCGACCCGGAGGCACAAGCCTAGCCGGAAAACGCTGGTGGGGTTTTTAAGATTATACGGAATCGAAGACGATAAATGCGTGGGCAAAGACGCTCCAATCGGACCGGACTCGGCGGAGCAACGAGGCTAGAGCGAACCTGCCGTTGGTCATCGTCGGCTGCTCAATTGATGCGAGTTGATTGAGAAATCGGGTTCAAAACGCCCCAAAGCGTATGGGCCTTTGGGTCCGAATTGGCCATATTTGGCGGCGGGTATTGTGCCGAGTCCGAAGGGCTTCTTGTCGAAAGTATCGCAATCCCCCGGACTTCAATGTTAAGGACTGACCGGAGGATGGCACCGGTGGTTGGGCGCTCGAGTACATCACCGTGGCACTGGGTCCCCGATAAATTGGCAGGTCGATTTGAAAATGTTGCCGTATGATGAATCGCATGGAAAATGGGCTGTCTGATGTGATGACCGGCGATGAAGCCGGTGCATTCGTCGCCCAGTGGGTCGACCAGAATCCGATTGGGTTCCGGGCCTTGGCGGATCGGCTCGGCATCGATTCCGATCAAGCGGCACGGCTGCGAAGGCAGTCGTTGGGTCGTTTGTCGATGCAGCGATGGCTGTCGGAGCAGCATCCAACCCGGAAGAGGTCGAAGCGGGCGCCGGGCCGGCTGCTCGTATCCATCGCGATACCAACCATTGCGATTGGCGTGGTCGTCGCAATTCTCGCGACCCAGCGACCCTCTCATGACACTGGCGGAGGCTACTCCCCTCCCGTCAACCACACACGTCTGATTGCGAGCGGGCCGTTCAACCATGCGGTTGCGCGACCGATGTCGGCTGGCGGCACGATGGGTTTTGGTATCCAACAAGCACACTCCATAGGCCCGAAGTTTGGGGCTTTCGCCGCCCAGAATGCAGCGCCGGAGGAGGGTTCGACAGCCAGGCCCCAACTTCAGAATCGTGCTGGCATCGAACACCTGCAAGGCACGGATTTGACCAAAAAGGTCATTTCGACGGGAGTCGCCGTACCCGACGATCTCGCCGTGGATTTGACGACCCCAGTTGGTAAGTTCTTTGTCCAGGGGCCCCGTCGACTGAACCTCGATTCGGCATATGCTCTCCGGGCAGCCGATCTAGTGAGAATCTCTCGAGCACTTTTGCAGGAAGTTCTTGCCGCCCATGCCAAGGCTTCTTCGCTCCAGGCATCGAAATTGCCACTGACCGCCACACTAAGGCTGAAACTCGGAATTTTGGACGCTACCGGCAATTTCGATTGGCCGACCGATAAGGTCGATCGGTTGGTAGAGTCGTTTCTCGACTCGGACGATTCACTGCAGTCCAAGCTCGTTCACCCGTTCATCGATCTGATTGGGAATGCAGGCTCAAAGATCTTCTTCAAATCCCGTTTGATTCAATCGGGTCAGTAGGAGCCACTATCTGCGTGGCGCAGTGGCACGGACGGTAAACTCGCGTCTCGATGGACTATCGGCGCACCTACGTTCGGGACATTTTTACGTTCGCTCCCGGGACCACGACTTCGGCCTATGGCTGGGTCAAGACACGACGAGACAGCAAGGGGATCTCGTTCGTTCAGATTAGCGACGGCTCGTGCTTCAAAGATCTACAGGTGATCGTCAACGAGGGCATCATTCCAGCCGAAACCCTCAAGTCGATCACGACCGGAGCGTGCGTTCGGTTCGATGGCAGGATCGTCGATTCCCCCGCCGCCGGCCAGGCGATCGAGTTGGAGGCTTCCGGCGTCGAGATCTACGGGGCCGCCGATCCTGTGTCCTATCCGCTCCAAAAGAAGGGCGCCTCGTTCGAGTACCTGCGGGAGATCGCCCATCTTCGTGGTCGCGGCAACACGTTCGGAGCGGTTTACCGGGTGCGAAACCGCGCCGCCTTTGCCATTCACTCGTTCTTCCAGAAGCGCGGGTTCCACTATGTCCACACGCCGATCATAACGGCGAGCGACGCTGAGGGCGCCGGCGCGATGTTCGCTGTTTCGACGCTGCTTGAAGCTCATCCGGTCCCGGCGACTGAGACGGAGAAGGCCGGATCGAGGTTCCAAATGACTTCGGTGAAGCCGGAAGAGGACTTCTTCGGCAAGCCGGCATACTTGACGGTGAGCGGCCAGCTCGAGGCAGAGACGCTTGCGATGGGTATGACCAACGTGTACACGTTCGGCCCCACCTTCCGTGCCGAGAACTCGAGTACGAGCCGGCACCTGGCCGAGTTCTGGATGGTCGAGCCGGAGATGGCGTTCTGCGACATCGATGGAGATATGAACCTTGCCGAGGAGTTCTTAAAGGAGGTCATCGGCGATATCCTCGAGAACTGTGCCGACGATCTCGCGTTCTTCAATCAACGCATCGAGCCACAACTGCTCGAGACGCTAAGCCACGTTGTGAGCAGTCCGTTCGAGCGGCTTACGTACACTGAGGCGATCAAGCTGCTGGAACAGGGCGGCGAGAAGTTCGAATACGCCGTCTCATGGGGGATCGACTTGCAGAGCGAGCATGAGCGGTGGCTGACCGAAGTCAAAGTTGGGCGGCCGGTGATTCTGACCGACTATCCCAAAGAGATTAAGGCGTTCTACATGCGCGGAAACGAGGACGGCAAGACCGTTCGCGCGATGGACGTACTTGCGCCGCGCATCGGCGAAATCATCGGCGGATCTCAGCGTGAAGAGCGCTTGGATGTGCTGGAAGCACGCATCACCGAAATGGGCCTCCCCTTGGAAGCTTACTGGTGGTATCTCGATTTGCGGCGCTATGGCTCGGCCCCTCACTCTGGATTTGGACTCGGCTTCGAGCGACTCTTGCTGTACATCACTGGTATGAAGAACATCCGCGACGTCATCCCGTTCCACCGAACGCCCGGCCATGCCGAGTTCTAGGATGGCAAGTCCCCAGAATCCAGTCGGCAGTTGGAGCGATTACTACACGGCGGCATTGAAGGCGCCGCTTCACCCGCTGTACGAAGAGATCGACAAGTGGTTGCCCCAAACCGGAATGGCCCTCGAACTGGGGGCTGGCGTCGGGAACGGGGTCGTGCACTTGATCGAAAAGGGGCTGACTGTCACGGCGGTTGACGCCGAGTCGGAAGCGATCCAGATCATCCGGGAGCGTGCGCCGGAGGCAATCGTGATCGAGTCGCTGTTTCAGGATCTCAGCCTCTCAGAGGAGACCTATGACGTCGTCGTTGCCGGATTCAGCCTCTTCTTCTTAACCGCCGGCGAGTTCATTGAATTTTGGCCGCGGCTGGTAAGTTCGGTACGCGCGGGGGGGATTATTGCCGGGCAATTGATGGGACCCCATGACGACTGGGTTGCCAGGGGCTATTCGGCGCACAGTCACGACGAAGCTTGGCAACTGCTTTCGCCTTTCGTGGTTCTCCACTTCGAGGAGGCAGAGCGAGACGGCCAAACCACGTTGAGTACGCCAAAGCACTGGCACGTTCATCACTTTGTAGCACGCAAACCGGACTGAGGAATGGAACAACCGCAACTTCGCATGATTCACCGCCTTGGCCAAGTACCGGAGACACGAGCGCTTGCGGACGGGTACCGGCTGCGCAAGGCGTCACTTTTGGATGCCGAGCCGCTCGGGGGCCTGCTTGGCGCCGCGTTCGGAGATCGATGGGACGTCGACCGGGTTAACGAAGTGCTCCTGGTCAATCGCGACGTCGCCACGACTTGGGTAGTCGAGACCTACGAGGGCGAGATCGTCGCGACGGCGTCCTATCAGCTGATGCCGGAAAGATTCCCATTCAGCGGTTGGGTCCACTATGTGGCGGCTGACGCGAACCACGGAGGCAAGGGCCTCGGGCGGGTCGTGACGGTACAGGTGGTCGTTGAGGCAGCCGCCGCGGGCAAGCGAGACATCCGCCTAACGACGGACGACTTCCGCCTTGCCGCGATTCAAACCTATCTGAATCTCGGCTTCGAACCAGACATGTGGCACGAATCCCACCCTGGC